>DAHUYK010000128.1 GCA_027315245.1 Vulcanimicrobiota bacterium | reverse complement strand
GTCGCCGAGGGCGATCCGCTTGTCGACGTGACGACGGACAAAGTCGACGTCGAGGTGCCCGCGACGGCGTCGGGCGTCCTCACGCGCATCCTCGCCGGCGAGGGTGAGACGGTGAGAGTCGGTGCGGCTCTCGCCGAGATCGACACGTCGAGGACGTCCGGCAATGGTGCGGCGCCGGCCAAAACCGCGCGCGCATCCCCAGCGCCGCCAACCGTGACCGCCGCCGCGCCGAATAGCGCCGTAGCGCCGGCGTCCTCGGGCGACGTGCGCGCGACGCCGCAAGCGGAACGCATCGCGCGTCGCGCCGAGGTCGACGTCGCACGCGTGCACGGCTCGGGTCCCGACGGTCTCGTACTGCGCGCCGACGTCCTGCAGCAGGGCGATGCGGCGCGGCGCCCTTCGAGTCCGCAGAATGCGCAACCACCGCTGGCGCCGCATGCCACGACCTCTGCGCTCAAGGGACCGGCCGCAGCGCTCGCCGGTTACATGGAGCAGTCGCTTGCGATCCCAACGGCCACGAGCTTTCGCTCGATCTCCGTCGAGATGCTCGACGCGCGCCGCAAGGAGCTCAATACAGCCTTGCGAGCTGCGGGCAGGCGCGAGAAGATCTCGTTCACGCATCTCATCGCCTACGCACTCGTGCGCGCGGCGCGCGAGCAGCCCGTCATGACGCAGTCCTTCCGCCGCGACGACGAGGGGCGCCCGCAACGCGTCGACGCAGGCATTCATCTCGGCATCGCCGTCGACATGGAACGCAAGGACGGCACCCGCTTTCTGCTCGTGCCGGTCATCAAGCACGCCGGCACGCTCGACTTCGCGCGGTTTACTTCCGCCTTTGACGATCTCGTCGCGCGTGCGAGAGAGAACAAGCTCACCGCCGACGACCTCGCCGGCGCAACCTTCACGTTGACGAATCCCGGCGGCATCGGAACGGTGGCATCGGTGCCGCGCCTCATGGCTGGGCAGGGAGCGATCATCGCAACCGGTGCGATCGGGTTCCCCGCAGGCCTCGCCGGCGCGAACGAACAGACGCTTCGCGCTCTGGGCGTGACGAAGGTCATGCAGATGACCTCGACGTACGATCACCGCGTCATCGCCGGCGCGCAGTCCGGTGAGTACTTGCGGCGAATCGACGAGCTGCTGCAAGGGCGTGACGAGTTCTACGCGGGCGCATTCTCGGCATTCGAGCTCGCGCCGCCGATCACGCATCTCCCTCCGGCGCAGACGCCTGAAGCCGCGCGCGATAAAGGACCGTCGGAGGAGATGCTGCGCGCCGTCGCCGCCGGTATGGCGATCGTCGCGGCGTACCGCACGCACGGCCACCTCGCAGCGCACCTCGACCCGCTCGGCAGCGAGCCCGCAGGTGATCCGTCGCTCGATCCGCAGACGTACGGCCTGACGCCGGCGCTGCAGAGCGCCGTTCCCGCCGCCGTGCTCGAGGTCAAACTGCCCGGCGCAACGCTCGCGGAGGTCGTTCCCGAACTGCGCGCGACGTACAGCGCGACGATCGCGTTCGAGATCGAGCACATCTCGAACACGGAGCAGCGCCGCTGGCTACGCGAGTACGTCGAATCCGGCAAGCAGCGCATCGCGCTCTCGCCCGAGCGCCGCAGGGAGATTCTGCGCCGCCTCACGCGCGTCGAGGCACTCGAGCGATACTTGCGCAAGACGTTCTTGGGCCAAAAAACCTTCTCGGTGGAAGGGCTTGACGCACTCATTCCCATGATCGAAGAGATGCTCGAGCTCCTTGCGGCTGACGGCGTGCAGCACGCCGTGATCGGGATGGCGCATCGCGGCCGGTTGAACACGATTGCGCACGTGCTCGGCGTGCCGTACGACGACATCCTCGGAGAGTTCGAAGCAGCGAACGAGCGAAGCGGCGTCGGCAACGACGACGTAACCGGGGACGTGAAGTATCACCACGGCGAGCACGGGACCTATCGTGTGGCCAGCGGTATGGCGATCGAGGTGACGCTCGCGAACAACCCGAGCCATTTGGAAGCGGTCGATGCCGTCGTCGAAGGCGCTGCACGCGCGCTGCAGACCGACACGTCGCAACCGCAGCCGGCCCACGACCTGCGCAAGGCCGTTCCGGTGCTCGTGCATGGCGACGCAGCCTTTACCGGACAAGGCGTCGTCTCCGAAGTCTTCAACCTTCAGGCGCTTTCAGGATATGCGACAGGCGGCACGCTGCACCTCATCGCCAACAATCAGATCGGTTTCACGACCGTCCAGCAAGATGGACGCTCCACGCGCTACGCGTCAGACCTCGCGAAGGGCTTCGACGTTCCGATCGTGCACGTGAATGCCGACGATCTCGACGCGTGCATCGCGGCCGTGCACCTGGCGATTGCGTTTCGCCGCCGCTTCCAACGCGACGTACTCATCGACGTCATCGGCTATCGTCGCGTCGGTCATAACGAGACCGACGAGCCTGCGTACACCCAGCCGCGCATGTACGAGGCGATCAAATCTCATCCGACGGCCCGCGAACTCTACGCGAACAAGCTCGTTGCACAGTCGATTCTCACCACGGAGGAGGCGGGCGATCTGTTCGTGCAGGCGACGTCGCTTCTGCAGGAAGCGCACCGGCGCGTCAAAGGAAGCGGCGCGAGCCTTGCCGGTATTCTCGCGGACCTTGCGGGCAGCTCGCCGGCTTCCGCGCCCGCGCTGCCGTCGCCCAGCCGCGAGCAGCTGATTGCGTGGAGCGATGCGCTCGTGCGCGTGCCGGCGGGCTTTTCGCTCAACGCAAAGCTGCGGGCGCAGTTCGAACGCCGCCGTGGCGTCATTGCACAACGCGGCCTCGTCGATTGGGGAATGGGCGAGGCACTCGCGTTCGCATCACTCGTCACGTCGGGCGTCCCCGTACGCCTCACGGGGCAAGACACGGAGCGCGGCACGTTCAGTCATCGTCACGCGGTGTGGCACGACGTCGTCACCGGCGCGCAGTACGTTCCACTCCACCATCTCGAGGACGCGCGCGCGTCGTTCGAGACGTACAATAGCCCGCTCTCCGAGTACGCGTGCATGGGCTTCGAGTACGGCTACAGTACGGAGATGCCGCGCGCCCTCGTACTTTGGGAGGCGCAGTACGGCGACTTCTTCAACGGTGCGCAGGTGATCGTCGATCAGTTCATGGCAGCCGGCCAGGCGAAGTGGGGGCAGAGTTCGCGTTTGACGCTGCTGCTGCCGCACGGGTACGAAGGCGGCGGCCCCGAGCATTCGAGCGCGCGTCTCGAGCGCTTCCTTCAACTCTGTGCGGAGAACAATCTGCACGTCGCGTACCCCTCGACGACGGACAACTACTTCCACGTGCTGCGTATGCAAGCAGCGGCGGCCGTGCCGGCGCCGCTCGTTCTCATGACGCCGAAGTCGTTGCTGCGACACGACGCCTCGTACGGCAGCATCGACGATTTCGCGCGCCAGACCTTCCGGCCCGTGATCGACGATCCGCGCGTGAAGGAACGCGCGGGCATCGAGCGGCTTATTCTCTGCACCGGTAAAATCTACTACGATCTCACCGAGAGCGAGCAGTATGGGCGCGTTCGCCGGACCGCCATCGCACGCGTCGAGATGCTCGCGCCGCTGCCGCACGAAGAGATTCGCGCGCTCATCGCTTCCTATCCCAATCTCAAGCGTCTTCTGTGGGTTCAAGAAGAGCCGAAGAACATGGGCGCACGCGCGTACGTGCGCCGGCGCTTGCTCGAGCGCCTCGAAGGCACCGCGCTCGACATCGCGTACGTCGGCCGCCCGTATCGCGCCAGCCCATCCGAGGGATATGCGGGCCAGCACGCCGTCGAACAGGAGCGCATCATCGCACAAGCGCTGGCCGAGCTTCCCTAGATTTGTTCGCGGATCTCTTGCGCGATGCTGTCAACGGAGCGCGCTCCATCGACGTGGATGAGTCTGCCCGTCAACCTCTCGTCGACGAGAAGTCCCTGATAGAGTTCGGCGACCGCGCGCAGGCGCTCTCGTCCTTCGAAGAGTTCGATATGGCCTCCGCGTGCGGAGATGCGCTCGAGGCAAAGCTCGACGGGCGTGTCGATAAAGATCGTCGCGTCCGGTGGAATCGCGAACGCATTGATCTCGCGCAGCCATGCAGCATCGATACCAAGGCTTGCCTGATACGCGAGGCTCGACAGCACGTAGCGGTCTGAAAGCACCCAGCGGCCGGCATCGAGCGTCGCGACGACGCCGTCTTCTTTGAAGAGATGGTCTGCGCGATCCGCTGCAAAGCCGAGTGCCAACGCAACGGGATCGAGCCGAAGGCGCCCTTCGATTGCAGCGCGCAAGGCACTTCCGATCGGTCCATTCGAGGGTTCGTTCGATGTCTCGGCTGCTATGCCGCGACGCGCCAGTTCGTCGCGAAGCAGCGCAACTTGTGTGGTCGTGCCCGCTCCGTCGAGGCCTTCGAAGACGACGAAGCGCCGCATGCGGCGTCATTCGACTTGCGGCAGGCTTCACACCTACGGCGCCGCAAGTCTGGGTGATGCGCATCTGCGTCTTTTGCGGCGCCCGGCACGGGCGCGATGACGTCTATGCAAGCGTCGCAGCAAAGGCCGGCCGAGCAATAGCAGAGCGCGGCGACGACGTCGTGTACGGCGGCGGCCGCGTCGGCATGATGGGTGCGCTCGCGGATGCGGCGCTCGCGTACGGCGGCACGGTCATCGGCGTTATCCCACAGGCCCTCGCGGGGGAAGAAGTCGCGCATCAGGGCATCACGGAACTGCACGTCGTCGCTTCGATGCACGCTCGCAAGGCGCTTCTTACGGAGCTCAGCGACGCATTCGTCGCCTTGCCTGGGGGCATTGGAACGATGGACGAACTCTTCGAGGCGCTCACCTGGCGTCAACTCGGCATTCACGACAAGCCCGTTGGGCTTCTCAATGCGGACGGCTACTACGATCCGCTGCTTTCGATGCTCGACCGGATGACCGAGCAGCAGCTGCTGCCGGCGCCGACGCGCTCCGGAATCGTGGCGGAGCACGACATCTCCACGCTGCTCGACAAGCTCTTAGAGGAGTGCGCGCGCCGGCGTCCGTAACAGCGCGCATGCCCGAGTTCAATGCGGCAGACGCGTTGCACGACGTCAAAGAGCGCGGCGAAGCAATCGCGTCCGGCGACAGGCTCGTGCCGCTCGCGGCAGCCATCGTCGCCGTGCTCGCCGCGCTAGCGACGCTGTACTCCAATCACAGCTCCGTATCGGGGCTGGAAAAACGCACCCTCGCGGGCATCATGCAAACGCGAGCGGCCGATCAATACAGCTATTATGAGTCGAGCAGAATCAAGATAGAAGTGGATCGCGCATTCGCAGACTCGGGCCTCGTGCGCGACGGTAGAGCGCTACGCAACTTGCGGGCGCGGATTACGAAGGAGAACGGCAAATCTACGGCGACGCTCGTCGCGGCACACGCCGACGAAATCTCGGCCAAAGAGCAGCTCGCACAAGCCGAGCGGTCGTTGACGTCGTACGAACGCTACGAGATTGCGGCGACCCTCTTCGATGTTTCCATCGTGCTCGTCTCCATCACGGCGCTGTCGCGCACGACGAAGGCGCCGCTTTGGCTGGGAGCATTCGTCACGCTCGTAGGACTCGGCTTCTTCATCGCAGGCTTCGCACATTTCTAAAAGGATATTCGCAAAGCGTCGCACGCCTGTGTCATCCCGAGCCCTTCGTCTCCGCCCCTTTCGGGGCTACGCTCAGGATAAACTCCGCGAACGCAGTGAGCGAAGTCGAGGGACCGCCGAACGACCCGCGGCGCATCGCATCGGATCGGTGGTTCGACTTCGCGTTCGCTTCGCTCGCGCTACGCTCACCATGACAGCGTTTGCGCTGCGCTCACCATGACAGCGTCGTCGATCTTCTATGCGATGACGAGCGACGCGTCGCCGATGCCGGCCCGGCGCAGCGCTTCATGCACCATCTCGCCGGCGACGCGTTCGTTCTGCCAGCGCTCGCGGGCGGCTGGCTCGAGCCGGTCGATTGGATCGAAGTAGATGAACGTGCGTCCCGGCTTAACGGAGGGGGCGGCGTAGACGGCGATGCCGTTCTCGCGATCGTAGTGCTCGAACGAGTGCACGTCGCGCTTCCCACCACCGCCCGGAGCGTCGCACACGAAGGTCGGCGTATTGAATCCCGCCGTACTGCCGCGCACGAACTTCTCGACGTCGATGGCGGTCTGGACGGTCGTTCGCAGGTCCTCGACGCCCTTGACCATGTCGTGCATGTAGACGTAGTACGGGTGGACGTTCAGGTACCCGAGGCGTTTCACGAGACGCTGCATGCGTTCGGGCTCGTCGTTGACGCCGCGAATGAGCACCGATTGATTGCGAACGAAGATGCCGCGTTCGAAGAGCAGGCGCATGGCGCGCTGCGTGATCTCGGTGATCTCTTCTGGCGCGTTGAAGTGCGTGTGGAGCACGACGTCCTTGCCCATCCTACGCCCGCGCTCGACGACGCCGGCGAGCGCGTCGACCCAGGCATGGTCTGTGATGAGCTTCATCGGCATGATCGCCGGACCTTTTGTTGCAAAGCGCATGCGCCGAACGTGCGGAATGTCGAGCAGAGCGTTGCCGATGAGCTCGAGATTCTTCGGCGGTAGCTGATATGCGTCGCCGCCGGAGATCACGATGTCCTCGAGCTCCTCGTGCGCGCCGACGTACGCGAAGACGTCCTGCCACTGTTTCGGGGTCTTGGCAAGGCCGACTTTGTCGACGTTGTCAGTGTCCGGTCCAATCGCGTAGCTGCGCGTGCAGAAGCGGCAGTAGACGGGGCAGACCGCGACGGGAAGAAAGAGCGCCTTGTCGGCGTAGCGGTGAACGAGACCCGGAACTGGCGAGTCCTCCTGCTCGTGTAGCGAATCAAACGTGAGACGCGGATGATCGGGAAGCAGCGCCGAGGCGACCGGGATGAACTGCTTACGGATCGGGTCGTGATACGGATCGCTCCAATCGACGAGCGCGACCGCGTACGGTGATACACGCACGGCCATGGGAGCGCGATGAAATCCGAGCCGCGCGTCGCGGATGAACTCTGGCGAAGCGAGATCGCGCACCGTCTCGAGCAGCTCCTCCGGCGTCTTCACCGAGTGCCGCTGCTGCCAGAGATGATCGAGAAACGTGGGTTCGTCGACGTCGGCATAGGCGGGAATCCGACGCCAGAACTCGCCGCTTCGCAGTTCGCGATAGGACATGTCGGTCATGACGGCCGTCCGTACGTCGCCGTGTAGTATTTGAGGATCGCCGGGTGCGAGCGAAGCGTCTCCAGCGCGATCTCAGCGTGACGCGGTGCGAAGCCGTTGCCTACGATCATCGTTACGTCCTTTCCCAAACCTTCGGCGCCGAGCGCCGCCGCGGTGAACGAGGTCGCCATCGAAAAGAAGTAGATGCACCCGCCGTCCCTCGTGCACAGTATCGAGCTGGCTTCGGTTCCCGGTACGTTCACGCAGTTGACGACGAGATCTGCGCCGCCCGGTGCCGCTTCCTCGACGGCGCGCGCGAGCGGGAGCGCGTTGCACGCGTCAGCCTCGACGAGCACGTCGACGAGCCGCGCGTCGCGCAACAGGTGTGAGCCGGGCGTCGCCGCGTCGGGAACGACCCCGACGACGCGTCCGCGCGCGCCGGCGCGCTCCTTTGCCTGCGCGCAAGCAAGGATTCCGCTCTTGCCATCTGCTCCAATGATGACGACGCTCTCGCCAGGGTTGCAGAGCCGGCGCACTTGCGCGGGAGCGCCCGCAACGTCGAACACCGCGAGCGCGACGGCATCGTCGATGTCTTCCGGAAGCCGCGCCCACGCGCTGCTTTCAAAGAGAATAGCGGTGCCGCGCACGCGCAGGCGCGCGGTGGCCAGATCGACACCCAGTACGGCGTCGAGCGCGAGCGGCGTGAGCGTCAGCGATACGAGCGAGGCAATGCGGTCGCCGCGTTTCAAGGCGATGCGTGCGGCAATTGCCGAACCGATATCCCGCACGCGGCCGACGAACATGCCGCCGGAGCCCGTAACGGGGTTGTGCTGCTTTCCGCGTTCGCGCACGGTCGCGAGGATCGTCTCAGCGATGCGCTTAGGATCGTCGGCGCACGCACCGCGCAGCTGCGCAAACGAGGCCGAGTCCACGTTCAACAGCTCGACGTCGCACAGGATCTCGTTCTCGTACGCGACCGGCGTTGCGTCGAGGCGATGCGCGCCCTGCGGAAGGGCGCCCTCGGGCGCGAGCACGCGGTGCGAGCCGAATCGGCAGAGCGGTTTGCGCAGGGTCATGCGATCGAGATGCCTTCTCTCTCGAAGGGAGTCGACAGGACGATCGTCGTGCGCGTGCGCGCCATGCCGGGCATCGTCTTGAGGCGCGCGAGGAGTGCGTCGAGGTGATGCGTCGAGCGCGTCACCACCTTGCACACGTAACTCTCCTCACCGGCGACGGAGTGGATCTCGCATATTTCCCCGATGGCAGCCAAGCGCTGCATGAACGCGTCGTAATCACAGTCGGGCGACGTATAGCAGCTCACGAATGCGACGAGGGTCAAGCCGAGCCGCTTCCCGTCGAGACGCGCTCCGTACCCGCGGATTTGCCCGCGCTGCTCGAGGCGCTTGACGCGGTCGTGCACCGCAGGGGCACGCAATCCCACGACGCTGCCAAGTTCGGCAAAGGTCGCACGACCATTGCGTTGAAGCGCCTCGAGAAGGCGAAGGTCAAGCTCGTCGAGTTCGGTAGGAAGCGCATTCATATTCGGCACTTTTGCAAGATTGGCGATGATGTGTTCGGTAAAGTTACCTTATCACGAATGATTCATTTGGCGCAAGCGCTGGCGCTCATGGCTCCCCTGGCTGCCTGCACCGCCGAGCCAAGCGCCATTCCGCCGGGAACCGTGCGCTTTGACCTCTCCGCCGATCCGACGACCCTCGATCCGCTTTTCATCCATCCCGATGCCGCTTCGGTCGAACTGCAGGTCGACCGGCTGCTCTTCGAGCCCTTCATCGATGTGGATCGCCGCGGCACGCCGGTACCGGCGCTGTTGTCGCTCATTCCGACGGTCGCGAACGGCGGCATCTCCCCCGATGGGCGAACGATCACGTATCGCTTGCGGCCCAACGTTCGCTGGAGCGACGGTGTGCCCGTCACGAGCGCCGACGTGCTCTTCACGCTGCACGCCATCCTCGATCCGCGCAACCCGGTGCTCTCGCACGAAGGCTACGACCTCATCGATCGCGCCTCGGCTCCGAACGCCCACACGGTCGTCCTCCATCTTCGCCGCGCGTGGGCACCGGCGGTGATGACCTACTTTTCGTACGGAGGATCGTCGCCGCAGTTCGTGCTTCCCGCGCACGTGCTTCGCAACGAGGCGCCGCTCGACCGTGCGCCCTTCGGCGCGGATCCGTCGGTCGTCGACGGTCCGTATACGCTGCGCTTCTGGCGCCACGGCGACCGCATTGAACTTGCGGCGAACGCACGGTACTGGCGCGGCCGCCCGCGCGTCGCCCGCCTCGACCTGCGGATCGTTCCCGATCCGCAGACGAATCTCGTGCTCTTACGCTCGCACGAGATCGACTGGAATCTGCTCGCGCCGGTGCAGTGGGCGCTCGTGCGCGGTACGCCCGGATTGCGGTTCGTTCGCGTCCCGACCGCGGTCGTCGCCGGCATCTCGATGAACACGGCGCATCCGCCGCTCGACGACGTGCGCGTGCGGCGCGCGATCGCGATGTCCATCGACCGCGCGGGCATCACGCGGCGCATCACGCTGGGCAACTACGTCGTCACGGGCATGCTGCAGCCTCGTTTCTCCTGGGCGTTCGATCCGCACGTGCGCGAGCCGGCATTCGACCCAGCCCGCGCCGCGGCGCTCCTCGACGCAGCCGGCTGGCGGCGCGGTCCGGACGGCATGCGCTCGAAGAACGGCAGGCCGCTCGATCTCGAGTACGTTGCGTTCCCTGAGACGGCGAGCGGCGTGCGCATCGCAACCGAGGTGCAAGCCGAACTTCGGACGCAAGGCATTGCGGTGCACGTGCGGAGCGTCAGCAACGCACAGCTCTTCTTGCCGGTGACCGGAACCTTGCCGTCCGGCAAGTACGATCTCGCGTACGTGCCGTGGACCCTCGGAGCCGATCCGGATGATTCGAGCGTGCTCGCCTGCGGAGCGCCGTCGAACTACATGCGCTGGTGCAACGCACGGGTCGACGCGCTCGAGCGGCGAGCGCTTGCGGCGCCGCTGCGAGCGCAGCGCAGGGCGCTGTACGTTCGCATCGCGCGCATCGTCGCCGCCCAAGTGCCGATCATCTATCTCTTCAACGCCAGGTACATTTATGCATACGACGAGCGTCTGCACGGCTTTGCGCCGAATGCGTTCCTGCCGACGTGGAATGCCTACGCCTGGTGGTTGTCTTCTTGAAAGACGAACTGTTCGCGAAACTCGCGCACGGAGTGCGTGAGCATGCGTTCCTGCTCTGGCTGCGCGCGCTCCTGTAGCGCAGGAAACGCTGAACTCTCCTCGTCGTCGATGTGCTCGAGAACCGCCTCGCGAAACTCGGTCGCCATCGCGTCGAAGTCGCTCGCGTCCGCCGATTTCAACATTGCGTCGAGCCGGAAGAGCAGGACGTCGGCGTCGGCAGTCTCTTCGTACAGATGCTTGGACTCGCTCTTGTCCTTGGCGACGACCGCAATGGCCGGGTACACGATGTTCTCCTCCGTCGCATTGTGGACGGTGAGGATGCCTTTGAGCTGCTCGAGCGTCTCCTTGCGGCGCTGCGGTTCGCCCGCGCCGGTGAGCTCGCCGAGGAGCTGCTTGATCGTCGTGTGATCGTTGAGAAGAATGTCGATGGCGCTATTGCCGCGTGCGGGAAATGTTTGCATGATAACAGACGTTCCCGCGACATTTTGCGGTAAAACGTCGCTTCGCTAGACTTCTTCGGCCTTCTCCTGCTCCGGCTCGCCCTTGTCGACATCCTCGTCTTTAAGCGCGCCTTCGTGAAGCGCCCGACGGATCGTCTCGCCGCACTCTCGCAGACGTTGCGCTCGCCTCTCCATCCGCTCGGAAGCGCGATCGAGCTTCGAGGCACGCGAGCGCATCGCGAGCCGCCGGCTGAGCTCCGCCTGCTCCTCGACGCTTCGTAATGCGGTCCAGAGCGCCGCCTCGAGGTGATCCGACTGTGAGGCGAGCAGCACGTGCGGACTGTACGCGTGGCCGACGCGGCAGCGGTAGTGGGGTACGGCAGGTTGCTCGATGTCGAACAGCGAGCCGCCGCACTCCGGGCACGTGAAGTTCGACGCCTGATCGCGCTCGTAGTCGCTCGCGCCGGTTCCCGTCTTGTCGAGCATAGGGAAGTCGGCCGGCGGTTCGGCGATGGGTCGCTCCACGAGGCGTTGCAGTTCGCGAGGGATATCTTCGGCGCGTAGCACGTAGTCGGCGCCTCCCGAACTGATGGCGTTACGCGGCATGTCCGGAAACGCTGCATCGACGGGATCCTGCGCGATGCCCGTTCCGCCGTGCGCCTTGATCGCGGCGAGGCCGGCGGAGCCGTCGTCGAGCATCCCTGAGATAATGACGCCGATGGCAGCCGTATTGTAGACTTCGGCTGCACTGCGGAAGAGCACGTCGACCGACGGGCGGTGCCAGTTCTCACGCGGGCCGTCGATGATGCGCGTCTCGCCGTCCGAAAAAGCGAGATGGCTGCCCGGCGGCGCAATGTAGATCCGTCCCGGCGTGAGGCGTTCCCGGTTTCCGGCGTGAAACGCCGGCAGCGAGCCGGCGCGTCGCAGAATTTCGGGGAGCGTGCTCTTCGTATTCGGCGGGTAGTGAATGGCGACGCAGATTGCGGCTGCGAAGTCCGATGGCAGGCCGCCGACCATTTTTGCGAGAGCGTCGACTGCTCCGGCCGAGCCTCCAACGACGACAACGTGCGACCCAGGCATTCGTCTCCTCCAATCGAACCCGCTAGAGTTAGCTTCTTTCCCAAGAAAGCCGCGAGAGGGGGCCCGACTGAACAAGAACGATACGTCCGACGGACGGGCGCTCGTCGTCACCGGCTCGTCGGCGGGCGGCATCGAGGCGCTTTCGGCGATCGCCTCTAGTCTGCGCTCGGGGTTTCCGGCGCCGATCGTCGTTGCGCAGCACCTCGATCCGCACTTCCACAGCCGTTTGGGCGAGATACTCGACGCGCGTACGGCCCTGGCCGTCAAGGTCGTGGAAACGCAAGAGAAGATGGAACCCGGCACGATCTATGTCGTGCCGTCGGGATGCGACATCGAGATCGCAGACGGTACGGTCGAGGTCAAGCGCGACGGGCAGACAAAGCGTATCAAGCCGTCGGTCGACCGCCTCTTCCAAACGGCGGCCAGAGCCTACGGCGAGCGCCTCATCGCCGTCATCCTCAGCGGGATGGGCACCGACGGGGTCGTCGGCGCGCGGGAAGTCAAGGAGCGCGGGGGCACGGTGATCGTGCAGGAACCCGCGAGCGCCGAGTATCCGTCGATGCCGCTCTCGTTACCGCCGACGGTCGTCGACTTCACTCGCAAAATCGAGGAGATCGGGCCGCTCATGGAAGCGCTCGTTGCACGAACAGACGTCGTCGAGGAAGAAGATAGGGAGCAAGCGCTGCGCGTATTTCTCGCGCACGTGCGCGACCGCAGCGGGATCGATTTTTTGCAGTACAAGACGCCGACGATTCGCCGCCGGCTTGCACGCTTGATGGCGGCTGCCGGCGCGACGACATACGAGGAGTATCAGCAGTACCTGCAGCATAATCCCGAAGCCTATCAGCGTTTGGTGAGCTCGTTTCTGATCAAAGTGACCGGCTTCTTCCGCGACACACAGCTCTATAAGTTTCTCGGCGAGCAGACGATCCCGCAGCTCGTCGAAGCGGCGCGCAGCGGCGAGCGCGACCTTCGGCTCTGGTCCGCGGGGTGCGCGACGGGTGAAGAGGCCTACTCGCTCGCCATTCTCGTTGCCGAGTTGCTGCGCACCGAAACCGAGGCGTTCGACGTGCGCATCTTCGCCACCGATCTCGACGAGGAGGCCGTCGCGTTCGCGCGTCGAGGCGTGTACTCGCGGGATGCGTTCGAGGGCGTCTCCGAAGCGCTCGTCGAGCGGTACTTCACTCCCTTGGGCGACGCCTACGAAGTGGGCAAGATCATCCGCAACATGACCGTCTTCGGACAGCACGATCTCGGACAGCGAGCTCCGTTCCCGCGTATCGATCTCGTGTTGTGCCGCAACGTGCTCATCTACTTCACCAAGGAACTGCAGCAGCACGCACTGCAGTTGTTCGCCTTCTCGCTGCGCAGCGGCGGCTACCTCGTTTTGGGCAAGGCTGAGACGACGAACCCCGCGCCGGAGTTCTTCAAGCCTCTCAATACGGCGCTGAAGATCTTTCAACGCCAAGGTGAACGCGTGCTCATTCCGCCGTCGCGTTTGCGCGACGCCTATCAACCTATCGCACCCCGCACGCCGCGAAAGCCTGCGCCGCATCCCGCCATACCGGTGCCGCGCGGCGGCGAGGTTCGCCCGACGTCGCTCGAGTTCGTCGGAAACCTCATCTTCAACTCGCCGCTCGGCGTCGTCGTCGTCGACCGCCGGTACGATATCGTGAGCATCAACCGTTCTGCACGCACGCTGCTCAACGTCCACGGTGTCGGCGTCGGCGAAGACATCATCCACACGGCGACGGCGGTTGAGCCGAACGCGTTACGCGAACTCATCGACACGGTCCTCCGCGGCGAAGACGGAGAAGTCACGCGCGAGATCACGGTGAACGGTGGTACGGGAGACGGCGACCGCTACCTACGCGTCTCGGCCTATACCGATAAGTCGTCGGGTTCCCGCGCCCAAGCCGTCGTCTTGATTCTCGTCGACGTCACCTCCATGGCGGCATCCCGGCGCGAACTCGAGCAGCAGGCAGCACAGCGCAGCGCGGAACTCTCGACGACCCGTGCGCGCGGCGAGGAGCTGGCGCAGCGCCAACGACTGCTCCTCGAGGCAAACGATGAGCTCACGTCGGGGAACCTCGAGTTGCGCAGTGCGAACGAGCAGCTGCTCGTCAGCCTCGAGGAATCCGCCTCGTCGACGGAAGAGATCGAGACGCTCAACGAGGAGATGCAGGCGACGAACGAAGAGCTGGAGACGCTCAACGAAGAGCTGCAAGCAACGGTCGAAGAGCTCAACACGACGAACGACGAACTCGAAGCGCGCGGACGGAGCTTGGAGTCGGTGAGCAAGGCGCGAGAGACGGCGCTGCTCGATTCCGAGCAAGAGCGCGACACATTTCGCGCGGCACTCGACGAAGTCGGAGAGCCGGTCGTGCTCGTCTCAGAGGATGGCGTCGTCCTCTTCGGCAACGCCGCAGCGGAACGACACCTCCCCAGCCTGCGTCTCGGCGCGCAGGGGCGATCGCTCTCTCTCAGCGAGCTGCCGAAAGCAAAGCTGAAGAGCGGCGCGCTCAAGGCCACGTCGAAAGCTGACGGCGGGGATACGAGGGAGTTCGAGGCAAGTATCCGAGCCGTAACCATGCGAGGGATCACACGCTGGCTCGTGACGCTTCGGAATGGGGAAAAGCGATAGGACCGGCCGCAAGACTGCCGTAATGCAGACTCCCCGAGCCTGACAAAAAGGGGTAGACCGACGCTCTCACGACTGCTCGTCACGATCGACAAGGCGCAATGCCCGGCCTTCGGCGTCTGGAGCAATCAGGTATACGCCAACGCCGCCGGAAGGCAGTTGGCGTCCTGCACGAAGGGTGATCTCTACGCGACGCTTCGCGGCGTTGCCGAAGAGGCGCGTACCTCGCGCAAGCTCTTGACCTTGGAACTCGCGAATGCCTCGCTGCTCGCGCTGCCCATTCCGTCGCTCGAAGGACCGAGCGACGCAGTGATCGCCGGCGCCTTCTCGGTCGCGGATATACCACGGCTCTATGCCGAACTCGCCGGCGAACGGACGCCGTGGTCCGATCTCTTCTCCGTTCTGCCCGGCATCGTGCTGACGGCGCGTCCCGACGGACGCATCGACTACTACAACAAGCAATGGAAGCAGTACACGGGGGATAAGCGCTTCCCGTCGCTCGCGAGCATTACCGCCGCGCTCGAGGCCGACGACAGCGCGTCGTTTCTCGAACAGTGGCGGCGCGGCATCGCCGAGCGCTCAGCGTTTACGCTCCACGCTCGCCTGCGGCGGCATCCCGACGGGTATCGATGGCAGCGCTTCTCGGCGGAGCCCTTGCTGCGCGACCATGTCGTCATCAAATGGATCATTCTCGTTACCGACATCCACGACGAGGTCGTGGAGCGTAACGCCGCCGAATCGGCGACGCAACGGCTACGCTTTCTCTCAGACGCCGGTCGCGCGCTCTACCGCTCGTTCGATCCCAAGGAGGTCGCGCTCATTGCCTGCCAGCTCGCCACCGCTCAGTTCGGAGATGCCGCGGCGCTGCAGTTCCGGCACCTCGACGACACGATCGTGATGCGAGAACCGACGGATGCGACGACGGACGAAGATCTCGAGCGGCTGGTCGGCGAAAACGCGACGCTCGGCGAAGATACGGCCATTAAAGGCGGCCCCACGATCGCCACCATCGACGACCGGCAGTACGCCGCCGTCGAGCTGCGCGCGCGCAGCGGCACCTTGGGCAGGTTGGTCATCGCGCTCCGCGAGCATCTCGAGCGTCGCGACCGGGATCTCATCGAGGATTTCGGCGAACGCGTCAGCGTTGCGCTCGACAACGCCTGCCTCTACAGCAACGAACGGCGTATAGCAACGACGCTGCAATCGCAGCTTCTGCCGCATGCGTTGCCGCAGCGGTGCGGCTTGCGCATCGACGCCGCGTACTTTCCCTGCCAGGACGAGATGCGTGTCGGCGGCGACTGGTACGATGCTTTCGAGTTGTACGATGGCCGGCTCGCGATCGCGATCGGTGACGTGGCGGGGCACGGGATTACGGCGGCAGCGATGATGGGGCGCCTGCGACACACGATACGGGCGGCGCTTTTCGACGGCGCGACGCCGGCAAAGGCGCTAGCGCTGGCGAACGACGTCGTTTACGGCGGCGACCCCGAGCTGGCGACTGCATTCGTCGGTGTCATCGATACCGTGGCGATGACGCTGGAATGGGCAACGGCCGGCCATCCGCCGCCGTTCCTCGTACGGGGCGGCGAGCCTGTGACGATCGACGGGGTTGGTATCGCCCTGGGCGTCTTCGAACACGCAGCGTTCGCGAACGAACGTATGCAGTTGCCCGAACGAGGCGTGCTTGTACTTTACACGGACGGTATCGTCGAATACGCGCGCGACGTCATCGCCGGCACGAATCTGCTGCGCGAGGAACTGCGGAAGATCGGTAACGATTGCGCGGCGCTCGACGCTAGGAAGCTCGCGCGCGACGTTGCCGGAGGGAGCCCGCACATCGACGATGCTGCCCTGCTCGCTCTTTGTTTCGAACCGGTGCGCGAGATCGACATGACGCTCCCGGCGCTTGCGAGCCGCTCGGAGATCGGGCGCCGCGCGCTGCTGCGTTTCGCCCGCGCGTGGAATCTTTCCGAAGAGCGTACGGCCGATCTCGTGCTCGCCTCGTGCGAAGCGCTCAACAACGCGATCGAGCACGCATACGGCGGACGTAATGGAACCGTGCGGATTCGCGCGCATAACACCGAAGGCCGCCTCGTCGTCTCCATCGCCGACCTCGGACGCTGGAGCGACCGGGCGCCGCACGAGGACCGTGGGCGAGGATTGCGCATCATCGAGTCACTCGCGGACGACGTGGAGATCAAGCGCGAGAACGACGGAACCTCCGTGCGCGTTACGTTTGGGATGGGCGCTGCGCAGCCAGCAGTGCCGCGATCGTGTTGAGCCCGTCGACGATGAGATCCGATTCGGCGAAAATGATTTCCGCCTCAGCATCTTCTGCCTTGCCGCCCAGGCGCTGCTCCAGGTCGCGATAGAGTTCGCGCAGCGGCGGCATCGGCTCCGCCGGTATGTCGCCGTGCAGCAGTGCGATGCAGTGGTCCCATGCGCGATCCAAACCCTGTTCGAATGTCGCGATCTCCGGGTGCGGATGCACACGTGCAGCCTGTGCGCCCAGCGCGAGCAGCGCGACGCCGATCCGCTGCATGGCAGCGAGAACGCCGAGCGCGATGCGAGTTTCGATGGCGCGTCTGCGCTTGGGTTCTGCGATCATCGTGTCGATCGACGCCTCCGCCATGCTGCGCGCCTGCCAGGCAGCGCGCTGCAGTTGGTGCATGTGTACGCCGCTCGCCTTCGACGGCTCGATATAACTCACGAAGATAGCCTGCGCGTAACGGTGGTATGCGCAGAGCTGCGCGGCGAGCATCGTGCGCGCACGCGTCGACTCCCACGTCGGCCAAGCGACGTATACGGCGGCTGCCAGTCCTGCGCCCGCGAGCGTCGCGAGCGTGCGCTGCAGCACGGCTGCGTGCTCCGGCACGCTGCCGGCGAGCGCGAGAAGGAAGACGACGTACGCGGTGACCGTTGCCGAGTAGGCCGCGTAGTTTAGGCCGAAGACGAAGTAGCCGAGAGCGGCGAATGCGACCGCGAGAGCGGCATCCACGTGCATTGAGGCCGGCACCGACGCGACGATCGCCGTTGCAAGCACGGCGCCGAAGAGCGTTCCTGCGATGCGCGCAATGCCGCGCGTGAACGTCGTGCGGAAGTCGGGCCGAAGCACGAGCGCGACGGTCATCGGAATCCAGTAACCTCGGCCGAAGGGGCCGCTCCGAGCCAGCAGCATCGCCGCCCCGAGCGCGAATGCGAGTCGTGCAGCGTGTCGCCCATACGGAGAAGCCAGCGAGAGATTCGAGCGCAGCGTTAGCCAGTGCTGTGCGACGGGCGGGAAGGTCGTACGCCGGCGCACGGGCGGCAACCCCGCGCCTCGTTCGCTCGCGGGGGCAGACGCGAGGCGGAATGCGGTGCGCAGTTGGCCGAGCAGTGCCTGCGCGGGCGCGTCGAGCGCCACAGCGTCACGCTCGACCGCGACCCACAGCCGCTCGTCGACGACCGGCGCGCGCGCTTCGTGCAGGGCGTTTGCCAGCTCGTCGAGTGCCGGTGCGACGCCTTCGCCGAATGCGCGGACGGAGTGCACGCGAGCTACATCATTGCGTCGCTCGTATCGGTACCGCTCGGTGACGAGTGCGCCGAGGCCGGCTCGAATGCGCTCCGCTTCGTCGAGTAGTGCTTGAAACGCCGCGATGTCACCGCGTCGAGCGAAGGGCGCTGGATCGGCGAGCGTCGTGAGCGCGCCGGCGATCGCGCCCGGGTGAGGAGCCGCTACCGCAATGGCGCATATCTCGCGTGCGAAGCCTCCGAGCGCGCGGTACGCGTCACCGAGGGCGTGCCGCTCGGCAGCGTATCTGCGTATCGGCCAGAGGACGACGAGCAGAAGCGTCTGCTCGAGGCCGCCAGCCAGCACGAGGAGCGCCTGCAAGGGAACACCCGAGATAGACGTGCCCGCAAAGGCATCCGCAATGACGAGTGCGACGACCGAGTTCAATCCGACCGCTGCCGCTGCGTTGCCGAGACTGGAGAGCAGGCCGTATGCATATCCCCAGAGCGCCGCTGCGGCGACGATCGCGAGCGTCGCGTGTACTGCGTAGCCCCCGGCGAGCATCGAGAGCGACATGCCGCACGCGGTTGCGAGCATCGCGGCGGCGCGCGTGCGATAGACGCCCTGCAGCGATGCGAAGCCGGTAGAGAGCGCTCCGAGTGCGGCAGAGACGCCGAGCTGCGGCTTACCTAGCGCAACGGCGGCGACGAGCGGGATCGCAATGCCGATCGAGCACCGCAGTGCGAAGCCGCGCTCGACGTTTGAAAAGTCGAGGCGGAATGCGCTCTTCGCGGAGTGGACGAGGCTCTGCACGCCGCAAGCGCATTAGGCACAACGCCGCCGGCCCCTACGCTATAGTATTTTGACGGCGGCGACGAGCGCGTCGACGGACGCCTTCGCGTCGCCGAAGAGCAGCGAGCAGTTCGCGAGTTCGTAGAGCGGATTCTCGATGCCCGCGAAGCCGGAGCGCATCGAGCGCTTGAGTACGACGACGTTTGCGGCTCTGTCGACGTCGAGAATCGGCATGCCGTAGATCGGCGAGCTCTTCACCGTACGCGCCGCGGGGTTCGTGACGTCGTTCGCGCCGATGACGAGCGCAACGTCCGTCGTCGAAAACTCGGCGTTCGCGTCGTCGAGATCGAGCAGCGCTTCGTACGGCACGTTCGACTCCGCGAGCAAGACGTTCATATGACCCGGCATGCGCCCGGCCACGGGATGAATGGCGTACAGCACTTTGACGTCGCGCTTTTCGAGTTGATCCGCGAGCGCCTTGACGCTGTGCTGCGCCTGCGCGACCGCCATGCCGTAGCCCGGAACGATCATGACCTTGGATGCGTATGCAAGCATCGCCGCCACATCGTCGACGGAGACGCTGCGCACGTTCTGCGGTTTCGCGCCCGCCGCCGGCTCAGCGCCTCCCGCCGCTCCGAACGCGCCGAAGAGCACGTTGGTCAGAGGACGATTCATCGCCTTGCTCATCGCAACGGTGAGAATGGTTCCGCTCGCCCCGACGAGCGCGCCTCCGGTGATGAGGAGCGTGCTCGACAGTTCGAATCCCGCGATCGCGACCGCAACGCCGGTCGCCGAGTTGAGGAGCGAAATCACGACGGGCATGTCGGCGCCGCCGATCGGCAAGACGAAGAGCACCCCGAAAAGCAACGCCGCCGCGACGAGTCCTGGATAGACCCACGCCGGTGCGATGCCCAAACGCGCGACGAAGAACGCGAGGAGCAGCGCGACGGCGATCGCGACGATGCCGTTGACGAGCTGCTGTCCGGCATACGTAACGGGCCTGCCGGTCATGAGTTCCTGCAGCTTTGCGAACGCAACGAGCGACCCCGCGAAGCTGACAGCGCCGATCGTCGCGGAGAGGGCGAGCGACACCGCGACGACGGGATCGAGCGCCCCGCCGTGGCTGCGCGCGACCGCGAGCTCCACCGTGGAGACGAGGGCCGCGGCGCCGCCGCCGGCGCCGTTATAGAGCGCCACCATCTGCGGCATCGCGGTCATCTTCACTCTGAGCGCGGCCACGATGCCGATGAACGCGCCAACGACCATTCCGACTGCAATCGCCCACCACCCGACGTTCAGCGAGCCGACGAGCACGACGACGAGTGCGACGAGCATGCCGAGCATGGCGAGGCGATTGCCGAACCGCGCCGTGGGTGGCGCGTTGAGGTAATGCAAGCCGATGATGAAGAGCGCGACGGCAACGAGATCGAGCAAGGCAAAGGTGAGTGCGGCGCCGCTCATCGCGGCCCGCTCTTGCGCTTGAACATTTGCAGCATGCGTTCGGTGACCGCGAAGCCGCCGAAGACGTTGATCGACCCGAACGCAACCGCGACGATCGCGAGCGCCGTCAGCGCGGGCCCGTGGACGGGCGAGCCGAAGAGCGCCGCGACGACGACGATCGCACCGACGAGCACGATGCCGTGAATGGCGTTCGTCGCCGACATCAGCGGCGTGTGCAGTGTCGTTGGGACCTTCGAGATCACCTCGAATCCGACGAAGACCGCGAGGACGAGCACCGTGAGGAGCTGGACGAGATGAGTGGCGTCTGTCAACCCTTGCCTCCTGTGAGCACCTGGCCGCTGCGAACGACACACGCACCTTTGACGATCTCGTCTTGCGGATCGAGCATCAGCACGCCGTCTTTGATGAAGGGGGAGAGCAACGCGAAGAGATTGCGCGAGTAGAGCCGGCTTGCATCGTACGGCATCGTCGAGGGAAGGTTCGTCGTCCCGACGATGGTGACGCCGTTCTCGCTCACGACGACTTCGTCGCGCTTGGTCAATGCGCAGTTTCCGCCCGTCTCGGACGCAAGATCGACGATGACGGAGCCAGGCTGCATTCCCAGAACGGCTTCTTGCGTGACGATGAGCGGAGCGGGCCGTCCCGGAACGGCGGCCGTCGTGATGACGACGTCGTTCTTTGCAATCGTCTGCGCCATCGCGCGCTGTTGCGCTTCCAACTGCTCGGCAGTCAACTCTCGCGCGTAGCCGCCGCTGCCTTCGGCGTCGCCGGCATCGAACTCGACGAAGGTCGCGCCGAGCGACTGGACCTGTTCTTTGACGACCGTACGCGCATCGTATCCGCTGACGACTGCGCCGAGCCGGCGAGCCGTCGCAATTGCTTGCAGCCCCGCGACGCCCGCGCCGATGACGAAGACCTTTGCCGGCGGTATCGTTCCGGCAGCGGTCGTGAGCATCGGAAAGAAGCGCGGCAGAGAGGACGCTGCGAGCAGCACGGCCTTGTAGCCGCCGATGTTGCTTTGGGACGAAAGCGCGTCCATCGGCTGCGCGCGCGTGATGCGCGGGATCGCCTCGACCGCAACGACCGTGAGGCCCCGCCCGGCGAGACGTTCGAGGTACGCCGGATCGCCGATCGGGTTGAAGAAGCCGACGAGGGTCGTACCCTTGCGCAACAGCGAGACGAGTTCGTCGCTCGGGCGTCCGACGCAGCAGAGCACGTCTGCGTCGCGTGCCAGCGTCGTATCGTCGTCGACGATGGCTGCCCCAGCTTTCTCGTAGAGGGCGTCGGGGAAGGATGCATGTGCGCCCGCGCCGCGTTCGACGTGAACGGCGGCGCCGAGCTTGATGAGCCGCGAGACGCTCTCGGGCACGAGCGCAACACGCCGCTCTTTGGGAGCGCTCTCGCGCGGAACGGCGAGGATCATGAGATGTGAATATGGTTGCGCAACGTGCCGATTCCTTCGATGGTGACGGCCATTTCGTCGCCGTCGGCGAGAAACGTAGGCGGGGTGCGGGCGAAGCCGACACCCTCCGGCGTTCCGGTCGCGATGACGTCTCCCGCTTCGAGCGTCATGCCGCGACTGAGTTCGGCGATGAGTCGCGGAATCGCAAAGATCATGCCGGTCGTATTACTGCTCTGGCGCAGTTCGCCGTTGAGGCGCAGCGAGATCGCGAGGCGCGCGGGGTCGATCTCGTCCGCCGAGACGATCCACGGGCCCATGGGGCACGCGTCGTCAAGGCTCTTTCCTTTGAACCACTGACCGTGTGCGCGTTGGAGGTCGCGTGCTGTGACGTCGTTCAGGCACGTGTACCCGAAGACAACGCTTCGCCACGCCGCCTCCTCCACGTCTCTGCACCGCGTTCCGATCACGACGGCGAGTTCCGCCTCGTAGTCGTACTCGGCGGAGACTCGAGCTTGCAGGGCGAGAACGGAATCGGGTGCGGCGATTGCCGTAGGCGCTTTCGTGAAGAACGTGGGTACCGTCGGGAGCGTTAGCTCCCGTCCAAGCGCGCGCGCGCCCTCTTTGGCGTGTTCGAGGTAGTTGCGTCCGACGCAGAAGACGTTGCGGTGCGGACGAACGGGCGCGTCGAGTCTAGCCTCCGAGAGCGGCAGCCGCGTCCCTGTGAGCGCCGCGGAGCGCTCGCGCTCGTCGAGGGCGATGTACGCGAGCAGACTCGGCGCGTCGATGACGCGCAGCAGGTCACCTTCGACGATCGCCGGGCGCGGCTGTGAGCCCGCCGTGACGAAGGTCGCGTAGCGCAGGCTCCTAGTGTTTGGGATGGGGCGTTGGCGTGCCAAGGATGTGCTGCAGCGACGGGAGATTGTGTCCGTTCATCGCTGCGTTTTCACGCCGCGCCTGCTCGACCATCTGATTTGCAGCGCCTTGAGCGTTCCCCCACGTTCCTCCTCGGCGGATGAGCGCGACGTGGCGTGAGACGGTACGCGAATGGGGGTTGTAGTCGTAGCTGACGCGATAGAGTCCGACGTCGGCCTTGCCGTTGGGATGGCGGATCCACATTTGCAAAACGTTGCCGTACGTCTGCGCGTTAAAGAAGTAGTTCTTGCAGCCCTTTGCACTATTCACACGAACGACTTGGCCGAGATGGTTGACCTCGACGACGAACTCGGTGTGCAGTGGAACCGTCGGCACGCGCACGCGTGGAACGCGCGGCAAGGCGTGCGGCGGCGTATGAGCAGGCGGCGTGTGCGCGTGTGGCGCCGGCGCCGCCGCCAAAACGGCGACCGCGACCGCCACGACGACCGCAAAGGAGCGTATCTTCCGACCTAGTTTCGCGACAGTGCGGTGAACGCGTGACCGCACGAGCCGCAGGCGACGACGACTTGGATGTGCGCTTTGTCGCGCATCTCCGTAGCGCAGTCGGCATCGTCGTCGCAGCCGCAGTAGCGGCAGTACGTCGACGTCGAACCCTCGGTGCCTTGCTCGTCCACGCGAGGAGCCTTACGCGCCTGCGTCCGGCGGCCCTTCTCCGCAGGCCCGTCATCGCCCGTCCGTCGAAGGGCGAACCATCGATGCCGCTTCGAGCTCTTGCCGCCGTGCTGGTTGCGTTGCTCTGCGTCGCGCCCGCGCAGGCCGCCAGGCCCATCGTCGATCTGCATAAACTCGACGCTTACTTTGCCCTGTTCGCAGCGGACTCAAACGTTCCATGGAAACCGACGAGCGTACGGCTCGACACATATTCTAGTGCGCCCGTTCAGTTTTCGGTCTATCGTGTCGATCCGCGCGACGTGCTCACCGCCGGATCGAATGCGCGCCCGCGCGCGATCGATACGCGCCGTCTCCGGCCGGTTGCGCGCTTTACCTTTAGGCCGCCCGGCGGCTATCAGTTTCAGCCAAACTACGTCAACGTGCCGCTCGGTACGGCGCAAGGATTCTTCGTCGTCGAGGCGCGGCGCGGCAACGTCGGCGAGCAAGTATGGATCAACCGCACGCGGCTCGGTTTGATCGCACAGCAAACACCCGATGAACTCTTTCTACACGGAGTGGATCTCGGCACGGGTGCGTCGCTGCGTGACATGCGCGTCATGCTGTTGGTCAACGATCGATTCGTGACGCGATACACCGGCGTCGACGGATCGCTGCGTTACCGAGGGCGGGATCGGCCGGTGTTCGTGCTGGCACAGTGGGGCGACAGCGTCGCGTTCTTGAGCCCGTTGCCGGTTGCGCCCGTTCCCTCGGCGGTCGTCGGCGTGCGCACCGCATCCGCCGTCGTACACGGCGGCGGCATCGTCCGCGTGATCGGTTTCGCGCGCGTGCGTCGCGGAGACGCGCTCGAGCCCGCGAGCGGCGATGCGGAGGTATCGTTGCGCGACGGAGCGCGCATTCTCGACCACGTGCGCGTCCAGGTCGACGGCGCGGGCGCGTTCAGCACGGACTTGCGCGTGCCTTCCGACGCACGCTCCGGCGACGACGCAATTCTCGCGCAGGTCGGCGACGGCGTCGGCGGCGCAAGCGTTCACGTCGATGCGGACGCCGGTGGCTTGACGCTCGATGTCGCGTCGGCATGCGGTGACGACTGCAATCCCAATGAGGACGTTCCGGTGATCCTCCACGCATCGCGACCCGACACCGATCTGCTCGTAACGGTCATTCGTTCGCCGCACGTCTACGTGGGCTACACGCCGCAGACGACGCCGTGGGGGACGACTGCGTGGTACACGCAACGCCTGCAGGCCGGCGCAGACGGACGCGCCGAGATACGCATTCCAAAACCCGAGGACGGCCTTGCGTCGACGTACGGCGTGCGAGTCCAATCCGGCGGTGCCACGGCCGATACGCGCATCGTGGTTCCTACCGCGCGCGTGACCGTGCGCTTGCACGTCGATCGCGACCAGGTGCAGCTCGGGACGCCGATCGGCTTCGACGTCTATGCAAACGACGTGCAGACGGGTCGCCCGAGTTCGGGGCGCGTGACCGTGTCGCTCTCGCACGGCGGAGCGCGGCAAGAACAGACGCTCGTTCTTGGCGATGACGGTCATGCGCGTGGCGCCTTCCACGATGCTGACCTCGGGACGAACTTGATGCTTGCGAGCCTGGACGACGGATCGCAGCGCGCGCTGGACGCCACACAGCTCGAGGTCGTCGCGCAAGCCACAGCGGATGCGAGGCTCGCCAATAGCGAGAACGTCACCGTGAAGCTCGACCGCGCGGTTTATCGGCCTGGCGACCCGATCCTCGTCGACGCGCAAGCGCCCGGTGCGACGGGAGAAGCGCTCCTGACGCTTGCCGGCGCGTTCGGTGTCGAAGCGAGCATCGCTCGCGTCGACGGCGGTCGAGCGCGTGCGACTCTGCGCGCGGTCGATGCACCGGGGGCGCTGCAGCTCGGCGTTGCCTTCGTGCACGACGGCGCCGTCGAATCGAGCACGCTTCCCGTCGACGTCGACGCGCGCGGACGAGCCGCCCGCGCGGTGCTGCACGTTACGCCGTCGGCGCAGCCGCCAGCCGGCGCGCGGCTCTCTCTTTCGGGCGTCTACGCAACGCCTGGAACCGTCGTGGTTCGCTTCACGAAGGGCGACCCGTCGGGCAGTGCTCTCTTCAGCACCGCACCGGGCCTGCTGCAGTTCGGCGTCAGCACGGCGCAGACGAGCGCCCCGGAGAGCACGACGTGGCATCCTTGGGTCGACTCGACCGGCGAGCATCCGCTCGTGCTCGAGTTCGTGCGCCGTACGGAGCCGCCGCCCGATCTTACGATCGCGCAGGCCGACACGACGGCACTTTCGTGGAGCGTGCACCACGTGGACGGGGACGAGTTTGCCGTCGAGCTTCCGTCGCAGCCAGGCCGCTACACGGTGTCGGTGCTCGACATCGCGCAGGACGGACGCGTGATCGTCGGCTCCTCCGTCGTGGACCTTCCTTAGGAGGCGCATGGTGCACGGGCGCGACACGCTGCTGTTACTCGACACGTACGGCCTCGTCTACCGTGCGTTCTTTGCCCTGCCGCCGCTGTCGACGGTCAAGGGCACCCCGATCAACGCGGTCTACGGCTTCACGATGATGTTGAACAAAGCCATTGCCGATGAAAAGCCGACGAACGTGATCGCGGCATTCGACAAAGGCATGCCGGCGCACCGTGTCGCGCTCTATCCCCAGTACAAGGCACAGCGTCAAACGATGCCGGAAGAGCTGCGCGGACAGTTCGCGCTCGTGCGGCGCGTGCTCGACGCGTACGGTATTCCCATCGCGGAGATCGAGGGTCAAGAAGCCGACGACGTCATCGCGACGATTGCGTGCAAGGCGCAGACGTCGGGTGCGCGGGTGCTCGTCCTCACGGGCGATCTCGATTTGCTCCAGATCGTCGACGACGCAACGACCGTGCTTGCAACGCGGCGCGGCATCACCGATCTGGTGCGATACGACGTCGCGGCAGTGCACGAGCGCTTCGGTTTAGCACCGGAGCAGCTCGCGGATTACCGCGGCCTCAAAGGCGATCCCTCCGATAATCTCCCCGGCATCCCCGGCGTCGGCGAAAAGACGGCGTCGAAGCTGTTGCAGACGGCGGGCTCGCTCGATGCGCTCGTGGCGGATTCGACGCTCGCGGGGACGCCAAAACTCCAACGTCTCGTACAAGAGTACGGCGCGCAGGCGCAACTCTGCAGGGACGTCTCGCGGGTCGACCGGGCGCTCCCGCTCGACGTCGATTGGAAGGGTAGCCGTTACGCAAAGCCGGCCGACGCTACGCTGTACCCGCTCTTCGCGGAACTCGAGTTCAAGACGCTGCTCGCGCGCATGAAGCCGCCGCCGGACCTTCCGCTGCTGCCGAACGCAGAACGCATCGCGGGATCGTATCGCAGCTACGTCGCCTCCGTCGATCCTCCCGAGTTCGCACGCCTCGCGAGCCAGCTGGAGACGATGGCGGGTGCACCGATGCTCGCGGTCGCGTTCCACGAAGGAGCAATGGGATTGAGCGCGCGTGAAGGTGAGGGGCTCTCCTTCGCGCTCGACGCGCTCGCGCACGGCGAGGTGCGCGCGGCCTTCGAAGGCCTTCTAGCCGGCAGCAGCCGGCGCAGCGTTCACGACGCGAAGCGCGCAAACCACGTGCTGCGAGCACACGGCGTGACGGCATACTTCGAGGACGACACGATGATCGCGGCGCACCTCGTCAACCCGTCGCGCTCGTACGCTGCTATCGGCGACGCAGCGGCGGAGTTCCTTGGGGCCGGCGTTGCACAAGATGCGGCCGCGTATGCCGATGCGACGCTTCGGCTCGGCGGAATGCTGCGCGGGCGCCTCGAGGAGCGCGACCAGCGGCGGCTCTATGAAGAGATCGAGGTACCGCTCGTGCCTGTGCTCGCGACGATGGAGCGCGCCGGTATCGCAATCGAGCAGAGCGAGTTGCACGTCCTCGCGAAAGAGATCGACGCCGCGAGCGCAGGCCTCGAGCGTCAGATATACGACTTCGCCGGCGAGACGTTCAACATCGCGTCGCCGCAACAGCTTGGGAACGTGCTCTTCGGCAAACTGCAGATTCCCAGCGTCAAGAAGAGCAAGACCGGGTGGGCAACCGGGGTCGAAGTGCTTGCGTCGCTGGCACGTGAGTACCCGATCTGCGCGCTCGTGCTCGACTGGCGTGAGGTGACGAAGCTCAAGAACACGTACGTCGACGTCATCCCGCAGCTCGTCGATCCACGCGACGGGCGATTGCACACGATCTTCAACCAGACCGCAACGGCAACCGGGCGGCTCTCCTCGACGAACCCCAACCTGCAGAACGTCCCGGTGCGCGGCGATCTGGGCAGGCGCATTCGCCGCGCGTTCGTCGCCCGCGACGGGAACGCGCTGCTCGCAGCGGACTACAGCCAGATCGAGCTGCGCTTCATGGCACATCTCTGCGGCGACGAAGCGATGCGCCGGGCGTTCGAAGAGGGGCAGGACATTCACGATTTCACGGCGCGCCAAATCTTCGGGGTAACGCCGGATGCGCGCGTCGACGCCGAGCAGCGCCGGTTGGCAAAGAGCGTGAACTTCGGGCTGCTGTACGGCATGTCCGAGTTCGGGCTCGCTCAGCGGCTCGAGATCTCGCGTGCTCAGGCCAAGGAGATGACGGCGGCATACTTCGCGCGCTTTCCTTTGGTACGTGCGTTCATTGCGAGCACGCTCGAGGAGGGGCGCCGCAACGGATACGTTTCGACGATTCTCGGGCGCCGGCGCTACATGCCGTCGCTCGCTTCGTCGAACTTCGCCGTTCGCAGCGCGGCGGAACGCGAAGCAACCAACGCTCCGTTACAAGGGAGCGCTGCGGATCTCATGAAGTTGGCGATGGTGCGCGTCGACCGTGCGCTGCGTGAGAAGGGGCTGCCTGCGGAAATGCTGCTGCAGATACACGACGAGTTGATCTTCGAGGTTCCTCGAGAAGCCTTGCACGACGTGGCGCACCTCGTGCGCGATGTCATGGAAGGCGCGATGCAGCTCTCGGTGCCGCTCGAAACGACGCTCAAGGCGGGCCCGAACTGGTACGACGTGGGGCCGCTCGATGCCGTATAGCGCGCTCGTGCTCGCTGCAGCGACGCTTTTGCCGTCGCCGAATCCGCCGCTCGCCGTGACGATCGTCGACGCGCCGCGCGCGCAGCTGCGTTTGGAGACGGCCACGACGGAGCTGGAGCGCGAGAGAGGACTGATGAGCCGGAGCGCGCTTGCGCCGCACACGGGCATGCTCTTCGTCTTCGACTCCGACGGGCCGGTTTCGTTTTGGATGAAGGACACGCTCGTCTCACTCGACATGGTCTTCGTTTCAAGCGACGGCACGGTGCGGCGCGTCTTTGCGCGCGTTCCTACCGTTGCGCTCGACACGCCCGACAATGACATTCCGCTGGAAAGCGGACGCGCTCGGTACGTCATCGAGCTTGGCGCGGGCGAAGCCGCGCGCGATGGCATCGTTCCGGGGGTTCGCTTGCGTTGTGCCGGAGCTCCCTGAAGCCGAAACGATCGCGCGCGGGCTGCACGGCGCGATCGCCGGCGCGACGATTCGTTCCGTCGAGATACGCTCGAAGAAGAACGTCCTCGCGCCGCGCGGAGTCTCGTTCGCGCAGCGTGTGACGGGCGAGCGCATCGCCAGCGTCACGCGCCGCGGAAAGTACGTCGTTTTCGACCTGGGTTCCGGATGGCGGCTCGTCGTCGGCCTACGAATGACGGGGCGTCTCGTCGTCGGCAGCAGGGAGGAACCGCCCGGTACGCACGTCGTTTTTGGCTTGTCGGGCAGGCGCAGGCTGCTCTTCGCGGACGTGCGGACGTTCGGCCGCGTGCGGCTCGTTGCCCCCGGCGAGCGCTGGGACCATGCGCTCGGCATCGAACCCCTCGGCGCGGGCTTTACAGTGGAAGCCTTTGCGGGTATGCTGGCTGGGCGGAAAACACCGGTCAAGGTCCTGTTGCTCGACCAAAAGCGCATCGCGGGCGTTGGAAATATCTACGCGTGCGAGGCGCTATGGAGGGCGGAAGTTCGCCCGAGCCGTCCCTCACGAACCGTGACGAGGGCGGCCGCAACCCGGTTGCATCACGCCGTCATCGACGTTCTGACGCGGGCCATCGCGCTCGGCGGTTCGAGCATCGACGATTACGTGGATGCACGGGGTGCGCGGGGCGGTTTTCAGGACGTTCTCTCCGTCTACGGGAGATTGGGAGCACCTTGTGCGCGCTGCGGCGAGCCGATCGTTCGGACGATGCTCGGCCAGCGTGGAACGTGGTGGTGCCGGCGTTGCCAGCGCTAACGCGTCCGCAGAATAATATATAAAGGTAGGCACACAACATCACAACCACGCAAATGGCTCCGACAACTCCCCAGGAGGACCAACTCGCATTCGAGCAGCGCCTCTACGAAGAATCGCTGCGCGTTCTGGACGAAGGCCAGGTGCTCACCGGGAGCATCGTTCAAAAAGACAAAGACGAACTGCTCGTCGACGTCGGCGGAAAATCGGAAGGCGTGCTCCCGTTCAAGGAGCTCTCGCTTGCCGTCGATCCCAAGACGCTGCGTGTCGGCGACACGCTTGAGGTCATGGTGCATCGCATCGACGATCTCGACGGAACGCTCTTCCTCTCGGAACGGCGTGCCCGCGCGCTAAAAACGTGGGAGCAGGTCATTGAGGCGCACGATCGCGACGAAGTGATCGAAGCGACCGTTACGCACGTCGTCAAAGGCGGCGTCCTCGTCGACCTCGGTATGCGCGGCTTCGTGCCGGCATCGCAGATTCGGCGCCAGCCGGTCGGTGATCTCGACGAGCTGCTGGGACAGCGGCTGCGTTTGAAGGTGATCGATCTCGATCACAAGCGGCACCGCGTCGTGCTCTCGCAGCGCCAGGTTCTCGAAGAGGAGCTGCAGGCGAAGAAACAGGAGCTGCTCGGCACGTTGGAGGTCGGACAGATTCGCGAAGGCATCGTCGTGCGGCTTGCCGACTTCGGCGCGTTCGTCGATCTCGGCGGCGTCGACGGGTTGATCCACAACAGCGAACTATCGTACGCACGTATCAAGCATCCGTCCGAGGTCGTGAAGATCGGCGACGCCGTGCAAGTCGAGATCATGAAGTTCGATCCCGAAGCGAAAAAGGTGAGTCTGTCGCTCAAGCACACGTTGCCGGATCCTTGGGACGAACACGCCGGCAAACTCTACGAAACGAATCGTTTGACGGCTCAGGTCGTCAAGGTAACGCCGAACTATCTCCTCGTGGAACTCGTTCCCGGCATCCTTGCGATGGTTCCGAGCGGCGAGTTCGATGCGAGCGTCGCCTATGCTTGCGGACAAGACGTCGAGGTGACGCTGCTCACGCTCAACCGCGCAACACGTCGCATTACGGCATCGATTCAACACGTTGCCGACGTGCCCGCCGAAGCGATCGAAGCCTTGGCTGAGGACGGCACTGCTCCCGAACAGCCCGAACTTCCGTAAGGGCTGCGATATCCCGCCGTGCGCGTTGGCTTGACCGGCGGCATCGGAAGCGGAAAGAGTGAGGTCGCCGCAGCGTTTGCCGACCTCGGCGCCTTCATCGTCGACACGGACGTTCTCGCTCGTGAGGCCGTCGCTCCGTATAGCGATGGCCTCATGGAAATTGCCCGCGTCTGGCCGCAGGTCATTCGTAACGACGCGCTCGATCGCGCGGGTTTAGCGGAGATCGTGTTCAGTGATGCTGAGGCGCGTGCGCGTCTCAATGCGATCGTGCACCCGCACGTACGTCGCCTCGCGCGCGAACGAGATCGTTTCGCTGCATCGGGACAGCTGGTCGTGCATGTCGTTCCGCTGCTTTTCGAAACCGGATACGACCGCGATGTCGACAAAAGTATCGTCGTCATCGCTCCGATGCAGGAGCGTCTCGCACGCATCACATCACGCGATCGTTTGGACGAAGCGCACGTACGTGCCAGAATGGCGGCTCAGATATCGCCGGAAGAAGCACAGCGCCGCGCCGACTACACGATCGAGAACGACGCAACGCTCGCGCAGTTGCGCGAACGCACGCGCAACGTTTATCAAATATTAATCAAGCAAGCGAGCCTGCGCCCTTCGAATTAGGGCATAATGGGCACCAGCAGCCTCAGTGATTTTCCAGCCGAGATGGGCATCATTGGTGTAAGCCCCTTACCTGGTTTGGCAAGCGCTCGTATGGGTAAACGAGGCTGTACCCCCTTTCTTTTGAGGTTCAAAGCACACGGAATGCAAAACGAGATTCACGGCGGCGGTATGAGTGTACGCGAAGCCGGTCGCCGCGGCGGCGAGAGAGTAAAGGCGAAATACGGTACTGAGTTTTACGAAGAGATCGGTCGCAAAGGCGGCGAGGCCACGAAGAGCAAGTACGGCCCGTCGTTCTACGAAGTCATTGGCCAAAAAGGCGGGCAAAAGCCGAAGCGCAAGACTGCATAGTCTCGGGGAGTCATGGCGTCAAAGAAACCCGCCGACGACGCGGACCGGGAGATGTCGGTCCGCGAAGCCGGCAAGAAGGGTGGCGACACCGTGCGCGACCGCTACGGCTCCGGTTTCTACGAAGAGATCGGCCGCAAAGGCGGTAAGGCAACGCGCGATCGCCACGGCGTAGAGTTCTACGAATCGATCGGCCAAAAAGGCGGCAAGATCGTCAAGGAAAAATATGGCCCGGACTTCTACGAGGAGATCGGGCACAAAGGCGGTCAAAAAGTCAAGAAGCTGATCGCCGAAGCGAAAAAGCGCATCGCAGAAGAATCGCGCGAACGCAAGCGCTAGCGTGCGCATTCACTGAACAACGCCAAGCGCTGTCACGGTGAGCGAAGCCGAGCGCAGCGAGTGCGAAGTCGAACCACCGACGCGAGCGGCCGCGCCGCAATTGCTTGGTGGCGCCCCTTCGTCCTTCGACTCCGGCGCTGCGCGCCTACGCGCAGGATGACAAGGCGGGTTGCACGCGACGCTCAGGATGACAAAGCGCTGCGCTCGCGACGCTCGGGGTGACAGAACGCTAAGGAATTCTCACGGAGCCGGCGATCTTTCCTAGATGCACTTGGTTCTGCGAAAAATCGATCGTAATCGTGCTGATCTCGAGCGTCTGCCCTCCGATGTGCAGATAACTCGGATGAGTCATTTGGAGCAACTTCGCGTCGTTCGTCCAGGTGACGAAGTCGGTGTCGAATGAGCGCTGATACGGATCGTGCAGCATGTGAATGTGCACGCGGCCGAGCGCCGTGAAGTCGAGCGTCTCGGCGTTGAGCTCTACGTGACGCGCGGCAAGCTCGATGTACGGCTTTCCCTTGCGATAGATGATGCCGTCGTGGACGCCGTCGAGGGTGCCGGTGACGCCGTCCGGTGTGAACGAACCCCGGTCGTACGACAGCGTCCAGGAGCGCGACGAGATGGTGTGGTTGCCGGCGCGTACGTTACCGCCCTGTAAGATGACCGGCGCGTTGGCGGGCGGCGTGGGAATCTCGTCGCGTCCTGCAAGGATCAACCCCACGACGATGTACGCGAGCAGGAGGCAGCCGGCGACGATCCCCGTGACGCGCAGCGTTTTGCGTGAGAAGGGCAAGTGCTTCACCGACGCTTCGAACGCCACGCGGGCAGCACGATCGCGACGTAGAGCAGCGCGAGAAACGCGATGACGGGGCCGGGTCCGATGCGCGCGAAGAACGATCCAGGAGGGGGGCCGACGAAGCCGACGATGGCGGTTTGCGTGTCCATGCGAGAGCGTCGCGTCCAGGAGCCGTCCGGAGCGATGATGCCGCTGATGCCCGTCGCGCCAGCGCGCACGAGCCACGTTCCATTCTCAAGGGCACGCATCTGCGAGATTTGAGCGTGTTGGTACGGTCCCGAGGTCTTCCCAAACCATGCGTCGTCGGTGCTGACGACGAGCAGTTGCGCGCCGCGCGCAATCTGTGCGTGGGTGCGATCTGCAAAGGCCGATTCCCAGCAGATGAGCGGGCCGACGCGCAACCCTGCCGCCGTGGGATAGACGCCGTCCTGCGTTCCTGCGGTGAACCCGCCGTTGAGCGACCCCACGTACGGCAGCCAGAAGAGATAGCGCCGCCCTGGAAAGTCTTCTGCAAACGGAGCGAGCTGGCGCTTTTCGTAGACGCTGCGTGTGCCACCGGGCTGAAAGAAAAACAGGGCATTGTACGCATCGCCGTCGCGTACTTCGATCGAACCCACGACGAGCGTGGCGCGCAGCGATGACGCGAGCGTTGAGAACTCGCGCTCGAGCGCATCGTCCTGATTCAGCCCTTCGCCGCGGATGGCGACGACCGTCTCGGGCCACACGACGAGGCGGGGATGCGTGCTCGCGGTTGCGAGCGTCATCGCACGATACCGGTTCACGGCAAGCTGGAGCGATCCGGGCTGCCACTTGAGCGTCTGCACGATGTTCCCTTGAATGGCTGCCACTGGAATCGTCGCAGCGAGAGCGTGGCGCGCGGGCCACGCAAGCCAACATCCCGACCAGAGCACGGCGAGCGCGACGGCGGCAATTGCTGCTGCGCGTAGCGTGCGGCGAGCGATGGCGTCGGCAGCAAGTGCGCCGATGGCGCACAGGACAAACGTCACGCCGTAGGAGCCTGCGTACGCGGCGAAGACCCGCAGCGGCGTATCCGCCTGCGTGTATCCCAACTGTGCGAATGGAACTCCGGTCGGACCGATCGAGCGCAGGTACTCGCCGATCGTGAACGCCGCCGCGCCGGCGAGCGCCGCGAGCGGTGCCGGCGCGCGCCTGCGCGCCAGAACGAAGAGCGCTCCGGTCGCCGCCCACGCGAGGGCGTCGATTGCGGCGCTCACGACGACGGCGGCCTCCGCCCAAAAGGGGCCCACGTCGTGTCCGATCGTGTACGTCCACCACGAAAAGCTCATGGTGAAGAAGATCGTTCCGCTCAGCCATCCCAGCAGTGCGGCGCGCCTCCAGGAGCCTTGCTGGAACGCCCAGAACAGCGCCGCCGTCCCACATACCACGAGCCACGCCACGCCGGCCTTGGGAAAGCTCAATGCGAGCATCGGCGCGGCGAGCACCGCCGCGACGGTGCCGGTGACGCGCTGCGAGGAGAACATCATGCGAAGAACGGGGCTGATCCTACTCTTGTTAACGGCGCTCACGATCGTCGCCTGTGGACGGCAAGTGACCTTTCCCAAGTACGCGCAGAACGGTGGCCTTCCAAGCGGTTGGATGGTGGTGCGATTCACGGTCGCCGCGGTTCTCGATTTTCAGACCTACGACTACATCGTCATCTTCAACACGACTGGCAACGGCATTACGCCGCTGCCGAACGGAGGCGCGCAAGCGAACTATGCCGGCTTCAGCGATGCCTTCATCGTTTCCGGCAACGCGTCGGGAGCCGTCAATGCCGTGCCGGTGCAGTTCATTTCCTCGAGCAACGCGCCGGGTGCCGTCCCTGCAGTCTACCCGCTGACCGTTGCACCGCAAGACATCACGTTCAACGCGAACTACAACGGCTTGCAAACGGAGTTCCAGATCGAGTTCAATCGCGCGATCTTCAGCAACCTCTTGTCGACGGCGACGCCCCGTCCGACCCCGACACCAACGCCGACTCCCGTCGGCGCCACGCCGAGCCCGACGCCGAGCGCGACGCCGACGCCGATCGTCTCGACCACGTGGAAGTCCAACTGCTTCGTGACCTCGCAAGGGACGACCGGGAGCGGGTTCGGCGGCCAAGGCAATACGAACTACGCGCCCGTCGACTCGCTTGGCATCCTCGGAGGTTCCGACACCTCGTACGTCGCGCCGAACCTCGTGACGACGACGCCGTTCGACATCACGCAGAACGCGCTTGCGCAGAATGCGCCGGCGCAGAGCGCTGTCATCATCAGCTGCCAGTTCCAAAATACTCCCTAGGGGCGCGTAGGGCTCCTAAAAGTTGAAGTTACTCGGAATGAGCGCGCCGCCCTGGCCGACGCCGAAGCCAATTGCGTGTGTTGGGAAGGCGAGCAGATCGAGCGAGACGTTGACGAGCTTGGAGTCCTCGTTGTAGAGCACTTGCACCTGGTAGCACTGGCCGATTGTCTTCGTGAGGTAGACGATCTTGTCGGTGATGCGCCGATGGATGTCCCAGTTCACGTTGCCGGCGAACTCGAGTTGCGTGTCGCGTCCGAATGGCACCGACATCTGCACGTTCGTCTCTTGGAAGCCGAGCCCCGGCCCCGGCAGATACGACCCGCCGAGCAGCAGCACCGAGTTCGCGGTCGGGCTGAGCTGGAACTGATAACTCACCGGTTGCGCCTTTGCGTCGAAGAGCGTCGAAAAGCCGAGCGAAAGATTGTAGACGGAGCCGTTGAAGAGGCGCAACAAGTCCTGCGCTCCCTTCGTGTTCTGCGTCGGCAGCTGGTCGAGGTATTGAAACGGAACCGCCGGCGGTCCGTTGTAGTTCGCCTCGTTGTACGTGACCATGTTCACGATGTGATTCGTGATCGGCGTCGTGAGCGACATGAGTTGCGTGATGGATGCTTTGAGGTCACCCGTGCCGTACGCGTACTGGTTGACGTCGACGGTCGCCTGAAAGTCCGATCCGAAGACCCTGTACACCGCCGGTCCGAGCACGAAGGCGAGATCAGCGCGCTGAGAGTGAAACGCATTCGACGGCTCGCTGTACTGACCGAGGGTGAACTGTGCCGACACCGGAAAAATGAAGTGCGGAAAGAACTGGTACGGCCGTATATCCAGTTGGGGAGTCTCGTTGTCGCCGAACGGCACGCGGGAGTACGAGCGATCCCACGTCAGCTGATAGTCCGCCCCCCTCGTCGTCCAGTGCAAGACCGAATCGATCGTGGCCGACGCATTCGAGGAAGAGAACGTACCGTAATGCGATTGGCTGTTCGTGAGACTGAAGTTCAGCGACTCGCTCAGGGCAGGGTTGAACTGAATGGTGTCTGCAAACGTCAGGCCGTTGGACTGTGACTGCGTTCCGACGCTCGTGTGCGTAAAGGTGTAATCTTGCGAGTCCTTCTCGGTGTGATGCGCCACGTTGAGCGACAGGTTCTCATTGGCGGGCAGATTCGTCAGCGGTCCGTAGTTCGACTGATAGGAGTAGTTCACCGTCGAATGGAGTGTGTTCGAGAAGTTCTCCGTCTCTTGAACGGTGAGGTTCGTCTGTGTCTGACCGACGCGGCGGTCGTGAATGTGATAGAAGTTGACGTTTCCGCTGCGGCGCCCGTTGGGGCGCGCGAAGAATGCAACGTAGCCGATCCCGAGGCCGACCTTCGAGTAGTAGTTGAGTTCGTAGTAGCCGTAGTAGTAGCGATTTTTGCCGAACGCGAACTTCGTCTGAATCCAGTAGCCTTCGTACGCATCGTACCCGACGTTGGGAAAGTACTGCTGACGCTCGCTGCGCGTGACCACTTGGCGCAGCGGAATGACGACCTTGGGCAGGAAGAAGACGGCGGCGGCGCCGAGCCAAAGGATCGCGTCGTAGATGACGATGCGGTCGCCCGGGATGACGTCCATGTTTCTGCCGGTGATGTGGTAGCCGCCGCGTGGATGCTCGCACGTCGTAACGTAGGGATGTTGACCGTGTCCGGTCCCGTTCGCGTCGGTGTGCATGTCCTGCGCGCGGTAATGCACGAGCCCGCGCTCGACGCCTTGCGCGCTCTCGCCGTTTCCGTTGACGAGCCGCGCGGTCTGATCGATCGTGTCGAAGTAGATCTCGTTGGCGTTGAGAATCGAATCGCGCTGCTCGTCGATGATGAACGGGTGTCCGGTGACCGTGACGGTGCGGTCGCCGTCGTAGTGCGCACGCTGCCCCACGATCTCGTCCTGTCCGTAGTAGATGTGCACGTTGCCCTCGGCATCACCGGGCTGCCCCAGCTTCGTATTGCCGGTGACGTGATCGGCGATGATCGCGACGTATCCGGGCGGGAGCGTCGGGACGCCGGTTGGCTCCGGCGTCGGTGGGGGAGCACCTTGGCCCGCCGGCGTGATCGGCGGCGGCGTCACGCCGCCGCGCACGAGAAAGATGGGGCCGGCGGTGGGCGTCGCGGCGACCGACGGAAGAGGCGGCGGCGACGGTGCCGGCGATCCAAACGGCCGCGGCGTTTGGAAGAACTGCAGCGTTCCGTTTGACGGCTGGGGCAGGCCGCCGACGGGGACGTTCGTCGGCGCCGGTGATGGCGTCGGAGTCGCTGGAACCTGCGCTACCTCGATGCTCCCGCGAGGGACCGTGCCGCAGGGCGTCGCGTCGAGCAGCGAGATCGCACGCGCGTTCTCGAGCGCTGGCGTCTGCGCCGCCGCCGCGGCGGCGGCGACATTGCCACTCGCTAGGGCGTAGAGGCACGCCAGTGCTGCGAGTGCCGGACGATTGCGAAAGGCACGCACGCGAACGGTATCTTTCCTAACGGTCTTCGAGCCGCAGCAAGGCCGCGCCCGTGACACCCATGATGATGTTCGGAAGCCAGGCTGCAACATAGGTGTTCATTGCGCCGCTCGTGCCGAAGGCCGACGCAGCCGAGGTCAAAACGAAGTAAAAGAAAAACGCCACGATCGAGAGTGCCATACCGAGCATCCGCCCGCGTTTTCCGAACCGGATGGCGAGCGGCAGCGCAATCAAGACGGCGATGAAACATGCAAACGGCCACGCGACCTTATTGGCAAGCGTAAACTGCATCGTGCCAAGCGTCGCGCCGCCAATGCCTTGCTGCTCCATCGCGTGAACGTGTAGAGCGAGCTGCTTGCTGCTCATCGCCCACGGGTCGTTGTTGGCCGTGCTCAAAAACTGCGCCGCGGACTCCTGAACCGGCAAGCCGATCGTCACCGAACGCACGTGCTGCTGGCCGATGACGTAGCCTTGCGCGTTGAAGCGCGTGTCGATCACGTCTTTGAGGACGAGCACCGTACCGGCGATGACGCCCTTGCGGGCTTGGAGCGTTTCGTTCCACGGCCCGTCGCGCCCGGGCTTGAAGATCTGGACCCCGTAGAGCGTCTTGCCGTCGGGGCCGACCTGCGTCACGTAGAACGTATTGCCTGTGTCGGGGTCTTTGCGGAAGAACTGCGTCTCGAACGGCAGTGAGTCGGAGTGATAGATCATCTGGTAGAACGCGCGCGTCGAGAGATCGACTGACGGCGGAGCGACGAACTCGTTCATCGCGTACGTCACGAGGAACATGACGAAACCGAAGACGAGCGGGGTTGCGGCAATGCGCAGAATATTGATGCCCGACGTGCGCATCGCGTTGATCTCGTTGTCGCCCATGAGCCGTCCCATGGCAAGGAGCGCCGCGACGAGCGACGCGAACGGGAAGGCCATCGGAATCGCTTGCGGCACGCGCAAGATGACGAACCGCAGTGCGAGGAAGAACGAGACGTGCTCGTTGATGATGTACTGCGCCGAAAGCACGAAGATGTTGAGCGCCCAAAAGATGAAGTACGCGAAGAAGGCGCCGACGAAGGGCCATGCCATCTCTCGCAGCAAGTACGCGTCGAGAATGGGCAAAAAGTGCGCGCGCGACCTCGTGTAGGGTAAGAGCCGGCGCAAACTCAGCGTCGCCATCGAGCGCCTGGGCGAAGCGCCCTAATAACTCCGGTAGCTGGAGATGACGCGTGCAACGTAGGCGCGCGTCTCCGCGTACGGCGGCACGCCGTGATACGAGTCCACCGCGCCGGGACCAGCGTTATACGCGGCCACGGCGAGCACGACGTCTCCGTGATAGCGCGTGAGCAGCGACTTCAGATAGGCGCTGCCGCAATCGACGTTCGACACCGGCTCGAACGGATCGATGCCGCACTGCGCCGCCGTGCCGGGCATCAACTGCATGAGCCCCTCGGCACCGGCGATGGAGATCGCCGACGGATCGCCGCCGGACTCCGCCATGAGCACGGCCCGCACGAGGCCGGCAGGCAAGGCGTGAGCTGCGGAAGCCTGCGCGACGAGATCGTTAAGCTGCAGGTCGCTGAGCGCCCGGGAGGCGCTGGGTATGTATCCTCCCCCCGCGCATCCGTAGAGCAGGGCGAACACAAATGCGATCGGAGCGAGCCGCGGCATGGGCATCCTCCCTTCGTTTTTCCCGCAGGAGCAGCCTTTGCCCCATACCCGAACGGCTGTTCGCTGCTGTGACTTCCAAAAAAGAGATGCTACTAGGCAAGCTCCAGATCGCTCGCTCTGTACGAAAGAAGCCCCTACTATGTTGGAAGGACGATCGGAGAGGCGGCTCGGCCTTTATTGGATGCAGCGCAGCACGCGCTCGACACTGCAAGCGAGCAGACCAACGAGGCCGCCTGCTTTTAGTATAGCGAGCGGCCAGCCGCTCGTGTTTCACGGTATCACACAAGGGAATACGGGATACCCGGCTGTAGCCGGCTATGACTGTGCGTCCGGAATCGGCTCAGTCGACGGCTGGGCTTTAAGCTCGACGGAGTGAGCATCGTGCGCCTTGCTATCCTATACGCTGGGATCGCATTACCGTTGACGTCGCTGTACGCATGCGCGACCCCGAAGGCAATTTCCGGTCCTCCTTTGGTGATCACGCTTTCGTGGACGTCGACCTGGACGTCGGGCTCGTCGACAGGCCCTATCACGTTCCAGAGCACCGGGCAGACGGCGACGCTTTCGATAAGGGCCATCGGCGGCACCTCAGGAACCGGTACCTATAGCATATCGGCGGGAAGTTGCGTGACACTCTCGTCATCCACCGCCCCCGCCCCATCAGGAACGGTACATGTGACGTCTTCCAGCTCAGGTACTTGTGCCATTACGGTACGCGGGTTCGGGCCTGGGGCGTCAATTAACGCCATGGTACCGTAGGTTGCTGTGGATCTGCGACGACGTCGCGGGTTATGAACGAAGAGAGGCCTCTCTTCTGAGAAACCTTAGCTCGACAGGCGTGTAGCGTGCATGCTCTAGAAGTGACGGGCATGCGGAGTCTCGCCATTGTTGCGCTTTGCCTCGCAGCGTTCTTGGCCGCCGTGCCGACCGCACCGCCATCGTCAACACCGGCGGCGATGCCCTCAGCGTCGTCGACGCAAGCCTTCACCCCACCCGCCGGATGGACGCAGGCACCGCCGTATTTCCTTATGAAACCGGTGGCGTGGCAAGCCCCCAGCGGCCGCGATTTCATCACGATCGTGCGCATGCCGTCAGCTATCATGACAGCTTTCTCCATGCCAGCCACGAACCGCGCCCTCAGCGCGATGTTTCCTAAGATGTTGAAGGAGATCTTAGGAACGCACGCACCCGCGATCTCCCATTTTGCGAGTACGACGGTAGCACTCTGCGGATCCCCGGCATACGTCATGACGACACACTCCCGCAGCGGTGGAACGCAGGAGTTTATCCTCGAAGGATCCGGGCTCGCCATCATCTACTCGTACGCGGCAACGGAGACCGAGTCGCATTTCCTGCACGCGTTCTGTCCGGCGGCGTCGGCCGACATCACAACGCTCTCTCCGCCGGCCGGGTGGCGTATAAAGCCAATGATGCATCCGGTCGCAGAATGGTATGGGCCGGCAATGGGCGAGATGCTCATTGAGTCGCAGGGTCCGGTGATGCCGAGCCTCGAGGCCGCGTGGGCGCTCGCCGGATCGTCGCGGCGCACCGTAACATCACACGTGGGCAGCACGTCTTTGCGCGCGTCGAGGAATCTCGTCAAGCAAACCTGCGGAGCGCAAGCGTTGGAGGCGACGACCACCGTGCATATTGGAACGATGCACGTGCTGACGGACACGCTCGTCGTGCAAGGCGCGACATCCTCTTATTCGATCGCGTACACGACTCGCAACGGAAGCCCGGACCAGGGCGTTCTCGCTGCGATGCACTCCTTCTGTCCGCAATAAATCACTTGAGCGAACCCGTGCCTATGGGCAAGTCCAGGTGGACAACTGCAGTGGCTGCCATTGTCGTCGTAGAGCTTTTCCTCGCTGGATGTGCAGGTGCCGGCGCTCCAGTGGGATCGCACACGCCCGGAACGAGCCCAACGGCAGTCGTGTTCACGGTTGCCGGTAGCGGCACCGCGGCAAGCGTCGACGGCTCCGGCACCGGGGCGAGCTTTAACGCTCCCACAGACATTGCTTTCGATACGAGCACAGGTGTTCTGTACGTACTGGAGCCCCAGACGCCCGCTGTGCGAGCATTGACCGTTACCGGAACAGTGAGCACGCTGACGCACGGCATCTCATCGCCGGCTGGATTAGCGTACAACCCTCTTGACGCAAACCTGTACGTAAGCGAATCCGCCACGTCGGCGATCGCGCGAGTGACCACTGCCGGCGTTGTATCGCATTTTGCAACCGTGTCAACGTCGCCGTTACCTCCGCCTGAAATACTCGGAGAAATGTCGGCCGATTCTACCGGCAATCTCTATGTCACTGAAAATAGGGCGGGGAACGTCGTGACAGTTACGCCCTCGATGAGCGTCACCAAGCTTGGCGCGTCGCCCGGAGTAGACGGTAGCTGCTTCGATCCTAACGATAACGGAGTCTATGTCATCAACCAGGCGGCGGGCGAGCTGGGCGAGATCACGTCCTCGGGTGTTGCGCGTGTCGCGGATTCAACGCTCCTCCAAGGAGCCGTCGGAATAGCCTATGATGGCGCGAACGGCGACTTTTATGTCGCGAATCCGTCAACGAATCAGATCTTGAGCATATCGAATGCTCAAGTTCACGTTGTGGCCGGAAACGGGTCGGCGGGAGAGGTTGACGGCGGAGCTTCGTCAGCGGAGTTCAACGGACCCACAGGGATCGCTTACGACAGCAGCATGCACGCACTCTTCGTCACGGACGCGGGTGGAAATACCGTGAGGCGCATTACAAGCTTCGAATAGCGGGCGGAGCGTCAACGGCGTCTCACCAAGTTGATAGGCCACCCGCACATTAGTAACAGCGCCGCCCCTCGCGGTGCCCCGGCCAATCAGATACTCCCTCCACCGCCTGGTATACCGAACGTGCGTTCGGTAGCATCCACTTTTAAAAATCACGCGCGGCCTTGCTATCACGAATGCGCCTGCGTATAGTGGTGGTTACAAGTGGCATCTTGTGGAGCCAAAGGGAGGATTTTTGCCGGAATCACCTCGCCTGTCGGGCCTGGTGGAGCATGCTCTCGATGAGAAGAGCCGGCTTGTCGTGCCCGCGCGGTTCCGGGAACGCTTGGGGGCGGGGTTCGTCCTCACGATCGCGCGCCCCGACCCATGCCTCGCGCTCTATCCCAGCGGTGTTTGGGCGGAGTTCTGCACGCGGCTCGAGGCTGCGCCGCGCAAAGACGACGCGTTCAGGCGAATGCTGCGCTCGATCTTCGCTCACACCGAAGACGTCGGCTGCGACGCCCAGGGGCGGATCGTGATACCTGCGGCGCTGCGCAGCTACGCTGGAATCGACCGCGACGTCATCTCGGTCGGCGCGCTCACGCGCGTGGAAATTTGGGCCAAGGAGCGGTTCGGACGCCACGCGGAGCCGGATGGCGAGATCGATCTCTTCGGCGAACTGGGACTCTCCTAGGCTTCCATAGATGCAGTGGACGCCATGCACACACCAGTCCTCACCGCCGCGGCGCTCGAGTATCTCGCGATTCGGCCCGACGGCATCTACGTCGACGCCACCTTCGGCGGCGGAGGACACAGTGCAGCGATCCTCGCGCAGCTGCGCGGCGGCAGAGTGTTCGCGATCGACGCCGACGCGCACGCCGCTGATCGGGCACGTGCGCTCACAGATCCGGCACTCATCTTCACGCACGCAAACTTTCGCGATCTCACCTCCATACTGGCGCATTACGGCGTCGACCGGGTGGACGGTGTGCTCTTCGACTTGGGAGTTTCATCGATGCAGTTTGACGACCCGAAGCGCGGCTTTTCGATGACGAAGACCGCCCCGCTCGACATGCGCATGAACCAGTACGAGGGCAGAAGCGCATACGACGTGCTCGCGAGCGCAAGCGAGAAGGAGCTTGCGGACATCTTCTTCTCCTTCGGCGAGGAGCGCTCGGCGCGGCGCGTCGCGCGCGCCATCGTCACGCGGCGGCGTCACGGCACGCTGCCGAAGACGACCTCGGATTTCGCGCAGCTCGTCGCCGGTGTCGTGCACCAGCCGGGCAGGCGCGAGCGTATCCATCCGGCGACGCGCATCTTTCAAGCGCTGCGCATTGCCGTGAACGACGAGCTCGATGCTTTGCAGGCCGGTCTCTCTGCGGCCATCGGCTCGCTGCGAGACGGCGGCCGCGTCGTGGCGATCTCGTTTCACTCCCTCGAAGATCGTATCGTGAAGCACGCGCTGCGCGACGACGAGCGCGTCGACGTGCTCACGAAGCGGCCTCTCACCCCGAGCGTACGCGAGCGCAGTGAAAACCCGCGCGCGCGGAGCGCGAAGCTTCGCGCAGGGGAGCGCAGGGCGTCATGACGGCACTGCGCTTGGAGGCGGCGACGCCTCGAATTCGCAATCCGCGCACCGCCCGTACGGCTACGCAGCGGCGGATGGCGGGTAACGCACGCAGCCGCTACTCGACGGTCACGCGCATCACGATATGTACCGCGGTCGGTTTGGCGGTGCTGCTCTTGTACGTCCTGCTCATCGCGAATATCACGTCGCTATCGTACGCCGTCGATCGCGTGCACGCGGAACGTTCGGCGGTGCGCGCGCAGGTGGCGCGTGACGAAGACGAGATTGCGTCGTTGACCGCCGACGACCGCCTGGCAGCGGTTGCCGCACGGCTTCACATGGTGCAGCCGACGCAGTTCCTGCGCATCAGTCTCGTTCCGAAACCCGCGGTGCAGGGGCGCCCGCTCGCCTTTCTCTCCCGGTAGCAGGCGGGCCCAGTGCACAGGCGTGCGTTTTCCCGTGTTGCGCCATTACGTGCCAAGCTACTCTTCTACGGCTGCTTTCTCGTTGCGCTCTATCTCGTGTGGCGTCTCTACGACGTGCAGGTCCTTCACGGCCCCGTCTACGCGCGCGCTGCGCTCGACCAACGCACGCGTCTGATCACGATCGCAGGCCATCGGGGATCGATTCTGGACCGTGACGGTGCCGAGCTCGTGCGCTCGCTTCCGTCCGAATCGATCTACGTGGACCCGCATGAGGTGTCGAATGTTCGGGAAACCGCGGCGCGCCTGCGCGCGATCGTCGGCCCCCTTGCACCGCAGACGCTGGACCTGTTGCACGATCCCGCCGCGCAGTTCGTCTATATCGCCCGCAAGGTGCCGCACGAGGAGGCACAGCGCGTGACGGCACTCGGTCTTCCCGGCGTCGGCGTCGAGCAAGAGGTCACCGGGCGGCGCGTCGATACCGTGGGTACGCTCGCATCGACCGTCATCGGCTTCGTCGGCATCGACGAAGAGGGCCTTGCGGGCATCGAAGCATCGTACGACGACGTGCTCCGCGGTCTCTTCGGCAAGGTGCTCGTGCAGGAAGACGATCTGGGGCGCCCGATTCCACTCGCGCGTGAGGATGTCGTCAAGCCGCCGAAGGACGGGCTCTCCGTCGAGCTTGCGCTCGATTCGTACTTGCAGTTCGTTGCGCAGCAGGCGCTCGCACAGCAAGTTGCGCGTTTTCACGCCGCGGACGGCAGCGTCGTCGTCATGAACCCGAACTCCGGCGAAGTGCTCGCCATGGCGAACGTGCCGGACTTCGATCCCAATCATTGGCAGCGGTATCCGCAGCGAGACATGCGCGATCGCGCGGTGATGGACGCGTACGAGCCCGGTTCGACGTACAAGCTCGTCATGGCGGCGGCGGCTTTAAGCTCGGGCAAGGTAACGTTGCGCTCGCGATTCCCGGCGCGTGACGAGATCAAGATCGGAGGCTGGACGATCCACAACGCCGAGGACGGCTTCATGCCCAATACCGGCAGCAGCGAGACGCTCGAGCAGATCGTGGAGTACTCGCACAACGTCGGCGCGGCGGAAGTCGGCATGCACATCGGTGCACAGACGTTCTACGCCATGGAGCGTGCCGCGGGCTTCGGTGCGCCGACCGGCATCGGCCTGGCGGGCGAGAACCCCGGCATCGTGCCGCCGCCGTCGCAGTTCAGCGCTCCGTCGCTGGCGACGATGTCGTTTGGGCAGGGCGTGGCGGTGACGCCGCTCGCACTCGCGCGTTATTATTGCGCGATTGCCAACGGCGGGCTGCTCATGAAGCCGATCTTGGTGCGGGCGTACGTCGACGGAGCGGGCACGGTGGTGCGGCGTTTCGGTCCGCAGGTCGTGCGGCGCGTCTTTTCGCCGAAGGTGGCCGCCGAACTGCGCGAATTCCTGCGCCAAGTGGTGTTGCACGGCACTGGTGATCCGTCGGCGCAGATTCCCGGGTATGCGACCGCCGGCAAGACCGGCACGGCGCAGATCGAAGAGAGCGGCCGCTACGAACCGGGCGCGTACATCGCGTCGTTCATCGGCATGATCCCATATGACCATCCGCGCTATGTCATCCTCGTGAAGATCGATCGCCCGCAGGGGTCCTACTACGGCAGCGTCGTCGCCGCGCCCGTCTTCGTCCGCATCGCGCGCGCGGCGATGCTGCGCGACGGGATTCCTCCGGCGCCGGTGCTTTCGGCTCGGCGATGAACCCACTCGGCGAGGGCGTCGCGCTCGCGACGCTGCTGCGCCGCATACCCGGGCACTACGATATTGCCGGCGATGCGAACGTCCGCGTCGCAGAGATCGTCATCGATTCGCGAGAGGCACGCCGCGGATCGCTCTTCGTCGCGTTGCGCGGCGAGCAGGCCGACGGCCATGACTTCGTCGATCGTGCGATCGCTGGCGGTGCATCCGCGGCCATCGTCGAGAGCGGCGCGTTACGCGCCCGCCCCGCAGGCGCGACGATCGTCGAAGTCGAGCGTCCGCGCCGGGCGCTCTCCGCGATTGCAGCGGCGCTCTACGGCGACCCGTCGTCGGTCGTGCGCGTCGTTGGCGTCACGGGAACGAACGGCAAGACGACCACGACGCGGATGATCGCCGCCGTCTGTGCGGCGGCTGGGTTGCCGTGCGGCATCATTGGAACGGTCGGCGCGTCTTTTGGGGAACGCCGCTGGCATCTCGCGCACACGACGCCGCTCCCGCACGAGCTCCATGCGATCCTCGCACAGATGCGCGATGCAGGGGCTGCGGTCGTCGCCATGGAGGTCAGCTCGCACGCGCTCGCGCTCGAACGCGTCGAGGACGTGCGCTTCGCGTGCGCGGCACTGACGAACGTCACGCGGGACCATCTCGACTTCCACGGAACGCCCGAGGCCTACGCCGCCGCAAAGCGGCGGCTCTTCTCCATGACCGCCGCAGCCGTGCTCAACGTGGACGACGCTCACGGACGACTCTGGAGCGAGGAGCTACGCGGCATCGTGCCGGTGCTTACCTACGCGCTCGACGCGCCGGCCGATCTCATAGCGACGGGAGTCCGTGTCGATGCGGAGGGCAGTGCGTTCGCGGTCGACGGCAAACAGTTCGCGCTTGCGTTGCCCGCGCGCTTCAACGTGAACAACGCGCTCGCAGCCATCGGCGTCGCGAGAGTGTTGGGCGTCGGTGACGAGCGCAGTGCGGTTGCGCTTTCCCACCTCGCACCCGTACCCGGACGCATGGAACGCATCGCAGCTTCAGACATCGACGTCATCATCGACTATGCTCACACGCCCGACGCGCTCGAACAGGCGCTGCGGGCGCTGCGCGAGGTGACGCGCGCCCGTCTGGTGGTCGTCTTCGGCTGTGGCGGCGACCGCGATCGCGGAAAGCGCCCGGAGATGGGCGCGATCGCAGCACGCCTTGCGGATCGCGTCTACCTGACGAACGACAATCCGCGCTACGAAGATCCGCTTGCCATCGCCATGGAGATCGTTGCCGGTATGGGCACGTACCCGCACGTGCTCGAGCTGGATCGTCGCGCAGCAATCGAGCGTGCAATCGCCGATGCGTCACCAGGCGACGTCGTACTCGTGGCGGGAAAAGGACATGAGAGGTACCAGATCTTGGGAAGCAGCCGGCGAGACTTCGACGATGCGAGCGTCGCGCGCGAAGCGCTCGCGAAACGCGATCGATGACGCTTCCCTTTGACGTCGCCGTCCGCGTGACGAATGCTGCGGTCATCGAACCGGAGCGCGCGCCCACAGGAGTGCGCGTCGTCACCGACACGCGCGCGCTTAAGGCCGGCGAGACGTTTCTCGCCTTGCGCGGCGAGCGGTACGATGGCCATGACTTCATCGAGCGCGCCGTTGCGGCCGGCGCCGCGGCGGTGATCGCGGACGACGAGCGCGCGCTCGTCCCGGGAGTGACGGTACTTCTCGTCCACGAGACGCTCGCGGCATACCTTGCGCTGGCCTCTGCGGCACGCGAACGGTTCACGGGAAAGGTCGTCGCGATCACCGGCAGCACCGGAAAGACGACGACGAAGGTGCTCGCGGCGCAGCTGCTCGAGCGCCGGTACCGTGTGCTCTCATCACCCGGCAATGAAAATAATGAAATCGGCGTTGCCAAGCTGCTGCTCGCGGCATCGAACGACGCAGACGACGTGCTCGTCGTCGAGATGGGCGCACGCAAGTACGGCGACGTTGCCGTGCTCGTGGCGGTCGCGCGCCCTCACGCCGGAGTGCTGACGAACGTCGGCGAGGCGCACCTCGAGATCATGGGCTCGCGCGAGCGGCTCGCGGAGACGAAATGGGCCATGTTTTCACTCGGTGCGCGCGCCGTGCTCAATCTCTCCGACGAGGTGTCGCGCGAGCGCGCACCAGCGCTCTCACAGCCGCCGCGCTGGTTTTACGCCGGGGACCGGGAGCCGGAGATGGAGCGTCCGCTCAGTGCGCTTCTCGGAGGGGGGCGCCTGCTCGTTCTCGACGCTTCAGGCAAACGGCACGAGCGCGCCGTCGACGTGCGCCTCGCGGGCAGTCACAACCATACGAATCTTGCCGCCGCCATCGCCGTCGCGCTCGAGTTCGGCGTTCCACTCGACGACGTCGCCGACGCCGTTCCGTCGCTCTCTCTACCGCCCGGCCGCTTCGAACGTCTCGCGCTCGGCAGCGTCCAGCTCATCTTCGATGCGTACAATGCCAGCGCGTCGGGGACGATCGCGGCCCTCGACGCCTTTGCCGGCGAACCCGCGCGGCATCGAATCGCCGTTCTCGGCGGCATGGCTGAGCTCGGAACCGAGGCGCCGGCGCTGCACGAGCGCGTCGGTGCGCACGCTGCGAGCAGCGTCGATTGGCTGCTTGCCGGCGGCGAGTTCGCGCAGGAAACCGAGCGCGGTGCGCGGGATGCCGGCCTCGCGCGGCAGCGCATCGTGCGGTACGCGACGAATCACGATGCCGCGCAATGGCTGCGCGCTCACGTCGCGCACGACGACCTCGTGCTGCTCAAGGGGTCGCGCAAATATCAAATGGAAGAGATCGTCGAGGAGCTGCGCAGAGCGTGATCCGTCCCCTTTCCGTCGCCCGCGATGGCGTACCAGCCGGACTCGTTGCGATACCCGTGCGCACGCCGCTCGTGCGTCCCGGTGACGACTTCGTTGCGCTCCTCGGTTCGGTCGTCGCGGGCATCGCTCGCGGGGGCGACGTCATCGCGATCTCTGAGAGCGCCGTCGCGATCGCGCAAGGCGAACTCGTCGTCGCGGAGTACGTACGGCCATCGCGCTTGGCCTACGCGCTCTCGCGGCGTGCCGGCGCGCTTGCAACGGTGAATCAACCGGAGTCCCTGCAGCTCGTCATCGACGCAGCCGGTTCGCGTAAGGTGCTCTACGCGGCGATCGCACACGTTGCAGCGCGGCTGCGCGGCCATCGCGGTAAGTTCTACGAGATCATGGGAAATGCAGTGACGGCGATCGACGGCTACACCGGCACGCTGCCCCCGTACGAGCGCGCCATCGTGCTCGCGCCGCGCGACCCCAATGGCTTCTGCGCGTCTGCCGAGGCGATGACCGGGGTTGCCTGCGCCGTCGTGGACGCAAACGACCTCGAAAAGGCAAAGGTCCTCGGTGCAAGCTCGTCGGTGAACCGTGAGCTGCTCGAGCGCGTGCTCAGGGGAAATCCGCACGGTAACGGAGACGAGCAGACGCCGATCGTCGTCCTGAAGTGGCGAGCCGCCGGGAAGAACCCGCTCGTGCACGCGCCCGTGAACGCATGACGCACGCTCAGTTCGCGGACCTAGCCTGGCAAGTCGCGACGGGTTTCGTCGTTACGCTCGCCGCCGGCTGGCTGCTGCTGCGCATCTTACCGCGTTACGCGCTGCGACAGACCGCGGACGAGGACGCGCCCGAACGCCATCGCGAGAAGACCGGCACGCCGACGATGGGGGGTCTCGCGATTCTCGCTGCGATCGCGTGCGCCGCGGTCGTCGCGCACGACGAGCGCGTGCGAGCGCTCATGGTCCTCGTCTTTGGCTGCGTGACGGTCGGCGTGGCCGACGATTTCGTTGGCATCGCAGCGGGCTCGAACAGCGGGCTGCGCGCGCGTACGAAGTTCTTGGCGACGGCGCTCGTAGCGGCGATCTTCATGCGGATGGTGCCGGCCAACGACACGATCTTTGCAGCCGGTACCCACGCGCTGCTCGTACCCTATTGGCTCTGGCTCGTGCTCGGCATCCTGGCCGTGACGGGTGCGGCGCACGCCGTGAATCTCACCGACGGGCTCGACGGTTTGGCGGCGGGGTCCATCATCCCGCCGCTCTACGTTCTATGGGCGCTCGCGCTCGTCTCCGGCGCGTCGCCCACGGCGTGGCCGGCGGTATTCGCCTTCGCGATCGGCGGCGCGCTCGGATTTCTCGTGTACAATCGCCATCCTGCGCGCATGTTCATGGGCGATACGGGCTCGCTCGCGCTCGGCGGGTTGCTCGCCGGTGCGGCGGTTCTCGATGGAGAGGTGCTCTTGCTCGTCGTCATCGGTGGCCTTTTCGTCGCCGAAGCGCTCTCGGTGATGCTGCAGGTCGCCTACTTTCGACTCTCCGGCGGTCGCCGGATATTTCTCATGAGTCCATTGCACCATCACTTCGAGCTGGCAGGCTGGCCCGAACGCACGGTCACGTTCTGCTTTTGGCTCGCGTCGCTGCTCTGTTCCGTGGTAGGATGGGTCATTGGGAATCTCTGACGCCTCGCAGCGATTCGACTCGCAGACCGTGCTCGTGGTGGGCCTCGGCAAGAGTGGAATCGCGAGTGCGCAAGCGCTGCGTGCGCGCGGTGCGCGCGTGATCGCGACGGACGAAAAGCCCCGTGCGGAGTTGCTCGAGCGCATCGCGCGTCTGGAAGCCGCCGGTGCCGCGTTTGCAGCACCCGCCGAGTTGGATGCCGTGCTCGCGCAGGCGACGCTCGCGGTGCTTTCGCCCGGCGTGCCGCCATCTTCCGTCGTCGCGACGCGCGTGCGCACCGCAGGAGTCCCGGCGATCGGCGAAGTGGAGGTGGCGTGGCGGCTCTGCGATGCGCCGATGATTGCCGTCACGGGCACAAAAGGAAAGTCAACGACTGCCGCACTCATCGCGCACCTGCTGCGCGCCTGCGGCAAAGACGCGCGACTCGGCGGTAACATCGGCGAGCCGCTCGTCAACGCGGTTGCCGGCGCAACGGCACGCTCGTGGGTCGTGGCCGAGCTCTCGTCCTTTCAATTAGAGACGATCGACGCGCTGCGGCCCCGCATCGCCGTGATGCTCAACATCGAGGCCGACCACCTCGACCGTTACGCTTCGATCGACGAGTACGCGCGCGCGAAATTTCGCATCTTCCTCAACCAGGGCGACGGCGACGCGATCGTGCTCGACCGGGACGACGCGCGCCTGCGAGGCCTCGAAGACGCTTTCGCGCGAGCCGATTGCCCGCCGGCGCGGTTCTGGTATACGACGCAAAGAGCCGAGCGCACCGATGCGATGTGGCTCCGCGGCGATACGATCTGCGCGTCGCAGCCTGGGGCAGATCCCGTCGCGGTGCTGGATCGCGCCGACGTGCCGCTGCTCGGCGAGCACAACCTGCGTAACACGATGGCGGCGATGCTTGCGGCGCTGTGCGCCGGATGCGAGCCACAAGAGCTGCGGGCGGGCGTTCGCAGCTTCAGCGGGCTGCCGCATCGCTTGCAGCGCGTTGCGGAGATCGACGGTGTGCTTTACGTCGACGATTCCAAGGCGACGAATCCTTCGGCGGCGGTGGCCGCGCTGCGAGCGTTTCACGCCCCCGTCGTGCTCATCGCCGGCGGCCGCGAGAAGCAAACGGATTTCGCCGGCCTGGGTGTGGCAATACGTGAGCATGCCCGATCCGCGATCGCTATCGGCGAAGCGGCGCCAGCGATCGCGCGCATCGCGGGCGAGGTGCCCGTGCAGCGAGCCGCCTCGATGGAGGAAGCAGTCGATCGCGCGCATCGCACCGCGCAGCCCGGCGACGTCGTGCTGCTCGCACCGGCCTGCGCCTCCTTCGACATGTTCCATGATGCCGAAGACCGGGGGCGGCAGTTCGCGCGCGCGGTCGAGATGCTCGCCCAAGGAACGCGTGCGTAGCAGCGCAGCGCTTCGCCGCCCGTATGAGGACGCCGCTCCGCGGCGGCCGTACGTTGCGATACCGCCCGATCCATGGCTCTTCGGCGCGGTCGCGCTGCTCGTCTCACTCGGCCTCGTGATGATCTATTCCGCGTCGAGCGTCACGGCGAATGCAGAGCATCTCGACACGGCCTACTACGTGAAACGGCAGTTTCTATGGCTGCTCGTCGGTTGTCTGTGCGGCTATGGAGCCTACAGGATCGACTATCTGCTTTTGCGGCGTTTTGCGCCGTACATCTTCGTCGCAGGCACGATCGGGCTGCTGCTCGTCTTCGTGCCGCATGCCGGCATTCGTGTCAACGGCGTTCATCGCTGGATTGGCACGCACGGCATCACCCTGCAGCCCTCGGAGTTCGCGAAGCTGAGCCTCGTGATTTTCCTGGCCGCGTGGCTCTCCGGACGCGAGCCGCGCATCGACGTGACGAAGCTCGTCAGCGGTTTGGCGCCGGCGCTCGTACCGGTCGTCGTGACGGCAGTCCTCGTGCTCAAAGAGCCGGATCTGGGCACGGCCTCGCTGCTCGTGATGATCGCCTTCGTGCTCTTCTTTGCAAGCGGTGCGCGCGTCCCGCATCTCGTTGCCGTTACCTTGGCGATGCTGCCGCCCGTTGCGATCGAAATGCTGCACAACGCCATGTGGCGTGCACGGCTCTTCGCTTTCGTCGATCCGTGGCGTGACCCGCAGAACACGGGCTTTCACATCATCCAGTCGCTCTACGCGCTTGGCACGGGGGGGCTGAGCGGCGTCGGTTTGGGTGCGTCGCGCGAAAAGTTCTTCTATCTGCCCGAACAGTACACCGACTTCATCTTTTCCGTGCTCGGCGAGGAGGCGGGGCTCGCCGGCGCACTCTTCGTCGTCGGACTCTTCGTCGTATTCGCATTTCGTTCGATTCGTATCGCTCTGGCGGCGCGCGACTCGTTTGGCTTCCTTCTCGCCGTCGGCTGCGCCGCGATGATCGTCGTGCAGGCGTTTGTCAATATCGGCGTCGTGACGTCCTCCTGGCCGGTCACCGGTGTGCCGCTGCCGTTCATCTCCTTCGGCGGCAGCGCGCTCGTGGCCGATATGATCGCGGTAGCGCTCATCCTCAACGTCGGTCGCCACCGCCGCGTCCGCGCGTAACGCGCGGTGAAGGTGCTCTTTGCCGCCGGGGGGACCGGCGGTCATCTCTACCCCGCCTTCGCGATCGCGAACGCGCTTCGCGCGCGCGGCGACGACGTTTGGTTCGTGGGCACGCGCGATCGCCTGGAGTCACGTCTCGTGCCGGAGGCCGGCTTCACGCTCGAAACCATTTCGGCGCATCCGTTTCGGGGTATCTCGCTGGATCTCGCGCGAACGCTGTGGTGCAACCTGGCGGGCATCGTGCGGAGCCTGCGTCTTCTCGCTCGCGTACGCCCGGACGCCGTCGTCGCGACCGGCGGCTACGTATGCGTTCCGCTCGTCGTCGCGGCACGCATGCACCGCATGTTGTACCGCCGCCGTATGCCGATCTGCCTGCTCGAACCCAACGCCGTTGCCGGCGTCGCCAATCGTGTCCTCGCGCCGCTCGCAGACGAAGTGTGGACCGCGAAGACCACCGGGGTTCCCGTTCGTGCCGAACTGCTTGCGCTGCCGCCGCGCGAGCAAGCGGCAACGCGGCTCGGCCTCGATCCCGGCGCCATGGTGCTCTTTGCATTCGGCGCGAGCCAGGGTGCGCGTTCGATCAACGACGCAATCATCGCGCTCGTCGACGAAGGCCGCATTCCGGCGGGGTGGCAACTGCTCCATCTCACCGGCGAGCGTGACTACGAGCGGGTGCGCAGCGCGCTGCGGGGCCGCGCGGTCGTGCGCGCGTATCTCGACGATCCGTCGGATGCGTACGCGGTGGCGAATCTGGCGCTCGCGCGCGCTGGCGCTTCAACGCTCGCGGAGCTTGCGGCGCTGCGCCTTCCGGCAATACTCGTGCCGTACCCGCATGCGGCACAGGCGCATCAGGCCGCCAATGCCGCTGCTGCAGCCGCGTCGGGGGGCGCGGTCGTCGTCGAGGACCGCGACCTTCCGCTGCGGCTCGCCGCCGTGCTCGCCGAGGTCACGGCTCCGCAACGCCTGGCGGGGATGCGCGCGAACTGCGCGCTGCACGGCGTCGACGCAACGCGCGCGATCGTCGCCCGGATTGATGCCCTCGTCTCGCGAAGATAACGAACCTCCATGGGGCAGGTCACGCATTTCATCGGCATCGGGGGCATCGGCATGAGCGCGCTCGCGCGCCTGTTGCTTGCGCGCGGCGACAGCGTGCGCGGCTCGGACCGGCATGAAACGCCGCTCCTCACGCGGCTGCGGGAAGAGGGTGCGGACGTGCGCATCGGCCACGCGCGCGAAAACGTTGCAGGCGCGCAGCGCGTCGTTTTCAGCTCCGCCATCGAACGCGACAACCCCGAGTACGTGCAAGCGCGAAGCGCCGGGATCCCGCTGCTGCACCGCGGCGAGCTTCTCGCGCAACTGCTGCGAGAGCGACGCGGCATCGCGATCTCAGGAACGCATGGAAAGACGACGACGACGGCAATGATTCACGCCGTGCTGCGCGCGGGCGGCATCGACGCGACACTTGCCCTTGGCGGCATCGACGCGACGCTCGATTCAAACGCGTACGGCGGATCGTCACCATGGTTGGTGACGGAGGCCGACGAGTCCGATGGCTCCTTCTCGATCCTCGAGCCGGAGATCGCCGTCGTTACGAACATCGAAAACGACCATCTATCGAGCGACGACGAGTTGCCGCATCTCGTTGAGAAGTTTGCGGAGTTTCTCGCGCGCCTTCCCGCTGGCGGGCTCGCGATCGTCGGTGTCGACGAGCCGCGCGCTGCGTCGCTGCTGGCGCTGCCTCGGCACTGCGCCGGTGTGGGGTTCGGTTTCGCGCAATCGGCGGACGTGCGCGGCGTGAACCTGCAGGCGCGCGGCTTGAGCACGTCGTTCGACGTCGTTGCCGGCGGCGTCTGTTTGGGCACCGTCGACCTCTCCGTGCCCGGGGTGATGAACGTCTGCAACGCGCTCGCAGCCGTTGCAGTGGGGCGCCGGCTCGAGATTCCGTTCGTGCGCATTGGAGATGCGCTGCACGGCTTCCGCGGCGTGCGCCGGCGCTTCGATGTGCTCTGCGCGAACGCGCGTATGACGGTCGTCGACGATTACGCGCATCATCCAACGGCGATACGGGAGACGATTGCTACGGCGCGCGCTTACCACGCCGGCCCTATCGTCGTCGCATTTCAGCCGCACCGCTTCAGCCGCACCGCCTACCTCGCCCGGGGTTTCGCCGATGCGCTCCGTGGCGCCGACCGCGTCTATCTCGCGCCCATCTACGCCGCGTCGGAGCCGCCGCTTCCCGGCATCACGTCCGCCTCCATCGGCGAGCCGCTCGCTGCGCAGGGAACGGCGGTGCAGTACGTCGGTGGCGTCGACGAGTTGGACGGACGCATCGCTTCCGAGGCGCCCGTGGGCGCGCTCGTGCTCATGTTGGGAGCCGGCAACATTACCGACGCCGCCGCGCGTCTGGCGCATCGCGTCGCGTGAGCGTCACGACGCAAGCAGCGCTCCGTTCGCTGCTCGACGATGCCGACCGCGGCGCGCTCCGAGCAATCGCCGGCGAACATGCGGCGTTCGACGCGCCGCTCGCGCCGTGTACCTCGTGGCGCATCGGCGGGCCGGCGGACGCGCTCCTGACCGTCGAGAGCGAGGCGGAGCTGGCGCAGGTCATGCGCTGGTGCCTGCGGCGGCGCATGCCGTGGTTTGTGATCGGAAGCGGCAGCAACATGCTCGTCGGCGACGGCGGCATTCGCGGCCTCGTTCTGCACCTCGCTGGCGCGTTTGCGCGGATCGACGTCCGCGTCGACGGAGACGGGATCATCGTCAGCGCCGGAGCCTCCGCCGGCATGGCGGCGCTCACGGCAAAGGCGGCCTCAGCCGGAGCGCATGCGATTGGGTCGCTCGCCGGGATACCCGGCACGGTCGGCGGCTCACTGCGCATGAACGCGGGCACCGACCGGGAGATCGGCGATTTCGTGCGCGACGTGTGGGTGCAATCGCCGGCGAAACCCGATCCCCACGCCGTGACGCTGCAGTATTACTATCGTCATACGACGCTCGCGCACGATGCGGTCGTCTCACGCGTGACCCTGGCGTTCGACCGGGGCGATGCCTCCAAGGAGCGAGCCGAGATGCAGCGTCGCCTCGTGCGCCGCAAGAACAGCCAGCCCATCGCGCTTCCGAATGCCGGGTCCTGCTTTCGCAATCCACCCTCCGGCAAGGCAGCGCGGCTCATCGAAGCGGCCGGTGCGAAGGGTTGGCGCGAAGGTGACGCGGAGGTTTCGCCTCTGCACGCGAACTTCGTGAACAACCTCGGCAAGGCCACGGCGAAGGACGTTGCGACGCTACTCGCACGCGTGCGCCGGGCCGTGTTCGAGCACTGCGGAGTCGATTTGGAGTTGGAAGTGCACCTGGTCGGCGTGTTCGTCGATGCCTGAGGCGAGGCGTAAGCGCAGAGAACGTATCGCTGTCGTGATGGGCGGTCCGAGCTCCGAGCGCGAAGTATCGCTCGAGTCCGGGCGCCTGGTGATGAAGGCGCTCGAATCGCTCGGATATGAGGCGCACTCGCTCGACTACGACGAGCGCTTCATCGACGCACTGCGCGATCTCATGCCAGACGCGCTCTTCAACGCGCTGCACGGAACGCATGGGGAAGACGGCGAGATACAGGGCGTGCTCGAGTACATGCGCGTCGCGTACACCGGCAGCGGCGTCGAAGCGTGCGCGCTGGCAATGGACAAGCACCTCACGAAAAAGCTCATTGCCGCCGAAGGACTGCCGACGGCCGCATGGGACGTCTTCGACCTTGCGGGCGGGGCGCTGCCCCTTCTACCGGGCTCGCTCGACCTTCCGCTCGTCGTCAAACCGCGCTATGAAGGTTCGTCCGTCGGGGTCTCGATCGTTCGCACGCACGAACAGTGGACCACCGCGATGCTGAATGTTTCGAAGAACTACTCGCAGGCGCTTGCCGAGGAGTACGTTCAGGGGCGCGAGTTTCACTGCAGTATACTCGGTGATGAAGCGCTCCCGGTCGTTGAAGTTATCGCGAACGTCGACGAGTTCTACTCGTACGCCGCGAAGTACGAACCCGGCGGCAGCACGCACTTGACCCCCGCTCCGATTGACGACGACCTCGCGACCCGCTTGCAGACGCTCGCGCTCTCCGTGCACCGCCTGCTCGGTCTGCGCGACTACTCGCGCGTCGACTTCATCGTGAGCAAAGAGGGAAGGCCGTACGTGCTCGAGATCAATCCGCTGCCCGGACTCTCGCCGGCGAGCCTGCTTCCCGACGCGTGCGCCGCGGCGGGCATCACGTACGAGGCGCTGATCGGGCGCCTCGTGGGCTTCGCACTTGCGAGAAACAACCGCTAGGCTCCTAGCGAGCCGGGAACATCGCGCGATCGTCGTAATCGAGCATCTCGATCACCGGCATCTCGCGCGGGAGCGACGTGACGATCGGGTAGCGCGCGACGAAGTCCGCCTCTGCGATGCGGTCGCCGATGAGACGGCTGCGCAGAACCGCGTTGATCGCGCCGTACTCCGATGCGGTGCTGTGCTCGAGTACGTAGGCGACGACGTCGTCGTCGGTCTTCGCTCGTGCAACCGCGTCGGACAGCGCCCCTTCGTCGATGCCGAGCCGCTCGAGCAGTACGGCTGAGAACCCGCGAATATAGTACTGGCCGAGATTGCCGCCCGGCAGGGTTGCACGCAGCTTGTCGATCGTTCGCGCAAGCATGAGCAGCCCGCCGAGCCGTACGCTGGGACTGCGCGGCGGGTGCGTCGTCAGGTCGAGTGGCTCCATGCGTCCTGCGTTCTCACAAGGGTCCGCCGCTTCATGCTTGAAACGGCGCACCTGGTGCATCGCCGGGCGTCACTTTCGCGCGTCACGAACGAGACGTCGGTCGAGGTGGCGGTCGATCTCGACGGCGGCGCCGTGAAGGCCACGACGGGCGTCGATTTCCTCGACCACATGCTCCATGCGCTCGGCACCCATGCCGCGATCGGCCTCACCGTGGTGGCGAAGGGCGACGGCATGGATAACCATCATCTCATCGAGGATGTCGGCATTGCGCTCGGTTCGGCAATCCACGAGGCGCTCGGCGATAAACGAGGCATCGCTCGCTTCGGGTCGATGATGGCTCCGCTGGACGACGCGCTCGTCGCGGCAAGCGTCGATCTCTCCGGCCGGCCCTATCTAAACTTTCGCGTGAACTTTCTGCGCGAAAATCTCGGCGAAATGCCGACCGAAATGGTCGGTGAGTTCTTTCGTGCGGTCACCGACAACGCAAAGATGACGCTGCATCTCGTACAGATGAACGGTCACGTAGCGCACCATCTTTGTGAGGCATCCTTCAAGAGCTTCGCGCGAGCGTTCGGCCAAGCGAAAGCGATTGTCGGCAACGAGATACCCTCGACGAAGGGCGTGCTCGAATAGGAGGCGCGTGACGCTCCTGAGCGCCATTGCCGTCGTAGACTACGGCGCCGGAAATCTGGGCTCGCTCGTGGCCGCCTTGGAACGGCGCGGTGCGGCGTTGACGCTCGCAGCGGACGCCGCGGCGGTGCGGAGCGCGAGCGCTGTCGTGCTGCCGGGCGACGGCGCGTTCGGCGCAACGATGCACGCCCTCGCAACGCGCGGTCTCGACGGCGCGCTACGCGATGCGATTGCGCGCGGCGTTCCCTTTCTCGGCATCTGCGTCGGCATGCAGATCCTCTTCGAACGCTCGACGGAGCTCGATGCCTGCGAGGGTCTCGGCATCATCGCCGGCGTCGTGGACCGCTTCCACGACGCACCACGCGTTCCGCATATGGGTTGGAATCGGCTCGAACAGGTCACGCCGCATCGCTTCACGGCGGGTGTCGACGCGCGGGACTACGTCTACTTTCTGCATTCGTACCGCGTCGCCGTCGGGCCGAGCACGCTGGCCGCGTGCACGTACGGCGAACGCTTTTCGGCGATCGTCGCTCACGACAACGTGCTGGGGACGCAGTTTCATCCCGAGAAGAGCCAGCGCGCGGGCGGAATCTTGCTGGATAACTTCGTCTCGCTCGCGAAGGAGCGGCGATGATCGTCATTCCGGCCATCGATCTGCGCGACGGCGCATGCGTCCGAATGGAGGCGGGCGACCTTGCGACGGCGACGGTGTACGACCGCGACCCAGTCGCTCGTGCGCAGCGCTTCGTGCAGGCTGGAGCGCAGCGTCTGCACGTCATCGACCTCGACGGTGCCTTCGGATCGGGCGAGAACGTGCGTGCGATCGAGCGGATTTGCGCCGCCGTCTCGGTGCCCGTGCAGACCGGAGGCGGCGTTCGGACCCTCGAGATGGCGCAGTCGCGGCTGGACGCCGGAGCCAGCGAAGTGATTCTCGGCACGCTGTTGGTCGAGGAGGAGCGCATCGCGCGCAACATCATCGGACGGCTCGGAGCGAAGGTGATCGCCGGCATCGACGCTCGCGGTGAGGAGGTTGCGACGCACGGCTGGGTCGAGCGCACGCCGGTTGCACGCGACGCGCTCGTGCGGCGTGTCGCTCAATGGGGCGTCGAGCGCATCATCTTTACCGAGATTCGCCGCGACGGCATGGGCATGGGCTACGACATGGACGCGCTGCGCGCGGTCGCGAAGGCCGCTCCCGTCAGTATCACGGCGAGCGGCGGCGCGCGCAGCCTCGATGATCTGCGCACGCTCGCTGCCGCCGGCATCGAGGCCGTCGACTCGTGCATCATCGGCAGCGCCCTGTACAAGGACACGATCGATCTCGCGCAGGCGATACGCGAGCTCGCCTAGCGACCTGCTCGTTCAGTCGTCGATGTAGCAGCGGGGGACGTGCGGTGGAATGCGAGTGACGATCTCGTAGTTGATCGTCTGGGTCCACTGTGCCCAGTCGTCCGCGCTCACGCTCTCGTCGCCATCGCGCCCGATGAGCGTCACCGCGGTTCCAGGCCGCGCGTGCTTCGCCGTGGAGATGTCGATCGCCGTCGTGTTCATCGCGACGCGGCCGACGATGGGGCAGCGCTCGCCTTCGACGAGAAACGTACCTCGGCTAGAGAGCGCCCGTGGAATGCCGTCGGCATAGCCGATCGGCACGATGCCGATCTGCATCTCGTGCGGTGCCACAAAGGTGTTGCCGTAGCCGACGGGTTCACCAGCGGCGACCGGGCGCGTCACCGCGAGTGCCGAGTGCATCGAGAGCGCCGGCTCGAGCACGATCGCTTCGTGCCCCATCGCCTCTTGCGTCGCGGCCGACGGCCAGAGTCCGTAGAGCGCAATGCCGAAGCGCGAGAAGTCGAGCCGCGTCTGCGGCCAGAGCATCGCGGCGGCCGACCCCGCGATGTGGCGAAAGGGCGTGATGCCGTTGCGCTCGAGAAGCGGCTTTGCCTCGGCGATCGCGCGTTCGAAGCGCGCGAGCTGCTGCATCGTGTAGGGCGAGTCGATCTCTTCGGCTGCGGCAAGATGCGAGAAAACGCCGATGATGCGCAACTCTTTAATGCGCGTATAGTCTTCGATTGCGTCAGCCACTTCGCCGGGCTCCAGGCCGAAGCGATTGAGGCCCGTGTTCACCTTCACGTGCACGTTTGCCGGCTCGGAGCGCCGGCGAGAAGCACCGGCGAGATCGTGGAGGAAGTTGCGCGTATCCCAGAGCGCGATCTCGGCCCGCGCCGCGAGCGCCGCGTCCAGCGCTTCGGGCGGTACCGGGCCGAGCACGAGAATCGGCGCGTTGACGCCCCCTTCGCGCAACGCGATCGCCTCTTCGACGGCGAACACGCAGATGCGCACGGCGAAGCCTTCGATGGCGATCGCCGCTTGTGTGAGGCCATGGCCGTACGCGTTGCTCTTCACGACGAAGGCGGCGCGACCCGTCCCGACGAGTTGCTGCAGGGCGCGCGCGTTGCGCCGAAGCGCACCGAGTGAGACGCGCACCTCGCCGATCATTTGAAGCCGCCCATTCGACCAGGCGGCGCCCCCGCCTGGCCCGCACGCTGCCCGCGAGCGGCGCCTTTGCCCGAGAAGCGCCTTTACGTGGCCTGGGTGACTTCCGGGGGTGCCTCCAGATCAAACTCGACCTGCCGTGCCTCTTCTGGCGCCGGAGTCGACTCGGCAGCGTCCACAATGGCGATGATCTCGGGGGCAACGTAAACATGCTCTTTGCGCTCGCCCGACACCAGTACGATGATCTTGGCGTCCTCGAGGCGTCTGACGGTATCGCGCGCAGATTGCCAGGTAAAGTTGGTAACACGTCGCGCGATACCATTAGACATCACTGGAAGCCTGAAGAGTTCATCGACCAGCTTCTCGGCCGCTATGGTCGTGTTACCCAGTCGTCTCTTATATTCCGTGCGCAGGGTCTCTAGCTGCCATAGGCGTTGATTAGCGTCACGAGCTTGGATGGCAACGCCGCGAAGAAAGAACAAAATCCAGGCTTCCCACTGCGCATCGCGACTAATGTTAAGCAGCAGTTCGTTGTACTGCCCACGTCTGCGTTCGAAATAGGCGCTCAAGTACAGCATGGGAGCCGATAATAGTCCCTTGGTGCATATCATCAGGACGATGAGTAAACGCCCCAGACGCCCGTTGCCGTCGCAGAACGGATGAATCGCCTCAAACTGGTAATGAAGGATGGCCAGTCGGACCAGGAATGGAAGGACGTCAGGAGCAGCTATGTATTCTTGGAAGTTTTCCAGCAACGGGGCGACGTCATACGCCGGCGGCGGAACATAGCGAGCGTCCTCTATCGGAACTCCCTCTCGTGCGATATGGACTTGCTTATCTCGTATCTGCCCCGGACTCACTCTGGCGTCATCGGTGCCTTCCATAAGCAACTGATGACTCTCACACATGAGCTGTTTGCCAATGGGAATTTCCTTGACTCGTTCCTGTGCAAAGAGAATCGCCTTGACGCAATTAGAGACTTCCCGGTTATCCTTTTGGCGTACAGCACGTTCGATATTAGCGCCCTCGTAGAGCACCAAGTCCTCGAAGGTGGTTTGCGCGCCCTCAATCCGACTTGAGAGCACCGCCTCTTTCCGCAGCAACGGAGCGGCGAGCAGCTTTGCTCTGTCGGGGAAGTGCTGCCCGTGACCGTCAAGACGTCCAAGCTCTTTTGCCGCTTCTTCTACGGCTACGCTGACCTCAGGAGAAATGGAAAAGTGGCGAATGGGCAGCGTATCCGGCAGGAAGGCATGCACGCCTCCCTCGGTGATCCTGACAAGCTGGCCCGTCTTTCTTGACGTAAAAGTCGCAGGGTCCATATCTAGAGCGCGCCTAGGTATAGTACCATCATATCAAGGCTAAACGCAATTTTGCCTAGGTTTGCGTTGACATACCCGGCTCGCTTCTTGCACTCCTCGGGCGACTCTGCTAACATCTGGGTTGGCGCTCTCGGACTGAGAGTGCTAATCCCAAAAAGCATTTGTGTTGGAGGTTTCCGTGAATCTCAAGCCCTTGGGCGATCGCGTGGTCATCGAGCACGTGGAGCAGAACGACAAGAGTTCCGGCGGCGTGTTCCTGCCCGATACCGCCAAGGAGAAGCCCCAGGAGGGCGTCGTCCGTGCGGTCGGGACCGGGCGCGTAACCGATGACGGCAAGACGCTGCCGATGAGCGTCAAGGCCGGCGATCGCGTCATCTATTCCAAGTACTCGGGCAGCGAAGTCAAAGTCGACGGCACCGAGTACCTCATCGTCTCTGAAAAAGACGTCCTTGCGATCGTCGACAAAGTTCCGGTCGGCGTCTAACCGGTAGAAAGTGAATTAACGAACATGGCTGCAAAGCAAATCGTATTTGACGAAAACGCGCGGCGCTCGCTCGAGCGCGGCGCGAACATTCTCGCGGACGCCGTCCGCGTGACGCTCGGCCCTAAGGGCCGCAACGTCGTGCTCGACAAGAAGTTCGGTTCGCCCACCGTCACGAACGACGGCGTGACGATCGCAAAAGAGATCGAGCTCTCGGATCCGTTCGAGAACATGGGCGCTCAGCTCGTGAAGGAAGTCGCCTCGAAGACGAACGACGTCGCGGGCGACGGCACGACCACCGCAACGGTGCTCGCGCAGGCGATCATCCGCGAAGGTCTTCGCAACGTGACCGCCGGCAGCAACCCGCTGCAGATCAAGCACGGTATCGAGAAAGCCGTCGAGCTCGCCGTCAAAGAGATGGAGAGCTTCGTTCAGAAAGTCGACACGAAAGAGAAGATCGCGCAGGTCGCGTCCATCTCTGCGAACGACAAAGAGATCGGCGACTTCATCGCCGAGGCGATGGAGAAGGTCGGTAAAGACGGCGTCATCACCGTCGAAGAGTCCAAGACCCTCAAGACCGAGGTCGAGACGAAGGACGGCATGCAGTTCGACAAGGGCTACATCTCGCCGTACATGGTCACCGACAGCGAGCGTATGGAGGCCGTCCTCGACGATCCCTTCGTCCTCGTAACGGAGCGCAAGATCTCGGCGATTGCCGACATCCTGCCGTTGCTCGAGAAGGTCGTGCAGGTGCAGAAGCCGCTGCTCATCATCGCCGAAGACGTCGAAGGTGAAGCGCTCGCGACGCTCGTCGTGAACAAGCTGCGCGGCACGTTCACGTCCGTTGCCGTGAAGGCGCCGGGCTTCGGCGACCGCCGTAAGGAGATGCTCAAAGACATCGCAACCCTCACGGGAGCGACCGTCATCTCCGAAGAGCTTGGCCTCAAGCTCGACAAGGTCACGCCGGATCAGCTCGGTCGCGCGAAGCGCGTCACCGTGACGAAGGAAGAGACCACGATCGTCGACGGCGCCGGCAAGCAGGCCGACATCAAAGGCCGCATCGAGATGATCAAAAAGCAGGTCGAGGAGACCGACTCCGATTTCGACCGTGAAAAGCTCCAGGAGCGCCTCGCGAAGCTCTCCGGCGGCGTTGCGGTCGTCCAAGTCGGCGCAGCAACCGAGACCGAACTCAAAGAGAAGAAGCATCGCATCGAGGATGCGCTCTCGGCGACGCGCGCAGCCGTGCAAGAGGGCATGATCCCCGGCGGCGGCAGCTCGCTCGTCCACGCGGTCAAAGCGATCGACAAGTTCCTCACCGAGCACGGCGCGAAGACGAACGGCAACTCCACGACGTGGGCCGACGAGAAGATCGGCATCGACATCGTGAAGAAGGCGCTCGAAGAGCCGCTCAAGCAGATCGCGTACAACGCGGGCTTCGAAGGCTCGGTCGTCGTCAACACGATCAGAGAGAAGTCGTCGCCGCAAGGCTTCGACGCGATGACCGGACAGCCGGTTGACATGTTCAAGTCGGGCATCGTCGAGCCGTTCAAGGTGACGCGTTCGGCGCTGCAAAACGCTGCATCGATCGGCGCGCTCATCCTTACGACGGAGACGCTCATCTGCGACAAGCCCGAGCCGAAGAAGGAGCCGGCGATGGCCGGCGGCGGCATGGGCGGCTACGGCGACATGATGTAAGTCGCTCGGCAGAGCGAACGACCGGATAAACCAGATGGGCCGCGGAGTGACCGCGGCCCATCTTTAAAAGGTTCCTTAACGTTGTGACGCTTTGCAGCGCGCACGGCCGGGTACGTACGAATGATGAACGGTGATACCAGTTACGGATACAGCGTTGCCGTGGACGCGGCATTCGACCCATGCGTCGCGGGGGTACGTGAACTGCTCAAAGCTGAAGGCTTCGGGATTCTCTGCGAGATCGACGTGACGAGGACGCTCAAGGAAAAAGCCGGAGTCGATTTTCGTCCCTATCTCATCCTGGGTGCATGCAACCCGCAACTCGCGCATCGCGCACTGTCAGCGGAGGCTCAGTTGGGTTTGCTGCTGCCATGCAACGTCGTCGTGCAGCGCGACGGCGAGCGCACCGTCGTCTCTGCCATCGACGCTGAAAAGATGCTTGATCTCGTCGCCAACCCGCACGTTGCCGAGGTGGCAAAGGATGCCAACGCGCGGCTTCACAGGGTCATCGACGCGCTGCGCGCTCAGGCAACTCAGTAGTCGGTGTCTGGGTCGCGGTGGTCGGGCGGCAAGCTTTTGAAGTAGGCCTGGGAGAGCGGAGCTGCGATCTCGGTGAACGCGTGCGGCCCGGCGTTGAAGTTGAAGCAGTCCGCCAAGTCGTCTGCTCGCGCATCGGTATAGCCCAGCGACGGTAAGCCGAAGACATCTTCCGTGAAGTGCAAAATGCTGCCGAACTCGTGCTGCGTGTGCGAGACGTAGCCGCGTTTGGCGTACGGTGAGACGACGATGAGCGGCACGCGGAAGCCGAGCTCGTAGGCGTTGTACTGCGGCGGCGCTACGTGGTCGTAGAAGCCGCCCCAATCGTCCCAGGTGATGAAGATTGCCGTGGAGTCCCAGAACGGGCTATGCCCAACGGCGTTGACGAGGGACGCGACCCACGACGGACCGCTGCCATCGGTGATGAGTGCGTGGTCCGACTGCGCGGCGTTCGGAACGACCCACGTCACGTTCGCAAGCCTTCCGCTTTTGACGTCCGTAAGGAAGCGCTGCGGTGGCGTGACGACGTCTGCACCGAAATCGGAGCCGTAGCGAATGTGCCGGATTGCGTCGGGCGCATCCCACAGCCCGGCGTAAACGTCGGGCTCGTAGTAGCGCCACGTCAGACCGGCCGCGTCGAGCAGATCCATGAGCACCGGATGATCGAAGCAGGGGAACATCTTTTGCAGGTCGTTGCCGGTGATCACGTCGATGAGCCGGACGGTCGAGCCTGCCGGCGAGTCGCAGCCGCCGGTGGAATGGTGCGCCGGCGTGTGCGCGTTGTTCTCGGCGTAGAGCGTGCTCCCAGCTGCGACGGCGGACGTTCCGGCGATGAGATACTGGTGCGCCGGAAAACTTGGCCCTGCGTTCGTCTGAAACATCCGGTCGGCAAACGCGTACGTGCGAGCGAGCGTGAAATACGGCGCGACCTCGGACTGCGGAACGACGCTGTACGCGCGGGTCTGCGGAGCGCGGCACGTTGCTTTGCAGATGCTGCGCTCGCGCGAGAAGCCGTTGAGCGCGCCGTGGGCGTACTCGGTGAGGAATCCGCGGTGGCTGTGATCCAGGTCGTACGGCGCCGTTAGCGGCGTCGCGACGAGGGGCACACTCCGGCCGTTTGCATCAGTACCCGAGGTGACCGTATCGGCTCCCGGGAGACCCGAAAACAGATCGTCGACCGAGCGATTCTCCTGGACGATGATGACGACGTGCTGAATCTTGCCTGCGCCGAGAACGCCTGGGGGGATGGCGTGGCCCGTCTCCTCGGCCTCAGGCATGACCGGCACGGTCGAGGTGCCGTGCATGCCGCTGCAGCCGGCGACAACTAGCGCCGCTAGAGCCAGAGCGGTTCTTCGTTTCATCGGCACCCCTTGCCGGCTTCTTCGGGCAAGGCGGGCTTCCTCGCCGAGGAGCACGACGGTCGTCGCCGTAACCATCTCTTGACACATACTTCCAGGAGGCCACGTGCCCCACGCTCGCGTCAACGACTTCACGATCCGCGTCGCCACGGTGAACGGATCGGGAAGTCAGTCTTCGAATCTCGTCCTGAGCAACGCCGTCTTTCGCCTCGGTGTACCGGTTGCGCCCAAGAACGTATTCCCTTCGAACATCGAGGGCCTTCCCACGTGGTTCGACGTGCGCATCACGTCCAAAGGATACCGCTGCAGAACGCGCGACGTCGACGTGCTCGTCGCGCTCAACGCGACGACGTGGCGCGACGACGTCGCCGGCGTGAAGGCGGGCGGGATGATCGTGCACGAGAGCGCGTACCCGGTGAGCGGTGAGACGCAGCGCGACGACGTGACGTACTTCGCCGTGCCCTTCACCGAGATCGGCAAGAAGAACTTCGAGAACGGCGATCTGCGCAAGTACCTCGTCAACATGCTCTATGTCGGCGTGCTCGCCGAGCTCGTCGGCGTCGACGAAGCGACGATCGAAGCGGCGGTGAAGGCGCAGTTTCGCAATAAGCCTGCCGCGGTCGAGACGAATATGAACGCCGTCAAGCTGGGCATAGCGTATGCGCGCGAGCATCTGCCCAAGCAGGACGCGTTCCGGGTCGAGCGGATGACCGGCAAGACCGACGGAACGCTCTTCATGGAGGGAAATCGTGCCGCCGCGCTCGGCTGCATCATGGGCGGCTGCACGGTTGCCGCATGGTATCCCATCACGCCGTCGTCGTCGCTCTGCGAGTCGTTCATCGCGCTCGCGCAACGGTATCGCGTCGACCCGAAGACCGGTGCGAAAAACGTCGCCATCATCCAGGCGGAAGACGAACTTGCCGCGGCAGGCATCGTCTTCGGCGCGGGCTGGGCCGGAGCACGCGCCATGACGTCAACCTCGGGGCCTGGCATCTCGCTCATGGCCGAGTATGCCGGGTTCGGCTACTACGCCGAGATTCCGGGCGTCATCTTCGACGTGCAGCGAGCGGGGCCGTCGACGGGCCTTCCGACGCGCACGATGCAGGGTGACGTTGCGTTCGCGTACACGCTGTCGCACGGCGACACGAAGCATCTCGTGCTCCTTCCGGCCACGGTTGAAGAGGCGTATGCGTTCGCAATGGAGGCCTTCGATTTAGCGGATCGCTTTCAAACTCCCGTTTTCGTGCTGAGCGACCTCGATCTCGGCATGAACGCATGGATGAGCGCGCCGCTTCCGTATCCCGAGAAGCCGTTTGATCGCGGGAAAGTGCTGTCGACCGCCGATCTCGCGAAGCTCGACACCTGGGGGCGCTATCGCGACGTCGATGGCGACGGCATCCCGTACCGCACGCTGCCGGGGACGAACCACGAGAACGCCGGCTTCTTCACCCGCGGCACGGGACACGACGAGCAGGCGCGTTACTCTGAGAATCCGCAGACGTGGAAGCGCGGGCTCGACCGGCTCGTGCACAAGCACGACACCGCGCGCACCCGCGTGCCGCAGCCGATCGCCGACGACGCGAAGCGCCCAATCGGACTCATCGCGTACGGAACGACGCACCATGCCGTCGTGGAGGCGCGCGACGTCCTTCGCGAGGATGGTCTGGAGATCGACTACTTGCGCGTGCGAGCGCTGCCGTTGTCGCCCGACGTCGCGAGCTTCATCGAGCGCCACGAACGCGTCTACGTCGTCGAGCAGAACCGCGACGGCCAGCTCTACGGCATCCTGCGCACCGAGCTGCCGGCGCATCTCATCGGACGTTTGCAATCGGTACGCCACTACGACGGTGTGCCGGTCGACGCACACGCCATCGTCGAACCGCTGCAGGCCGCCGAGCGCGAGCCGAGCTTGAGTACGGAGTAATGAGCACCACGAACGTCAACATCATCGGCCTCGCGCGCGACGTCTACAAGGGTCTTCCCACGACGCTCTGCGCGGGCTGCGGCCACAACTCGATCACAAACCACCTCGTCAAAGCGCTGTACGAGTTCGGTGTCGACCCACATCGTCTGGCGAAGATGAGCGGCATCGGCTGCTCGTCGAAGACGCCGGCCTACTTCGTCGAGCGGGCTCACGGTTTCAACGGGCTGCACGGGCGCATGCCCTCCGCCGCCACCGGGGCGAAGCTCGCCAATCGCGATCTGCTCGTGCTCGGCATCAGCGGCGACGGCGACACGGCCTCTATCGGCCTCGGGCAGTTCTGTCACATGGTGCGCCGTAACCTCGACTGCACGTATCTCATCGAGAACAACGGGTGCTACGGCCTGACGAAGGGGCAGTTCTCAGCGACCGCGGACGCGGGCTCGAAGCAGAAGAACGGCACAGTGAACGACTACGGTGCGATCGATCTCTGCGGTCTGGCGATCGAGCTGGGCGCCTCGTTCGTCGCCCGCTCGTTTTCAGGCGATGGCAAGCAACTCGTGCCGCTTCTACAGGCGGCGTTCGCGCATCGGGGAACGGCGGTGCTCGACATCGTGAGCCCGTGCGTCACGTTCAACGATCACGTCGGCTCGACGAAGAGCTACGCGTATGTGAAGGAGCACGAGTTCGCGCTTCATACGCCGGATTTCATCATGAGCAGCAAGGAGATCGAGATCGATTACGAGCCGGGCACCGTGCAGGACATCGTCTTCGACGATGGATCGCACGTGCTGTTGCGCAAGCTCGAACGCGAATACGATCCGACGAGCCGCGTCGGCGCGCTGCAGATCGTGAACGAGACACGTGACCGGGGCGAGCTCGTCACCGGACTGCTGTTCGTCGACACGACAGCGGAGGATCTTTGCGCGCGCGAAGATCTCACACAGACGCCGCTTGCGCAGCTCAACGAGAACGATCTTCGGATCGCGCGCGACGATTGGACGAAGCTGACGTCGCCGTAAAGACGAAGTAGACAGGAATCGCGACGAGTAGCAGCCCCACCGTCACGCATGCGTTGAGCGGCGAATCCACATACGTCGTGAGCACGACGCCGATCGCGACGATTCCGAAGAGCCCCGTCGTGAGCGGATGCAGCGGAGCGAGGAATCCTGGTGCCGGCGCTCCCTGCGCGCGATCGCGCGCGCGAAAGACGAAGAGCGCGATCGCGGAGAGCGCAAAGAAGACGTAGTCGACCGAGATGACGTAGTTGAGGATTTGCGCGTACCCCTTCCAGAACGTGATGATCACGGCGACGGCGCCCTGCAACGCGATCGCGACGACCGGAACGCGCGTCCTGGGATGAAGCCACGCCATTGACTTGAAGAAGACGCCGTCTTCCGCCATCGCGTGGTAGACGCGCGGTGAGACGAGAATTTGATTGCTTAGAAACCCGAGCGTCGAGAGAGCGATGAGCGCCGCGATGACCTGCGCGCCGCGCGCTCCCATGAACGCCCGCAGTACCTCCGATGCCGGCGCGTCGGTATGCATTAAGCCGGCGGGCCCAAGCACGCGCAAGCAGACGACGTTCACGAACACGTAGAGAACGATGACGCCTCCGACGCCCCACAAGAGCCCGCGCGGCAGCGAACGGGCGGGCTCTTTGAGCTCGGCGGTCATGAAGCTCGACGTCTGCCAGCCGCTGTACGCGAAGAGCACGGCGATCATCGAGATGGCCATTGCGCCGAGCAGCGAGAGCGTCGTTCCCGCGGTCGGCTCGGCGATCGCCGCCGCGGCCGTGGGATGCGCCATGAAACCGGCAGCGATGAGACCGGCGATCGCGGCGATCTTGAAGACCATGAAGACGTTCTGCAGCGTGCTGCCCTGGCGAACGCCCAGGCAGTTCACGACTGTAAAGATCGTCAGCACCGCGAATGCCAGCAGCACCGGATCGACGCGCACGCCGGTCAGCGGTGCGAAGTATCCGGCGAAGGTGAGCGCGGCGGCGGCCATGCCGCCGCTCTGCGAGACGAGGAGGAGCGTCCATCCGTACATGAAGGCGACGACGGGATGGAACGCGTCGCGCAAATACGCATAGAGGCCGCCGTCATGCGGGCGCCGTGCGGCGAGTTCGGCGAAGACGAACGCTCCGAGCAACGCAACCGCGCCGCCCGCCAGCCAGACCCCGAGCATTGCCCATCCGGCGTGAAGGCGCTGTGCCACGACCGAAGGGTTGCGAAAGATGCCCGAGCCGACGATGCCGCCCATGACGATGAGCGCGGCATCGCGTGTTCCCAGCCTTCTCAGCAACGTCGTATTCAGAGGTTCTCGGATGCTCCTGATGCGAAGTCCCCCGGCATGCTGCTTTCACTGCTTCTCGTCGCGCTGCTCGCTCCGCTGTCCGTCGCCCAGGCCGCGCCATCTGCGCCGCTGCCTGCGGTCGTGACGCCGCAGCCGGCGACACCCGTCGTCGTCGCGATTCTCAACAACGGGCCTTGCCTGGATTCACCGCGTGCCGTTCCGCATGTCCTGCAAGAACCGGTGGTTCGCGAGATGCAGATCGTGCGCATTGCCCGCGTCATCTCGACGAACACGCTGACGAACGACGAGCTGATGGGCTATCTCTACACGACCGCCGATGGAACGACGTGGCTCGGACAGCGTACGGCGGATTACATGTCGGGGGCGCTCGCGCGGCAGATCAACCACGTGCTCGCCTCGACTCGCCTGTCGCCCGTCGAACCGGTGGCCTTTCCGCCGACGATGCGCTACGGCGTCCCCGTGCGGGCGCAGCGGTTTTTTCGCGTCCAGATTCCGGCCCGAGCGCTCGAGCCGCTGCGGATTCGCATCCAGCCGTGCGTCGGATGGCCGGCGGGACGGCCGTTGCCGGACCCGTCGCTCTAAGTCTCCGTAGAAGGCCTGCCGCTGCATCCGCAACGCTGGAAAGCGGGTATTGTGAGAGGATGGATTTCGTGATCCGATCGCGCGTCTGTTTCGAGCCGAACGCAGACGTCTTCGTCGATGACGCCCGTGGCACGATCATCGTCGCGGTCGAAGCCGCCGGCGCCGATCCGGAGAGCCTGCGCGTCTCGATCGACGACGAGCGGCATCTGCTCATCAGGGGCTGCCGCCCGCGCGAGCGCGCGCGATCGGGTTCGTACGCCCAGAAGGAAATTGCGTACGGAGAGTTCGCGAAGCGCATTTCTTTGCCGTTGGCCGTGGAGTACGATGGCGCGAACGCGACGTACGCGGACGGAGTGCTGACGATCGAGCTTGGCCTTGCGCAGACACCATATCGCCTGACCGAGCCGACGGAGATTCGCATGATCGTCAGACGGGTTCCGGTTTGATGCCGTCCCCGAAAAGCCCGCGGCCGGCCGCCGCCGCACCGTCCATCGGCATTCTGCCGCTGCAGGACGCGGTGCTCTTTCCCAATCTCGCGATTCCGCTTGCGGTCGTGAAGAAGCCGGGCATCGCGCTCGTCGAGGAGGCGCTGCGCGAAGGAAAATCCATTGGACTGTGCCTCCTGCGCGACCGCGAGATCGAGAATCCGGCACCAGAGGATCTGCATCGCATCGGCACCATCGGCGTCATCCAAAAGATGCTCAAGGTCCCCGATGGGACGCTGCGCTGCATCGTCGCCGGCCAGCAAGTCTTTCGCGCCGAGCAGTTCACACAAGAACAGCCATACATGGTCGCGACGTATACCGAGCTTCCCGACATCATCGTCGAGAGCGAAGAACTCGTCGCCATGCAGCGCAACCTCTCGGGCCTCTTTGCAAAGCTGCTGTCGTATCTGCCGCAGGCGCCGCGCGAGCTCGAGATGGAGGCGCAGAACATCACCGATCCAACAGCGCTCTCGTATCTCGTCGCGTCGACGATGCGCCTCGACACGCCGGATCGTCAGGCGTTGCTCGAGGAACGCGACACCGGCAAGCGCATGCGCAAGCTCACGATGCTCTTGACGAAGGAGCTCGAAGTCGTCGAACTCGGGCACAAGATCCAGAGCGATATTCAGCGCGAAATGGAGAAGAACCAGCGCGAGTTCTACCTACGCCAGCAACTGCGCGCGATTCAGGAAGAGCTTGGAGAGGTCGATCCCCAGCAAGCAGAGACGAACGAGCTCCGTACGAAGATCGACGAGGCGAAGATGCCCGAGGAGGCGCGTAAGACCGCGGATCGTGAGCTCGACCGCCTGTCGCGTGTGCCGCAGGCGTCTCCGGAGTACAGCGTCATCCGGACGTATCTCGATTGGCTCGTGCAACTGCCGTGGGAAGTGCAGACGACGGATCACATCGACATCGAGAAAGCGCGCGAGATCCTCGACGAAGACCACTACGATCTCGATAAAATCAAAGACCGCATCGTCGAGTATCTCGCGGTCGGCAAACTCAAAAAGCGCCTCACCGGGCCGATTCTCTGCTTCGTCGGGCCGCCGGGCGTCGGGAAGACGTCGCTCGGTCATTCCATCGCACGCGCGATGGGACGCAAGTTCGTTCGGATCTCGGTCGGCGGCGTGCGCGACGAGGCCGAGATTCGCGGGCATCGCCGGACGTACATCGGCGCGATGCCCGGCACGATCGTGCGCTCGATGCGCGACGCGGGCACGAAGAACCCCGTCATGATGATCGACGAGATCGACAAGGTCGGCGCCGACTTCCGCGGCGATCCTCAGTCGGCGCTGCTCGAGGTGCTCGATCCGGAACAGAACGTCAACTTTCGCGATCACTACCTCGACTTGCCGTTCGATCTCTCGCACGTGCTCTTCATCTGCACGGCTAACTCGCTGGAAACCGTCTCTCCGGCACTGCGCGACCGCATGGAAATCATTCAACTCTCCGGGTACACGGAGCTCGAGAAGATGCAGATTGCCAAGCGGTATCTTCTCAAGAAGCAGCGCGCGGCCAACGGTCTGCGGGAGTCGCAAGTGCATATCGGGGATGCCGCGCTGCGAGCGATCATCACGGAGTACACGCGCGAAGCTGGCGTCCGCAATCTCGAGCGGCAGATCGGCACGATTTTCCGAAAAGTGGCGCGCAAGATCGTTTCCGAGCCGCAGTTGCGCGCTCGCATCAAGCCGCAGAGCATCAACGAGTACCTCGGGAAGCAGCCGTTCTTCAACGAAGCGCGCCGGCGCGTAGCGTCGATCGGCGTCGCAACCGGTATGGTGGTGACGCCCTTCGGCGGCGACATCATCTTCATCGAAACGCAAGCGATGCCGGGAGCCGGCAAGCTCGTTCTCACCGGTCAGCTCGGCGACGTCATGAAGGAGAGCGCGCAAGCGGCGGTGTCGTTCCTGCGGTCGCGCTCCGCCGAGTTGGGCTTACCGGAGGAGTACTTCGCGAAACACGACGTGCACGTGCACGTCCCGGCGGGGGCGACACCGAAAGAGGGGCCGTCGGCCGGCATCGCGCTCGTAACCTCGATTGCCTCGGTCCTCATGGGGATCAAGGTCGATCCGTCGGTCGCGATGACGGGTGAGATCACGCTCACTGGTCAGGTGTTGCCCATCGGTGGCCTCAAGGAGAAGGTGCTGGGCGCCAGGCGCGCCGGGATAACGAAAGTGCTCTTCCCCAAGCGCAACGAGGTTGATCTCGACGACATTCCCAAAGAAGTTCGCGACGCCATGGAACTGCATCCCGTCGAGCAGCTTTCGGAAGTGTTCGAGTTCGCGCTCGGCAAGCGCATCATCGCGCCGACGGTCTTCGAGACCGGCCGTCGCGCGAACAACGTCGTTCCCATGCACCGCAACGGCGCAATGAAACGTCCTCGAATTCACCGGCAGCGCAAAGCGCGCCGCTAAATCAGACCTTCCCTAGACTTGTTCTCGATCGAGAATCGGCTTGACAAACGGCTTCGCGACGTCCGGCATCTTACCGTAGATCGCTGCGTCGACGCGTTCGCTCTGCTGCACGAGAATGGCGACAAGGCGTGATTTGTGCAGATCGGAGCGCACCTGGCCGGAGAGCGGGAATAGGAGCGATACGAAGAGCGCGATCCAGAGCAGGATCGCGCCTTTGATGAAGCCGACGACACCGCCGCCGATCGCATTGCCCGCGCCGAGCGCAGGGAGCTTCGCGTAACGCGAGAGGAGCGAAAACAACAGCATGACGATGACGTACACGATGACCGCGCTGACGATCCGGCCCGTGATGTCGGCGCTGCCGAGGTTCATCTTGAACGTCTCCTCCAACGCTGCATCGAAGACGCCGTTGTAGTAGAGGCCGGCCGCAAGTGCCGACAGGACTGCCGCCGCGCCGCGGAGCTCCGCGAGAAACCCTCGAGCAAACCCCTTGATCGCTGCGATCGCCAGCACGGTGACGATGACGACGTCCGGCCAACCAACGGATCCGCTCACACGCGCACCGTAGCCCCCAATCGTTCGTGGAGCGTTGCGGCGGCCCGGGCGACCGCGGCATCTGCCTCTTCGTCCGTTATCGTTCCGTCGAAGCGCTGCATGACGGCTCGCACGGCGATGCTCTTGTGGCCTTGCTCGATCTGCGGACCGCGATACTCGTCGAAGACGCGCACAGCCGTACAAATATCTCCGATGGCGTGCGCCGTGGCTGCTTCAACGCTTTCAGCGCTCACCTCGACACCGACCGCGAGAGCGAGGTCCCGATAGGTCGATGGAAACCGTGACGGAGGGCGATAGCGCGGTCGCAGCGTGTCGCCGAGACGATCGAGCCGCACCGAGCCGGCATAGAGGGGGAAGGAGGCGCCTCGATCGCGCTCAGCCCGTGGTTCGACCCGTCCGAAGAGCGCGACGTCCACGTCCCCGATGCTCAGGCCAGCGGTCTTGCCAGGATGCAGTCCCGCACGCTGTACGGGCCGGACGCTCCCGGCATTGCCGGTGAGCTCGCGCAAGAACGCTTGCAGGTCGCCTTTGAGCCGAATGAACTGCGCATCGCTCCACGCCGGCTCGTTCGTTTGTTCGCCGGCGACTGCCATGGAGAGCAGCGGCACTTCGACGACGATGCCGCCTTCGGACGCGAAGACGTGGCCGATCTCGAAGAGCCGGAAGGGCCGGCCGATGCGAGCGAGATCGTCGAGAAGCGCCGGTTCGATTGCACTGCGCAGATAGCGCTGCTCTTCCGATAGTGGGTTGCGCAGTGCAACGCTCCCTTCACCCCCGCGCGCGCGAAGCGAGTACGTAATCGTTTCGTGGTAGCCGAGCGCGGCCATGACGCGAGCCGCCTGCCGCTCGCGCTCGTACTCCCTGCTGGAGACGTCGTGCGCCGTGACGGCTGGAACGACGGCCTCGATAGCGTCGTAGCCTTCCATGCGAGCGATCTCTTCGACGAGGTCGGCTGGTATCGTGAGATCGGCTCGCCAGGCGGGCGGCAGCACTTGCAGAACCTCACTTCTGTCATCAACCTCACAGCCCAAAGCGCGCAGGTGTGATGCGATGCGGCCGGGCGCCAGAACCTGCCCGAGCGTTCGTTCGACGTCATGCTGCGTCAGCGAAAGACGCGGTGCGGAGTGAACGGAGCCCGCGCAGACCGGTGCGTACGCCACCGCTCCGAGCTCCACGAGCATCTGCGCTGCGCGCGCGCAGGCAGCGTCGGCCAGAGCTGGTGGAACGGAGCGCTCGTGCCGCGACGATGCTTCGGTGCGCAATCCGACGAACTGTGCGGACCGTCGAATGCGCGCACCGGCGAACGCGGCAGCTTCCAAGAGAATCGACGTCGTTCGCTCGCCCACCTCGCTCGATGAGCCACCCATCACTCCAGCGACGCCGAGCGCGCGGCTCTCGTCGGCGATGACGAGCACCTTGGGATCGAGCGCGCGCGTGACGCCGTCGAGCGTCGTCAGCACTTCGTCGGGCAAGGCATCGCGTGCGACGAGTCCGCCTTGGACGCTCCCGGCATCGTAGAAATGGAGCGGTTCTCCCGTTTCGAGCATGACATAGTTCGAGACGTCGACGATACTTGAGAGCGGCCGTACGCCGCAGAGTGCGAGGCGCACGCGCACGCGCGCGCACGACCGCCCGACGTGAACGTGGTCGAATCGCTGCACGACGAAGTAGGAGCAATCGGCCGACGCGATCCCAACGCGCGGCGCCGGCTCGGCCGGCTTCTTTGCAGCGTTGACGAAGGACGGTAGGCGCAGCGGCACGCCGTACGAGGCCGCGAGCTCGCGAGCGAGTCCGATTACGGACATCGCATCGACGCGATTGCTCGTGATCTCGACGTCGAGCACGTCGTCGCGCAATCCGAGCAGTGCGACGGCGTCGCCGCCGATCGGCAGACTCTCGTCGAGCTGCATGATGCCGTCGGCATCGAACCACTGTGGATCGAGAGCGAGCTCGTCGGGCGAACAGAGCATCCCTTCGGAGACGATGCCGCGCATCGTGCGCCGCTCGATGCGCAGATTCGGCAGCCGTGCGCCGATGCGGGCTACCGGAACGATCTGACCGGCTGCCACGTTCGTCGCGGCGGTCGCGATCGTCAGCGGCGCGTCGTCGCCTACATCGACGACGCAGACGAAGAGCCGGTCGGCGTTCGGATGGCGGTCAACCTCGGCCAAGCGTCCGACGACGACGCCCTCGATGACGGGTCGCCGCACGATCTCCTCGACGGGAAAGCCGAGCATTGCGAGCCGCTGCGCAATCGCGTTCGACTCCGCTGGAAGCTCGACGAACTCGCGCAGCCAAGAGATCGGAACTTTCATCTACGAGATCGTTCCGAGCTGCTCCAAAAAGTCAGGATCGCTGTCGACGAAGCGGCGAATATCGTCGACGTCATATCGTACGAGTGCGAGGCGTTCAGCCCCGAAGCCGAAGGCCCAACCGCAGACGGCGTCCGCGTCGTAGCCGACTTCACGCAGGACGTTCGGATGCACCATGCCTGCGCCGCCCAACTCGATCCATCCCGAGCCCCCGCACATGCTGCATGCGCTCGCGTGACCTGTGCACTTCGGGCACGTCGTATCCACTTCGGCGCTCGGCTCGGTGAACGGAAAATAAGAGGGTCGAAATCGTACCTCTTGATATGCACCGAAGAGCGTGCGGCAGAGACCGGTGAGCATACCTTTGAGGTGTCCGAAGTGGATGCCGCGATCGACGAGCAGACCTTCGATCTGGTGAAACTGAAAGAGGTGCCGAGCGTCGACCGCGTCGCGCCGGTAGCAGCGCCCAGGCGCGACGATTGCAATCGGCGGCTTGTGCATCTGCATCGTGCGAATCTGCATGGGCGACGTGTGCGGGCGCAAGAGAAGGGTGTCGTCGATCCAAAACGAGTCGAAACCTTCGCGCGCAGGATGCCCCGGCGGAATGTTGAGCGCATCGAAGTTGTAGTAATCGGGCTCGACCTCGGGGCCCAGGACGACCGCAAAGCCATGGCGTTCGAAATAGGCACACGCGTCGTCGATGACGCGGCGGATCGGATGGATCGTGCCGAGAGCCGGGGGCTGCGCGGGAAACGTTACGTCGATGCGATGCGCGAGCGCAGCCTCCACGTCGCGCGCGGCCAGTCCAGCGCGGCGTTCGTCGAGGACACGCTCCATCGCCGCCACCGCGTCGTTGATGGTTTTGCCGGCGCCGGGCCGGTCCGCCGGGGCGAGCCGGCCGATGGAGCGGCGGATCGCGGTCACCTCGCCGTTGCGGCCGAGATACCGAACGCGCGCTGCCTCGAGCGCCTGCTCGTCGTTCGCTGCCTCGACGGCGGCGGCGAGGCGCTTTGCCAAAGCCTCTAGGCTGGAGGCCACATCGGTCATCGGCTATGAAAACACCCGGCACTCTTCATGCCGGGCGCCCCGTCAAGGTTGGTCAGAGCTCTTCGCGGAGTCAAGTCGGACTTGGTGCGCTGTGTGTCCGTCGATAGGCCAGGTAGGCGTTGATCGACCCCGTTTGAGCGAAGAGTTTCCAGAAGAAATCGCAGGTTGCCATTGGGCGTCTGGTCTCCTTCTTGAACCGAAGAATCCGGCACGACGGTCCGGAATGGGGTGAGTATACCACGGGGTCTAAGACGCCGGTAGTCTTGACAATGCCCTAACATAAGCTCTCATGTGAGCGTCCGGCGGCTCGCTTCGTAGAGGCTGACGGCGCCGGCAATAGCCGCGTTCAAGGACTCGGCCTGTGAGGCGATTGGGATGCGAACGAGTGCTCGGCAGATAGGCCTCCAGCGTCCCAGACCGCGGCGCTCGTGTCCAACGACGAGCACGCTCTCCGCTGTGAGGTCCCCAAGATTCCCCTCGCCTCCGGCGTCGAGCCCGACGATGGCTGGCCGGCCGATGGCTGCCTTCTCGAGCGCCTGTGGAGCCGCGAGGCTGACCGGGATGCGGAAGACCGAGCCCATCGCGGCGCGCACGACCTTCGGATGGTACGGGTCGACCCCTAAGGACCCGAAGACGACCCCAGCGGCCCCGAAGGCCTCGGCTGCCCGCACGAGCGCTCCGGCGTTGCCGGGATCGGCGAGATCGGCGAGCACGAGCACCGCGCCTGGGCAGGCAAACATCGTGTCGAGCTGCGCCAGGCGCCGGGGGGCAACCGCGAAGAGGCCCGTCGGGCTCTCGACGTCCGAAAGCAGACGCGCTGCTTTCGCGCTGACCGTCCACACCGGCGTCCCGGCGGCCTCGAGCCGGCTCACGAGCGGCGTCGACGCGTAGGCCTTCTCGGTAGCGTAGATTTCCTCGATCAACAGACCGCTGCGCTGCGCCTCTGCGAGCAGGGTTGGCCCCTCGAAGAGGAAGCGGTGGGCAGAGCGCCGTTCGCGCGGGGCGAGCAGCCCGCGCAGCTCCGCAAGGCGCCGCGCGTGGTCGCCGAGCCGAAGAGGCATCGCTTAACGCGGGGCGCGACGCGAAACCGCGGCCCGCGTCGCGATGAAGACGACCGCTGCGACGACCGCCGCGATCGCATCGGCTATCGTGCTGTTGAAGTGGCGTGGGAAGAGCGCGTTCACGAGCGCGTTCATCGCATAGACCGCGACGACGAGCAAGGCGATGAAGAGCGCGAGCCATCCCAACTCGCCGAGGATTGACTGCCGCTGCACCGCATCCAGGATACCATGACCGAGATTCCACAGACGACGGCTTCGCATACGGTCTTCGAAGGACGCGCCTTTCGCGTGCGACTCGACGAGCTGCGGTATCGCGATGGCAAGACGTACCGCTGCGACGTCGTGGAGCACCCCGGCTCGATCGGTGTCATTGCGCTCACGGATCGAGCCGAGATCGTCCTCGTGCGTCAGTACCGGCACCCGGTTCGCCGCGTCCTCTGGGAAATTCCGGCGGGGACCGCCGAGCGTGGCGAAGACGCGCGCGAGAGCGCGCTGCGCGAACTCGCCGAGGAGACCGGCTACCGCGCCGCCCGCGTCGAGGCGCTGTGGACGGTCTACGTCACGCCCGGATTCTGCGACGAAGCGATGCACTTCTATCTCGCGCGCGAACTCGCCGCCGGCGAACAGTCTCTGGACGAGGACGAGCGCATCGACGTCGGCCTTTTCTCGCTCTCAGACGCCGAGCGGATGCTTGCGAACGGCGAGATCGCCGATGTAAAGACTCTGCTAGCTTTGCAGTGGCTGGGCGCGCAAGGGTGTCAGCTCGGCTCCGAATCGGTCGATAGAAGAGATTGACCGCACCCGCCGGGGGTGCAACCGGAGGAAACATCGTGGAAGTCCCGGGTGACATCGACGCAGTGCTCAAGCGTATCCTGAACACTGCTAGGCCGGCCGTTAAAGGCGATCGCTCAGTTCTCGCATCGGAAGACGAGGCGTATCTCGCCTCGCTCGTCGACGCCGTGCGGACCGGACGCCGTGCCGTGCTCATCGTTGAAGACGCCGACGAACGTCTGCGCTACATGTTCAGCAACGCATCGCCCGCGGAGGCCGTCGCGATGCTCGGCAAAGTCACCGAGGCCACGGGGCGCCGCATCGCCGAATCGGATATTTAGGAAGCCCCGAAAAGTCCTAGGGCGAGAACGAGATAGAGGCGATCTTGCCGTCGGGCGCAAGGGTTATGCGGTAGTGACGTTCGCCTCGGCTGAAGAGCGCGAGAAACTCGTACGTCGTGTTGCCGCCCTCTGCACGGCTTGAGATCGGCACGAGCGAATCGAGGCGCCCGAGCGCCGCGAGATGCGCACCGCGGATGACGTCGCCGGTGAGGTAACGGCTGAACGCATCGGTAAGCTGCGTGCGATCGATGCGATTGCGTTGCAGCGCTTCGAGAAGCATTCGAGCACGGAGCACGACGCCGTTGTCGACGCGGTGCGTGCTCGGCGGCACGACCGCATCGAGAATACGTCCCGCAATCGTTTCCGGCAATGCAGCCGGCTCGTGAAGTGAGTCGGCGTTAACGAGCACGATAACCGCAACGTGATCGTCGGGCAGCAGTGCGTTCATCGCGTGAAAGCCCGGCACTTCGCCGTTCTGCCACATGAAACGGCGACCGTTGCGCTGATCGATCGTCCAGCCCATACCGTGACGGTCGAACGAACTGGGCACCCCGGGCGTGAACATCTCACGCACCGCGTCGACGCGCAAAAGGATCGGAAACTCGATGTCCCACTTCGCGAGATCGTAGACGTCGGTGATGACGCCGGCATCGCCTCCGAGCCGCGTCGAACTCCACGATTGCGCGCGAGTGTAGTGCCCGTGCTCGACGGTATATCCGACCGCTCGGTACGGCGATGCGCCGGTGTCGCCGGCGTAGAGCGACGCGTCCATGACGAGCGGAACGAAGATGTGCTGCTCGACGTAATCGGAGAGCGTGTCGCCCGTCACTTGTGCGACGATACGTCCTGCTACGAGATAGTTGAGCGGGTTTGCTGCGTAGGCCGTACCCGGTGTTGCGACCGGCCGCGCCGTTGCCGCTGCAGCGAGGAGATGCGGCCAATCGCCGGCGAGCGGCAACCCCGACGTCTGATCGAGCAACTGGCGTATCGTTACCGAACGCGCGACCGTAAGCTGGGGCAAGTACTTCGTCACCGGATCGTCGAGACGGAGCCTGCCCTCCTGCGCGAGCAGAAGCACGGCTGCCGCAGTGAACTGCTCGCTGATCTGTCCAATGCCGAACTGCGTTCCCGGCGAAGCGGGTACGTGGCGAGAGAGGTTTGCTTCGCCGAACCCGCGCGCATAGACGAGCCGTCCGGATTCGACGACGCCGACGGCTACGCCGGGAGCGCGATGCGCACGCAGTTCCGAGACGACGATCGTGTCGATGCGGTGTGCGGTCGCGGGGCTAAAGCCCAGCGCTGCGAACGCGAGCGCCGCGATCACGTCGGCGGATTCCTCACTTCCCGACTGCCTGCTTTGCGAGGCTCAGCAGACTGCCGAACGCCTTTGCATCCGTAACCGCGAGATCGGCAAGCGCTTTACGGTTCAAGGTGACGCCGGATTTTTTCAAGCCGTGCATGAGCAGCGAATACGAGAGCCCCTCCCGCCGCGCCGCCGCGTTGATGCGGCTGATCCAGAGCGAGCGAAAGTCGCGCTTGCGGACGCGGCGGTCCCGAAAGGCGTACGCGAGCGACTTGAGCAGCGCTTCGTTCGCAACGCGATAGTTTCGGCGTCGTGCGGCGCGAAAGCCCTTGACGAGTTTCATGACGCGCCGGCGGTGCTTGATGCCCCCGACGCCACGCTTGATTCGTGCCATGACTCCTCCTACACGAGATACGGGATCATGGCGCGAATGCGGCGCATGTCCCCAGGCGCTGTCGGCTGATCCTTACGGAAATGACGCTTGCGCTTCTGCGACTTCTTGCTCAAGATGTGTCCGCAGCCGTCGAACTGATGGCGATGCAGCACTTTGCCGTTCGCCGTCACTTTGACGCGCTTTGCAGTTCCTCGATGCGTTCGAATCTTAGGCACTGGTCTGCTCCTTCTTTGAGTACTTCGGCGGGCCCGCGGGCACCGTCCGAGGCGCCAAAATCATAAACATGTTCTTGCCTTCGAGCCGCGGTTCGCGCTCGATCGTTGCAAGAGGGGCCATATCTTCGGCCATGCGATCGAGAAGGCGCCGCCCGAAGATCGCGTACGTGACCTCGCGTCCACGGAACATGATCGTCACCTTGATCTTGCTCCCGTCTTGCAGCAGCCGTTCGGCCATCCTGGCCTTCGTCTCGTAGTCATGCGTCTCGATCTTCGGACGCAGCTTGACTTCCTTGAGCTCGAAGTGGCGCTGCTTTTTGCGAGCGTCCTTGTCCTTCTTCGATTGTTCGTATTTGAGCCGTCCGTAATCGCCGATCTTGCAGACCGGCGGCTGGGCGTTCGGCGATATTTCGATGAGATCCAACCCGGCAGCACGAGCGCGAGCCTGTGCATCTTCGATTTGCATGATGCCGAGCTGGGCGCTGTTCTCGTCGATCACGCGAACCGAGCGTATGCGGATCTGATCGTTGACGCGAAGCGGTCGGGCTATGGCGCTCCTCCCTCGATGACGATCGTGACCGTCTTCCTCCGTGAAAAGAAAAAATGGCGTTGCCGGAGCAACCCCACTCGTGCGGCGCCGGCCGGCGGCTCCTCGCGTGTGCGACCGGATCACCCGCAGGCATCCGGTGAATGCCCCAAGACGCTTCGCATCGTGGAGCACTGCTTCGGCTTCGAGAGCATAACAGGGGCCGCCGGGGGTGTCAACTCGACGGCGCGACTGTAGGCGCGACCTCGCGCAGCGCCTCCACGAGCTGCTCGACGAGCATGCCCAGCGTCTCGTCGTCGATGATGAGGGGGGGCGCTATCCGCAAGACGTTCTCGTGCGTCTCCTTTGCGATGATGCCGCGGGCGAGGAGCGCCTGGGCGAGGCTGCGCGCCGGCACGTCGAGTTCGATGCCCACGAGCAGTCCTCGACCGCGAACCTCGCGGAGGTGCGGGATCTGCAACGCGCCCAGCGCGCCGAGCAAGCGTTCGCCGGCGGCTCGTGCTCGCTGCGATAAGCGCTCTTCGACGAGGACGTCGATCGCAGCGGAGCCGACGGCGGCAGCCAGCGGGTTACCGCCGAAGGTGCTCCCGTGGTCCCCGGGTTCGAACAGATCCATGAGCGCCCGGCTCGCCAGCACGGCGGAGACGGGATAGTACCCTCCGCCCAGTGCCTTGCCCAAGATCATGACGTCCGGACGCACGCGTTCGTGGTCGCATGCAAAGAGATCGCCGGTCCGGCCGAGACCCGTCTGCACTTCGTCCGCGATGAAGAGCACGTCGCGCTCCCGGCAGAGCGCGAATGCCTCGGCAAGATATCCGCTGGGCGGGACGTTCACGCCGCCCTCGCCCTGAATCGGCTCCAGAAGTATAGCGCACGTTGCCGGCGTGATCGCGCGGCGCAGTGCCGCGACGTCTCCGAACGGCGCGAAGACGAATCCGGGAAGGAACGGCCCGAAGCTCTTGCGATACTGCGGCGTCGAGCTCGCCGAGACCGCCGCCATGGTGCGCCCGTGAAAGTTGTTCGCGAAGACGACGATCTCGGCGCCGTCCGGCGGAATGCCCTTGACGTCGTAGCCCCAGCGGCGCGCGAGCTTCACCGCGGTCTCGACGGCTTCGACGCCGGCGTTCATCGGAAGCGCGGCCTCGTAGCCGGTCAGCCGGCAGAGACGTTCCAGGAAGCCGGCGAGCCGGTCGTTGTACACCGCGCGCGACGTGAGCGATAGACGTGCGGATTGCTCGACGAGTGCTGCACGGATACGTGGGTGCGCATGTCCGTGGTTGAGCGCCGAGTAGGCGCTGACGCAATCGAGATAGCGGCGTCCGGCGACGTCCCACACCCAGACGCCTTCGCCGCGTTCGACGACCACGTCGAGCGGCGCGTAGTTATGCGCGCCGTATCGCAGTTCGGAGAGAATAACGTCGCGAGCGCCTTCCTGCATGCCGAGGTATAATACCATGCTCGAGTGCCTCATGCGGCGCGACGGACGGGTCTCCAAGGCGGCACAGCCGATCCTGCTCGTTCACGGAGAGCCGGTATCCCGCGCGATCGTGCTCCTGCACGGGCTGACCGCGTCTCCAGCGCAGTTCCGCAGCTACGCGCATGCGCTCTACGCGCGCGGGCATAACGTGCTCGTCCCCCGCCTTCCGCTGCACGGGTACAGCGATCGCCTGACGACGGCCTTGGCCGCGCTGACGGAGGACGAGCTGCGTTCCTTTGCGCGCGAATGCATCGATGCCGCACGCACGCTTGGGCAGCGTACGACGATCGCCGGCTTCTCGGCGGGCGGCACGCTCGCGCTCTGGCTCGCGCAACGAGAACCCGTCGATCGCGTGGTTGCAATTGCGCCCTTTCTCGGCGCTGCGGCGGTTCCGCGCCCAGTCATGGACGTTGCGATGCGTGCGCTGCTGCGTCTGCCGAACTGGTTCGTGTGGTGGGATCCGGTGCGGCGCGAGCGGCAGATGCCCGAGCACGGTTACCCGCGCTACGCAACGCACGCCGTCGCTCAGCTCTATCGCATCTCTTCAGACGTGATGCGCAATGCGTCGCACCTGC
>DAHUYK010000123.1 GCA_027315245.1 Vulcanimicrobiota bacterium | reverse complement strand
CGGCTGGCAAGGAATGCTGGGCGGCGCTGCGTTCATCTTTTTCGCCTACATCGGCTTCGACGCGGTCTCGACGACCGCCGAAGAGGCGAAGAATCCTGGGCGCGATCTCCCGTTCGGCATCATCATGAGCCTGGCGATCTGCACCGTCTTGTATATCGTCGTCGTCGCGATCCTCAACGGCATGGTGCCGTTCTACAAGCTCAACGTGGCATTTCCGGTCGCCTATGCAATGAACTACGTCGGCTTGAGCTGGGCCGGCATCGTCGTCTCCCTGGGCGCAGTCGCCGGTCTTACGACGGTTCTGCTCGTCATGATGTTCGGCCAGAGCCGCATCTTCTACGCGATGTCGCGCGACGGGCTCATTCCGTCCGCTTTTACGCGCGTGCATCCGCGCTGGAGAACCCCGATCTTCTCGACGCTTTTCTTTGGGGTCTTCATTGCGGTCATCGGCGGGTTTACACCCATCAACATCGTCGGATCGCTCACGAACATGGGAACGCTCTGCGCCTTCGTGTTCGTTTCCCTCTCCGTTCCAATTCTGCGACGCCGGCACCCCGAGCTGCAGGGAAAGTTTCAGATTCCGTTGGGCCCGTACGTCATTCCAATACTCTCCGCCGTCAGCGCGCTTGGCCTCATCTACTACCTGCGCGTCGGCAATCCGGTCGTCTACGGATTCCCGATCGTGTGGTTCTGGTTCATCGTCTGGCTCGTCTTGGGCTTGATCTTCTACTTCTCGTATGGCCGGCGCAAGAGCACGGTCGCGCTGCAGCAGCTCGAAGGAGCCGCGCCGATGCAGCCGCCCGTCAACTAGCGCGCGGCACGGTCACGATTGCGACGGGGTCGCGGGCGTCTCTGCCGGCGACCTCTTCGCTTGCGAGCGCGACGGCCTGCTCGGCGCTGCCGAGGCCGCTGAAGTCGGCAATCCGGGCGCCGTGCAGCACGTAGAGGTCGGGAAGCGCCCTCCCTACGTCGCCGAAGGTCGTGGCTGCTTCGATCGCGTCGCGCAAATGCGCCTCGAGCTCGCCGCAGCACGCCGCCGTGACGCAGGCGCCTTGCAATGAAAGCCTGATGACGCCGCGCTCGTCGAGAACGCGAAGCCCGCGATTGGCCGAGTACGATGCGAGCGCGGGCGTAAGCTGCATGCGCTGCAGCACCGAAGACTGAACGCGCAGTGAGCGAGCGGCGACCGCGCGCACCGCTTCTTCGGGAATCACCTGCGCGCCCGCGTCCTCTGCGAACGCCGTTGCCCCCGAAGCCGTCGCCCGCACGCGATTGCGCTGCGTATCGATCTCGACGCTCACCTCGACGCGGTCGGGTGCGGCGCCTGCAGCGATGACACGATCCGAGGCTTCACGACGGAGCTTCGCGATCTCGGAGGCGGTCGGTTCCGCAATAGTGCGCTCCACGGAATCGCGTACGAGCGCGAGCGCAACGCCGATCGGCGAAATCACTTCAGCGTCTCTGGCAATGCGATGCGGCAGATGCATCGCTTCGGCGACGAAGGGAACGAGCGCCGCCGCACCGCCGCCCCCTCCGACGAGCGTCACGACGGCCGGATCGAGTCCGTACTCCGTGATGAGGCGCTCGACGCAGTCTCGCAGCTTTGCGGCGGCAATCTCGAGCGTTCGGCGGGCAAGTGTTTCGGCGTCGCCGCCGAGTGCGGTGGCGAGCAAACCGAAGCCTTGCCGCGCCGACGCGGCGTTTCCATACGCGAACGCGTCCTCCGGCACGTATCCGAGAAGGTTCGCCGCACACGTGGGTGTGAGCGCAATGCGCCTGCCGTCCCGCGCGACGAATACGGCGTAGTCGGACGGATCACCGTGCGCCGGAGCGAGACGCTCCAAGCGCGCTCCTTCGAAGCGTTCCGGCGAAACGAACGAGGCGTACTCGCACCGCGCGATGTGCGCCGAGCGTGGACCGACGTCGACGATGTCGCTTGCGCTGACGCGCAGCATGCTGCCGCCGGCGATGGCGAGCGTCCGCACGTCGAGCGTGCGCAGGAGCATACGATGGCCGCCCACGACCGCCGCGCGCATCTGCGGCCTGCCCGCCCGGATCGCCGAGCAATCTGCGCTCGTCCCGCCGACCTCGATGAAGACGCCGTCGCTGACCTGCTCGTACAACAGAGCACCCGCGACGCCCGCAGCGGGGCCCGAGAGCAGCGTCGCGATCGGACGGCGCTCGATCTCGCGCACGTCCATGACGCCGCCATCGCTGCGCATGACCATGAGCGGCGCCGCGATGCCAGCGCGGCCGGCCGCGCGAGCCGTCATCACTGCTGTCTGCATCATGCGCGGCAGGATCGCCGCGTTGAGCGCAGCCGTCCTCGTGCGCGCGCGCAGGCCGTAGGTCGCGCTCACGTCGTGCCCGCTCGTGGCAAGCAGGCCGCATGCCCGTGCGGCCTCCGCGACGCGCTCCTCGTCGTGCGGCGCATCGACGCCAAACGCACGCGTGACGGCAATCGCGTCCGCCCCGCGCGCCCTCAGGCCTTCGACAACCGCGCCCGTCGCCTCGACATCCGCCGTTCGCACGAAGACCGTCTCGGGAGCGAAGCGAACACCCGGCGCGAGCTCGAACACGGGAATCCGCATCTGGGCTTTCGCGAGCGGATCGAACTTTCGCAGCAGGCCGACGATTCCGACGCGCGCGACGTCCCCTTCGAGCAGTGCGTTCGTGGCCTGCGTCGTCGAGTGCGCGATGAATGCGACGTCTGCAGTCGAGATTGCTGCCGTCGTCAGAAGCTGCGCGAGCCCCGCAATGACTCCTTGCGCGACGCCGTCGGCCGCGTCGTGCGTCGTCGGAACTTTCACCCTCGCAACGAGCATGCGCGTCGCCGCATCGATCGCGACCACGTCGGTAAAGGTGCCGCCGACGTCGATGCCAAGGCGCAGCGTTTTCACGGTTGGAGCGAAAACGGCTGGACGGAGCGCAAGTCGATTTCAAGGGTCTTGCCGCCTCGCTCGATCTCGAAGGTGTGCGGCTTGCCGTCGTACGCGCGCAGCTCCGTCT
>DAHUYK010000120.1 GCA_027315245.1 Vulcanimicrobiota bacterium | reverse complement strand
AGTGGCCTGTAACATCCGAATGAGAGGTGCAATCGCGCTTGTCTTTTCGCCCGGCTCTTCGTCGCTCATCGGTCACGACGCTACGGCGTCGCTCCCTCTTCGCTCCTCGATCCGAACGAAAATCCGTCGCGATCTTGCACCTCATCCGGGTGTTACAGGCCACTAGCCCTGGGGACCTGGCACGCTCCGCATGAGAGCAAGTGTTCGGAGCACTGCGTCGGGCGTTGCTCGAACGCCCCACGAAACGTCGCCGATCGCATTGGGAAGAACGAAACGTAGCGCGCCGTCGCGGCGCTTCTTGTCGTTGCGCATCGCGTCGAACGCGTCGCGCGGAACGACGCTCGTACGCAGCGGCATCTTCAATAGTGAGAGTAAGGTCAGCACGCGGAGATGTTCTAGCCGCGAGAAACGCCCGACACGAAGTGCGAGCAGCCCCGCTGCACGCAATCCGAGAGCGACCCCGGCACCGTGGGTGATACGATAGCCGCTCGCCTTCTCGAACGCGTGCCCGAACGTGTGCCCGAGGTTGAGCAGCGCACGCTCCCCGTGCTCCTCGCGATCCGCAGCGACGATGTCGCGTTTGATCGCCACTGCCGAGGCGATGATCGATGGCCATGGCCACGCCCAAAGCGGGTGCGCGGCAAGCTCCTCGAGCGATTCGAAGAGGTCGCCGCCTCGGAGAATCGCCACCTTGATTACCTCGGCCAAACCTTCGCGCACGGATCGCAGCGGCAACGTCCGCAGTGCGTCGACGTGTGCGAAGACGGCGACCGGATCGCGAAAGACTCCCGCCAGATTCTTTCCGGCGGGGAGATCGACGCCGGTCTTGCCGCCGACGGCTGCGTCGGCCATCGCGACGAGCGAGGTGGCGAAATGCATGTACGCAACCCCGCGCATGTAGAGGGCAGCCGCCAAGCCGAAGAGATCGGATGCAACGCCGCCGCCGACGCCGACGACGAGGGTCGAGCGATCGGCACCCGCACGCGCCAAGGCGCCGAGCACGCGTTCGAGCTCGCTCATGCGCTTGTTGGGCTCGCCCAAGCGAAAGCGCAGCAACGCGCGAGCGCCGGTCAATCGCCGTGCTAGCGTGACGACGTTCGGATTGTCGTCACAAAGCACGATAAACGGACATGCGCGTGCCCGTATCGCTCGCGTTGCATTCGGCACGGCGTTTTGCGCAACAACGATAGGATAGCCGAGCCTTTCGTCGTGGAATGCGCTCACGGCAGGAATCCGCGGCGCATCAAAAGTTCTTCAACGCGTCGCGCCACCGCGAGCGGACGCATCCCATTGCAGTCGACGGTCAGCTCGGATTCGCGATAGAGCGGCAGCCGATCGCGATACATGGCGCTGATGGCCTCGACGCTCGGCTCGAAGCCGAGCATCGGCCGAACGGGGGCGTCGCGCAGGCGCTGCGCGATCTCCTGCTCGCATGCCTCGAGGAAGACGCGGAAGGTTCTTTGTGCCAAGAGCGCATTCGTCGGCTCGTGCGTCAGCGCGCCACCGCCGACGGCGATGACGCATCGCTCGTCGCGTGCGACGGCCTCGGCGACCGCCTCGCATTCGTATCCGCGAAACGCTCGCTCGCCTTCATGCGCGAAGACGGCTGCAATGGCGCCGCGATCGCGCTCGATGAGTGTGTCGGTATCGACGAACGGCCAGCCAATTCGCTCCGCAAGCAGCTCGCCCACCGTCGATTTTCCGGCTGCCATAAAACCGACGAGCGCAAGATGCTTCACTCGAAGAGCGCACGCGCCGCCTCGACGGAGCGGCGCATGTTGTCGAGGGTCTCCTCCATGGAATCGCCGCCGTACTTTTCGAGCACGGGGGCCGTTAAGGCAAGCCGCACCATCGCTTCCCCGACGATTGCGGCCGCAGGCACGACGCAGACGTCGCTGCGCACGACCGTCGCGGGCGCAGCGGAGCGCTCGTGCAGATTCACCGATGGCGCCGCCTTCATGAGCGTGGGAATCGGCTTGACCGAGACGCGCACGACGATCGCTTCGCCGTTCGACATGCCGCCTTCGATGCCGCCCGCGCGATTGCTCGGGCGAACGACGCGCGATGCGTCTTCTCCGAGCGCGAATCGATCGTGCGCCTGCGATCCGGGAAGGCTCGCGACGTCGCTGCCGAGACCGATCTCGACCGCCTTCACCGTCTGCATGCCCATGAGCGCGCCGGCGATGACGCCGTCTAGGCGCTGGTTCGGCTGCCGATTGCTGCCGATCCCGGCGGGAAGCCCGTCGACGGAAACGGTGAAGGTGCCGCCGAGCGTGTCGCCCGCCGCTCGCGCCGCATCGATCGCGGCGATCATGGCTTCCGCGCTCCGCGCGTCAGGACAGCGAACGTCGCTCGCCTCGACGTCGTCTTGCTCCCATTGCGCGCCTACCTCAGCCGCGACCGCGCCGATGCGCGTGACGCAGCTACGCGTCGTGATACCGAGCGCTCCGAGGAACTCCGCGCAGATGGCTGCCAGACAGACGCGCATCGCCGTCTCGCGCGCCGATGCGCGCTCGAGCACGTTACGCAGATCGCGATGACGGTACTTCAGCGCGCCGGCGTAGTCGGCATGACCCGGACGCGGGTTCGTGAGCGCAGGGCCAGTGCCGGCGAGCGGATCCATGAGGTGGCGATTGCGTTCGTAGTCGCGATTGCGCACGAGCACGGCGATCGGCGAGCCAAGCGTCTCGCTGCCGCGCACACCGGCGAGAAGCTCTACCTCATCACGTTCGATGTTCATGCGGGCGCCGCGACCGTAACCGCCCTGCCGCCGTGCAAGCGTCTCGTTCAGACGCGTGACATCGAGCCGCAAGTGCGCCGGAAGACCGTCGAGGATCCCAACTAATGCCGGGCCGTGCGATTCGCCCGCTGTGAGATAGCGAAACATTCGGTTGATTGCCTTCGCCGCATGGATGCGAGGCGCCTCGGGTAGAACGTGCGCATGACCTCTGCAGCACTACACGGCAAGCGCGTTGCGATTCTCGTTGCGTCCGGATTCGAACAGATCGAGATGACGCAGCCGCGCGAGGCACTCGAATCGGCGGGTGCCCGAACCACCCTCATCTCACCCGGCGGCGAACGCGTCAGGGCGAACAAGCATGACGAGCCGGGGGACGAGTTTCCGGTCGATCTTCCGCTGTCGCGCGCCAAAGCCGACGATTACGACGCGCTTCTACTCCCCGGCGGTGTCGCGAACCCGGACAGGTTGCGCGCCATACCGGAGGCCGTAGCTTTTGCCCGCGCGTTCGTCGACGCGAACAAACCGATTGCCGCGATCTGCCATGGCCCGTGGACTCTCGTCGAAGCCGATGCGGTGCGAGGAAAGCGCCTCACCTCGTGGCCGTCGCTCAAGACGGACATCCGCAATGCCGGCGGCATGTGGGAGGACCGCGAGGTCGTACGGGATGGACTGCTCGTGACGAGCCGAAAGCCGGACGACATCCCAGCCTTCAATCGCGAGACGATCGAAACGTTCGCCGGCTAGACCCACGGAATCGGGACCCGCTCGTAGCGCGAAAGATAGAGCGCAACGGGGACGCCGAAGAACACGACGTGCGCGACGAGGCCAAGGCCGATATCGTGCCACGTCGTTGGAAACGGCGCAAGGCCTCTGGCGTGCACGAGGACATCCATAACGCCGTTCGTGACGATGCCGAAGATGAGACCTCCCAGGAGCGGGCGTCCCATGAGCCCCGTTACCTGAGCTGCGTACGCGTAGAGCGTGGCGGCGACGATGGCGATTGCGAAATGCATGCCGATGCCGAACCAGACGGCGCGCTCGCCCGTTGCGTGGGGCAGAAACGCAGATGCGATCCATTCGTACGTTGCCGGAAAGTGCGCCATGCCGACGGCGAACAGAAACCCGTGCATGAGCACGGCGCCGATGATGCCGGCAATGACTCCGCCCGCAACGAGTGAGCGGGCCGCCGGGTGCGTCATATAGCGGGCCATGTTGCCTCGCTTATGTCGAAGGCAGCCGCGTGAAACCCTGCTTCGAGCGGTCGCCTCCGGAAGACCGGCGCAACCAGCGGCTGCCAGCCCGGGTCGCAGGGAGAAAGGCGCACGCAAAGGAGCAGAACATGACGGTCGCAGTTAGCATAGGACTTCTCATCGCACGATTGCTGCTGGGCGGGGCATTCGTCGTCCACGGCTCGCAGAAGCTCTTCGGATGGTTCGGAGGCGGCGGCCCGGCGGGGACCGGTGCGTTTTTTGGCCAGCTCGGCTTCCGGCCGGGGCCGCTCTTCGCGGTAGCAGCCGGACTCGGGGAGTTCCTCGGTGGCGCACTGACACTGCTCGGCCTCGGCGGAGCCGTTGGGCCGGCGCTCATCATCATGGTGATGATCGTCGCGATCTTCACGGTTCACATCTCGAAGGGCTTTCTCTCGAGCAACGGCGGCTGGGAACTGCCGGGAATGAACATCGCCGCCGCTCTGGCAATCGCCTTTGCCGGCAACGGCCTCTATGCGCTCGACAGCGTCTTTGGCTGGACGGCCGTCACCGACCCGCGCCAGGTGTGGATCGCCATCGCAGCAGCGGTCGTCGCAGGTCTCCTGAACCTTACCGCCCGCCGCGCTCCAGCCTAAAGGACGTCTAGGTCGGGATCGGGTACGGCAGCGGGGTCCGGCGCGGGGTCGCCGGGCCGTGCCAGACGATATGGCGCGCCGGCGGAGGCGCCGGCGTGAAGACGATACGCGGCACCGCTTGCGGCGCAAGCGGATCGTACGGTACGGGTGAGGCGACCTCCATGGCCTGCGGCGAATGTACGTCGACCGTGTGCGTCTTGGGATCGTAGCGAACGGTTTCGCCCAGGCCGCGTAGGACCGGAGCGAGCGGCACGTAGGCGCGGTCGAGCCCATCGGGAGAGATGCGCCCAAGCGAGACGCTGACGTGCCGAAGGCCTCGAACGACGACGAGACGCTGCCCTTCGTAGCCGACTCGGTCGGCAAGGCGTGTCACGAAGGGCAGCAGCGGAGCGTACGTGCGGCCCGCGACGACGTATGCCGGCGCATACGCGCGGACCTTTTGGCCGTCGATGCGCACGCTGATGACCGCTGCCACCGGGAGTATGGGCATCCGATGCGATACTTCCCCGCGCATGGGGCGACTCTTCCATGCCCTGCGTGATGCGTGGCACGGCTTTTCACGCGACAACTGTGGATTTCTCGCACAGGCGCTCGCGTTCAATGCAATCTTTGCGCTCTTTCCCGTTGCGGTGCTCGTACTCGCGGCGATTTCGCTCGTCATACCGCATGCCGACCAAAGGACGCTGCTCTTCCTCGGAACGCTCGCGCCGCCTCTGCACGATTTCATCGAAGTGAACCTGCGCACGTACATCTACGGCCGCGGCATTTCGAGCGCGATTGCCGCACTCGTGCTCCTCTGGTCGGGGAAAAATCTCTTCATGGGGCTTACCGTCGCACTTGACAGAGCTCTTGGCGTTCCCGTCGGCAGGCCTTTCTTCAACCATCTCGCACTTTCGATCGTGATGCTTCCGCTTTCGGGCATCCTCCTCGTCATCGCCGTGAGCTTACCGATACTGCTCGCCATCGTCATCAAACTCGTGCACTTTCACGACGTGGCAAACGTGACGCACATCGGTGCGTACGTCGTATCTCTCCTGCTCGTCTTCAGCATTTCGCTCGTGCTCTACGGCGTGCTCCCAAACCAACGTCCCTCCGTCGCGTTTGCCGTTCCAGGGGCGACGTTCGTAGCAGCGACCTGGCCGCTCGTGCAGTACGCGTTCGCCCAGTACACCCTCCACGTGAACTTCACGCGCATCTACGGTGCCCTGTCGGCGCCGCTCGCACTGCTCCTGTGGTTTTACGTCATCGGTGCGATCTTTCTCTACGGCGCGCAACTCTGCAGCGTCTTCGCGCGGCGGGACGAGCCGCTCGCGGTGCCGAAATGACGGCTCCTATGCGTCGCCTCTTTGCGCTTTTCGTCGCGCTTTGCGCCGGGTGCCTCGTCGCCGCCACGCCGCGGCCGACGCCTCGCCCTCCGCTTCCGGTTCCGACCGTGCATTTGAACTTTCCTTCAGACAAACCGACGGTGCTCATCTACCCGTTTGAGACGGCGAGCGGCCTCAACCCTAAGGTAGGAACGCAAGTCGCCGGCATCTTTGCCCATGCGATGACGCAGGCGGGCAACATCACGATTCTGCCGGTTCCAAGCGGCGTCACGCGTTCGAACTTTCTCACGAATGCCCAGGCGAAAAAGGCTGACTACTACATCACAGGCTATGTGACGCCCATCGGAGACACGGCCTCCGTCGTCGTCCAAGTGGTGAGCGTACAGAGCGGCGTCATCGCGTTCTCGCAGACGAGCCAAGTGTCCACGATCAACGACGCCACGTCGCTCGCCCTCACGAGCCACGACGCGATCTTGCAGATGTCCGGCACGAACGTGAACGTCACGACGACCGAGTCGGCAACCGCGGCGCCTACGGCCGCCGCGACGAACGGCGCACAGTTCAGCCTCGGGCATCTCTTTTCACATCACCGCACGACGACGGCGGTCGTCGTGACGGCGGCGCCTTCGACAAAGCCGGCGCGAGGCATCATTCTCGTCGCCGTTCGCGGCGCGACGTCGGTGCCGGCATCGCAGCTTGCCCATGCGACGCAGTTGCTCGAGCACGACCTTGCTGCGCACTTCGAGGTTCGCGGCGGCGGCGGCCGGATCTCGGCGAGCCTCAGCACCGCGGCGACGTCCATTTGCGGCGCGCAGCGTGACAATACGATCGCGACGGGTGAACTCGTCGAGCAGCACCTCGGCGGGCTACGCCCGCGAACGAACAGCATCTTCACGCTGCAGATATGGACGTGCTTCGGCGACGTGCTCTATAAAACGACCGAATCGAACCGCGACATTGCCAGAGCGATTTCTCAAAGCGTCGCGGCATACGTCATCGCGCATCCCAACAACAGCTAGTGGCCTGTAACACCCGGATGGGGTGCAAGATCGCGACGGATTTTCGTTCGGATCGAGGAGCGAAGAGGGAGCGACGCCGTAGCGTCGTGACCGATGAGCGACGAAGAGCCGGGCGAAAAGACAAGCGCGATTGCACCTCTCATTCGGATGTTACAGGCCACT
>DAHUYK010000116.1 GCA_027315245.1 Vulcanimicrobiota bacterium | reverse complement strand
GAAGCGGACCTTCGGGTGCGCTACGATGAGATCCCCGATCTCGCTCCCGGCTCCGGGTAAGAAGTTGAGCACGCCGCGGGGCAGACCCGCTTCGTGCATGAGATCCACGAACCAGGCCGCGACGATTGCGGAGTCGCTCGACGGCGTGAGCACCACCGTGTTCCCGGCGACGATCGCCGCCGAGCTCATGCCGATCGCGATGGCTGCCGCAAAGTTCCACGGCGGTATCACGACACCGACGCCGAGAGGAATGTAGACGAGCTCGTTATCCTCTCCCGCAATCGGCGTCACCGGCTGCGGCTGCGCGTAACGGAGCATCTCGCGACCGTAGAACTCGAGGAAATCGATCGCTTCGGCAAGGTCCGCGTCTGCCTCGGTCCAGTTCTTGCCCACTTCATACACGAGGAGCGCATCGTAGAGAAAGCGCCGCTCGCGCAAAAGCGCTGCCGCGCGGAAGAGGACGTCGGCTCGCTGCTGCGCTGGAACCCGGCGCCAGGAATCAAAGGCGCGCTCCGCTGCCGCGACGGCGTCCTCGGCGTCTTGCGCCGAAGCAGACGCCGTCTCTCCGACGACCTGCGATGGCGCAGAGGGATTGAGCGATCGGATGCGCTTCTGCGTTTCGACGGGCTTGCCGTCGATGACGAGCGGATAGAAGCGCCCGAAGCTGCGCTCGACTTCAGCCAGAGCGGCCTCCATGGCGGCCGCGTCGCCTTCGTCGGCAAACGTCTTGATGGGTTCGTTCTTAAAAGGAGCGATGCGGTCGGCGATCGAGGTCATACGCACAGTATTATCGGCGTCGAGCGCGAATTCCGGCCTGCGCATGTATGACGTCGCAATCGTCGGAGGCGGGATCCTTGGCCTTGCGACCGGGCGCGAGCTCCTTTCTCGGACGCCCGGCTTGCAGCTCCTTCTCCTGGAAAAGGAGCACCGCCCGGCATCGCACCAAAGCACGAACAACAGCGGCGTAATCCACTCCGGTATCTACTACCGCCCCGGCTCGCTTCGAGCAGATCTCTCCCGGCGCGGGGCTACGCTGCTGCGCGAGTACTGCAGCCTTCATGCGATTCCGTATCGTCGCACGGGCAAGCTCGTCGTGGCCGTCGACGAGCGCGAACTGCCATTACTCGACGACCTCAGGCAACGTGCCGCCGACAACGGCGTTGCGGCCGTTGCACTTCTCAGCGCCGACGGCATCCGCCAACACGAGCCCAACTGCACGGGCCTGCGGGCACTCTATGTTCCGGAGACGAGCGTCATCGATTACGGTGCCGTCGCTGCAACCTTTGCCGACGAAATCGCTCGGGCCGGAGGAACGATCGTCACGGACGCCGCGGTGCTCGGTTCGGAGCGTCGCGACGGTGCAGTCGCGTTGCAAACCGCGACGCAAGAGTTCGAGGCAAAGCGCGTCGTCGCATGTGCGGGGCTCGGCAGCGACGGCGTCGCCCGAGCGCTCGGCGGCGCATCGTTTCCTCGAGTCGAACCCATCCGCGGCGAGTTCCTCGTTCTTCGCCCAGAGCTCGGGCCGCTCGTCAATGCCTGCATCTATCCTGTCCCCAATCCACGGTTTCCGTTCCTCGGCGCGCATGTGACGCCGCGCATCGACGGCAGCATCTGGTTCGGTCCGAGCGACATCGCGCAGCCCGATGTTCTTGCGGCAGTGCAGCGCTTCATTCCGAGCCTGCAGGCGAGCGACACACTACCCGGCCCACTCGGAATCCGCGCTCAGGGAGTCGACGAGCGCGACTGCTACGTTGACGATTTCGCCTTCGAGCGCAGCGACCGCATCGTTCAAGTGCGCAACGCGCCTTCGCCTGCCGCAACCTCGTGCCTCGCGATCGCGCAGCACGTCGCCGATCTCCTATCCGCCGCGGAATGAAGAACCTAGCAACTCGTAGGCGAGCAGCTCGACGCGGCGAACCGCATCGGCGCCGCTCGTTCCCGAATAGGCGTCGATGAGCGCGCTTCCGACGATGAACGCATCGGCGAACGGCGCAACGGCCTCTACGTGCTTGCGAGTGCTGATGCCAAAGCCGACTGCGAGCGGCAAACGCGTCGCCTCTCGTAAGCCGGCGATCTGCCCGCGCAGCGCATCGACGTTCGGCGCCGCGCTCGCGCCCGTCACACCGAGACGCGACACCACATAGACGAAACCCGACGCCCGGCGCGCGATGGTTCCAGCGCGCTGCGCAGGCGTCGTGGGAGCAACGAGCAGGGGCATCGCCAAGCCATGTTTCTCGAATATGGGCTGCACGTCGTCGAGCTCCTCGAGCGTCACGTCGGGAACGATCGCTCCGGCGACCCCAGAACGTACAGCATCTTGCGCGAATAGTTCCAGCCCGTATGCGTGAACGAGGTTGTAGTACGTGAAAAGCACGATGGGGATCGCGTCACGGAGCCGTGACGCCAGCGCGAGCACATCGCACATACGCGTTCCCCGTTCGAGCGCGCGCTGGCCGGCCGCCGCAATCGTCGGCCCGTCGGCGAGCGGATCGCCGTAAGGAACGCCCAGTTCCAGCGCTGCAGCGCCGCATGCACGCACCGCATGCGCCACGGCCTCGGTCGTTTCGAGATCGGGGTCGCCTGCCATGAGGTATGGAATGAAGGCGGGCTTGTGCTTTCGTAGTGCGCTTTCGAGGCGAGAGCTCACGGCGGTCCTTCGTCCTTCGACTCCGGCGCCGAGCGCCGGCGCTCGGGATGACAGGGCAACTGCTACGCTCCGGACGACAAGCCGCGTACGTAGGCGAGGTCTTTGTCGCCTCGTCCGCTGAGATTGACGAGCACGAGATCGCTCGAGTTGCGCTCCCTCGAGAGCGTGCGCGCGAAGGCGAGTGCGTGGGCGCTTTCGAGCGCGGGAACGATTCCTTCGGCAGCGGCAAAATCGTGGAACGCCGTCAGCGCCTCATCGTCGCGAACCGACACGTACGTAGCGCGTCCGCTCTCTTTCAAATACGCATGCTCCGGCCCTACGCCGGGATAGTCGAGGCCGGCGCTCACGGAGTGCGTCTCACAGACTTGGCCGTCGGCAGTCTGCAGTAAATAAGAACGCGAGCCGTGCAGCACGCCGATGCTTCCGGCGCTCAGCGACGCAGCCGTCTCACCGCTCTGCGTCCCTTTACCGGCAGCCTCGACACCCCAGAGCCGCACGTCGTCGCCGAGAAAGGCCGTGAAGATCCCGATGGCATTGCTGCCGCCTCCGACGCACGCGACGACGTCGCTCGGAAGCCGTCCGTGCTCCTCCAAGCATTGGCGGCGCGCTTCGTCGCCGATGACGCGTTGAAACTCGCGCACCATATAGGGATACGGATGCGCGCCCACCACGCTGCCGATGACGTAGAAGGTCCGCTCCACTTCCGCCGCCCAGACGCGGAACGCTTCGTTCGTCGCATCCTTGAGCGTCTGTGTTCCCGACGTTACGGAATGCACGCGCGCACCGAGCATCCGCATCAGCGCAACGTTCGGCTCTTGGCGTTCGACGTCGCGCGCGCCCATGTAGACGTCGACCGGGAACCCGAACTTGGCGCCCACGGTCGCCGTCGCGACGCCGTGCTGGCCCGCGCCGGTCTCGGCGATCAGCCGCTCCTTGCCCATGCGGCGCGCCAGTAAGGCCTGCCCGAGCGTGTTGTTGATCTTGTGCGAACCCGTATGATTGAGATCTTCGCGTTTGACGACGACCGGCGCGCAGCGTTCGAATCGCCGCGCGCGATAGACCGGCGACGGCCGCCCGACGTACGAGCACAACAGTCCGTGAAAGTCGCTCCAAAACGCGTCGTCCGCGAACGCCGCATCCACCGCTGACTCCAGCTCGTCGAGCGCGAAGGCCAGCACCTCGGGAACGAAGCGGCCCCCGAAGGCGCCGAAATACCCCCGACGGTCGGGCTGAGCGCTAGCGCGCATCCGCCTGCCGGACGGCCGCGACGAACGCCGCCATTTTCTTGGGATCTTTGCGACCCTTGGAGTCTTCGATGCCGCTGCGAACGTCGACGGCGTACGGTCGCACTGCCGTGATGCAGTCGCCGACATTTCCGGGATGGAGGCCTCCGGCAACGATGACCGGCCGCACGCGTGCCATCGGTGCGACGTTCGCCCAAGCAAACGGCGCGGCCGGCATATCGCGGCGCTCGCGAGCGGTGTCGAAGAGCACGAGGGCGCCCCCGAACTCACCGCTTCGATGCGCGAGCCGCTGCGCATCGTCGTCGGCCAACACTGGAACCGCCTTGATCACGAGGCCTCCGACTTCGGAGACGAACGTTCCGGATTCGTTGCCGTGCAGTTGCACGACCAGCGCAGGAAAGACGTCTCGCGCAGCCTCGATTTCGGCGCGCTTGGGGTTCGCGAAGACCCCGACGCACGTAACGAGCGGCGGAACCCGCGCCGCGATCTCCTCGAAATCGGGCCATGCGATATGCCGCGGCGACGCCGCGAAAATCAGGCCGATCGCGTCCGCGCCTGCCTCGATGGCCGCCTCCGCGTCCGCCCACGAGGTGCAGCCGCAGAACTTCACGCGCGTGCGCATCGATGGACCCTCAGCGCCTTCCTAGGTCGCCCCGGCCGTCTCGCTGCGGAGTGCCGTTTTGAGAGCGCCGAGCGTCGCTGCGGGATCGGCTGCACGCACGAGCGACTCCCCAATGAGGAAACCGCGTGCTCCTGCCAGACGAACCCGGTGCAGATCGTTTGCATCGTGCATGCCGCTTTCACTGATGGCAAAGACGGCGCTCGGTACCTGCGGGAGCAGCAGCTCGCTCGTCGCCAAATCGGTCTTGAGCGTGCGGAGGTCGCGGTTGTTCACCCCAACGAGCTTCGCGCCGGCCGCAAGAGCGCGCTGCAGTTCTTCTTCGTCGTGCACTTCAACGAGCGCGTCCATTGCGTACGCTTGCGCCTCGTTCATGCACGCACGCAGCGACGCATCGTCCAAGGCAGCGACGATGAGGAGCACACAATCGGCTCCGTACGCGGCGGACTGCGCTACGGCGTAGCGATTTGGCAGGAAATCCTTGCGCAAGATCGGGAGGGCCGTCGCCCCGCGAACGGCGTCGAGATAGGCAAGCTCGCCGAGAAAGTACTCCGGCTCCGTCAGGACGCTGACGGCATCCGCCGCCGTATCGTACGCGCGCGCTATCTGCACCGGATCGAAGTTACGCGCAATGAGCCCAGCCGACGGTGACGCGCGCTTCACCTCGGCGACGATTGCCGTGCCGCTGGCGGCTTGCAGCGCACCGAGAAACGGCCGGCGCCCCGACGCACGATGTAAGCCGCGCTCGCGCAGCGCCCCGTACGATTCGCTGCGTTCCGCGGCGGCGAGTCGCTGCCTCGACTCTTCGAAGATTCGCGCAAGAAGATCGGCCATCTATACCGTCGTTCTCGCGCGCTCGAAGACACGTAGGGGCTCGCCTGCCCACAGCAGCGAGCGCGCGAGCTCGTACGCCTGCGCGAGACTCTCGCGTACGCCCGTGACGAGGATGGCAAGCGCAGCGTTCAGCGCAACGACATCCGTACGCGGCGAACGTTCGCCTCCGAGAATCGAGTGAAACGCGTCCACGCACGCCTGCAGGCTCGACCCGCAAAGAGCGCTCGTGGCTGCGTGCACGCCCAACTGCGCTGGATCGATCTCGAAGGCGCGCAGGCCGGCTCCGAACTCCACCACGCGCGAGATTCCCTGGCCGGCGACTTCGTCCATGCCGCCTGCCCCGTGCACGACCGCCCCCCGCGTCCCGAGACGCTCAAGGACGGCGGCCAGCATTTCGGCCGACGCAGTGCTCGTGACGCCGACGACGGCGTGGGTCGGACGCGCGGGATTCGTAAGAGGACCGAGCAGATTGAAGATCGTCGGCACACCGAGTTCCCGCCGAACAGGCCCGATACGCGCCGTTGCGGGATGGTAGACGGGCGCAAATAAGAAGGTAAAGTTCGTCTCCCGCAACATTCGAGCGCAGCGCTCCGGCGATGCATCCAGCGGAAAGCCAGCCGCTTCGAGAACGTCCGCGCTTCCACAAACGCTCGACGCGGCGCGATTCCCGTGTTTGGCAACGGGAATGCCGGCTGCTGCAGCCGTCAATGCCGCCATGGTCGAAAGATTGATGGTACCAGCGCCGTCCCCGCCGGTGCCGACGATGTCGAGCAGCATGGGGAACCCGTGCTCGATGCGAACGCAGCGCTCGCGCATTGCGAGTGCTGCTCCCGCTACCTCGTCGCGCTGCTCGCCGCGCGCCGCGAGTGCAACGAGAATGCCCGCTGCAAGCGACGGTCCGACCGTGCCGTCCACGATCGCGCCGATGAGTGCGGCTGCGTCGTCCTCGCCGAGCCGCTCGCCGGCGATGAGCCCGCGCAGCAGCGACGAATACGAAATCTACCTCACCAGCTCGATGAGCGAAAGCTCCGCTGCATCGCCGTTGCGCACACGCGTCTTCGTGATGCGCGTGTATCCGCCGGTGCGACCCTTCAGTCCCGGCGCGATCTGCTCCACGAGCTTCTTGACGACCGCCGGCTCGGTGAGGTACGCAGCAACGCGCCGACGTGACGCAAGGTCTCCCCGCATCGCCGTCGTGATCAATCGCTCGGCCAGGCGACCGATCTCCTTGGCCTTCGTCGACGTCGTTTCGATCTTCTCGTGTTTGAAGAACGACGTCGCGAGATTACGCAACAGCGCCCGGCGGTGGCCGTCGGTACGCGAAAGGCGTTTGTAGGCGATTTGATGGGGCACAGGTTTCTCCGATCGCCCTAGGACTGTCTCAGCGAGAGGCCGCGCTCGGCCAGCACCTGTTTGATCTCGTCGAGCGACTTCTTGCCGAAGTTGCGCATCTTCATGATCTCGTCCTCGCTCAGGTCGAGCAGTTCCGATATCTTCGAGATGCCCGCGCGCTTGAGGCAGTTGAACGAGCGCACCGAGAGGTTGAGCGTCTCCACAGGTACGTCCCATTCGTTCGGAGGCGTCTCAGGCAACGGCTCCGTGCGGTCGGTGAAGGAGACGAAGAGATCGAGCTGGTCCTGCGCGATACGCGCCGCCGTCGCAAGCGCTTCCTCTGGTGTGATAGCGCCGTTCGTCTCGATCTCTATCGTGAGCCGGTCGTAGTCGACGCTCTGCCCGACGCGGGTATCGTCGACGCTGAAGTTCACCTTGCGCACAGGCGAAAACATCGAGTCGAGGGGGATGAGCCCGATCATGTGCTCCACGTGGCGCTGGCGATCGGCCATCACATAGCCGCGCCCCTTCTCGATTCCAATCTCCATCGAAATCTTCGCATCCTTCGACGTCAGCGTGGCGAGGTGGTACGAGGCGTCGAGGATCTCGACGTCGGCATCGGGCGCGATGTCGCCGGCGGTCATCTCGCGCTGGCCGGAGACGTTGAGCGCCAGCACTTTGGGATCGTCAGAGTTCAGTTTGACCGGAAGCCCCTTGAGGTTGAGCATGAGCGCAATCGTGTCTTCGACCATGCCGGGGATCGTCGAGAACTCGTGCAGGACGCCGTTGATCTTCATGTACGTGACCGCTGCTCCGGGAATGGAGCTCAGCAGAATACGACGCAGCGCGTTCCCGAGCGTGATGCCGAAACCGCGGTCGAGTGGTTCGACGATGAACTTCGCATAGTTCTCTCGCCGTTCGCGCACTTCGATGTTTGCGCCAACGGGTGCTTCCAACGTGGTCATGTCTGCGGTGATTTCCTTTGTACCGCTTACGTTATCCGGCTTGCGGTCCCTTGACCGTCGTCCGATCGTACGCCTAGCGGCGGAGAGTGGGAGTGTGGTGTCAGCGAGAGTAGTATTCGACGATAAGCTGCTCGTCGACGGGGGTGTCGATATGCTCGCGAGCGGGAAGCGCAAGCACCTTGGCGGCACGTTCCTGCTCGTTCCATTCCAGCCAGTCGGGGGCGCGCCGGCTGCGCGCGGCTTCGAGATTGGCTTCGAAGACCATCGATTTGAGACTGCGCTCACCGACGGTCACGATGTCGCCTGGCTTGACGATATGCGACGGCACGTTCACGATTTTCCCGTTGATGCGGAAGTGCCGGTGCGTGACGAGCTGGCGGGCCTGGGCACGGCTCGAGGCGAGGTTCAAACGATAGACGATGTTGTCGAGCCGGCGTTCGAGCAGCTGCAAGAACGTACGTCCGGTCTGGCCCGGTACACGAGCCGCCTCACGGAAGTAGTTCTCGAACTGGGCTTCGTGCACGCCGTAATAACGGCGCATCTTCTGCTTCTCGCGTAACTGGCGGCCATACTCCGACACCTTCGTGCGCGATTTGCCCGCGGTCTTTTGACCGGGTGCAGTTCCGCGCCGCTCGACGGCGCACTTTCGCGAGAGGCAGCGATCGCCTTTGAGGAAGAGCTTGATCTTCTCTCCGGTTTTACTGGCCGCCGTCTCACGGCGGCAGAGGCGGCAGACGGGTCCTGTGTAGCGCGACATCAGACGCGGCGCCTCTTGGGCGGTCGGCAACCATTGTGTGGAATCGGTGTAACGTCTTTGATGAGTGTGATCTCCAGGCCGGCCGCTTGCAACGAGCGGATCGCCGCTTCGCGTCCTGCGCCCGGGCCTTTGACGAGCACTTCCGTCGTTTTCAGACCATGCTCCATCGCTTTACGCGCGGCCGCTTCAGCGGCCATCTGCGCAGCGAACGGCGTCGACTTCTTCGAGCCTTTGAAGCCCAAATTGCCGGCCGATGCCCACGAGAGCACGTTCCCGTGCGAGTCCGCGATGGTGACGATCGTATTGTTGAAGGATGCGTGGATGTGCGAGACGCCCGTCTGGACGTTCTTCACTTCACGCTTGCGGCGTGTCTTCGTTTGCTTCTTGGCAGCCAAAAAGGGAACTCCGGTGGAGGGCAGTATGCCGCGAGCACCGGTGAGAGGTCCGGCGCCAAGGGCCTATCGTACCGTAGGAGCGCCTAGAGGTCAACCGCCAAGGGCAGGGGCCTGGCCCGAAAGCCGGCCCCTGCCTCCTTGCCGTGCCGCTAGAACTTGATCCCGATGCCGGCGTAGGGCCCGTTATGGGTCCACGGCGAGGGATCGTTCGCGTTGGCGGTGCGGGCACTATCGCCCAGCCAGCCGAGGTCGATGAAGATCGGGCTGTGTCCGATCACGTATGCCAGGCCGATCTGATACTTGAGCACACGATAGGCCATCGCCCACGGTACACCGCCCGTGGCATGGTACGTACCGTCCACGTTGGGGTAGTACCACGCGCTGCCATAGATGGAGAGCGCGTGATCGAGATCCGGGAGTTTCTCGATGCCGAATCCCCAGCCGCGCATGGTCGGGTAGCCGTAGTTGTTCGAGCGCCAGAGGTAGCCGACCCCGAGGTAGATACGCGGCTGCGCAATGCGAATGCCGAGCCGCGCGTCGAGGTCCTGTTCGCGCGCCGTGAATGCCGGCACGAACGACGATCCGGTGTTGCCGATGTTCGTAACGGAACACTGCGGATCCGTCGGACTGCCGCAGTTGTGCGGATACTCGTACGAGCGATAGTCACCGGCGAGCATCCAGGGGATGTTCCATGTCGTGAACTCCACAGCGCCGCGCACGGCATACGAACCGCTGCCCGTGTTGCCCGGGCTGAACTCGTTGTACACCTTAGGCGAGATGAGGTAGTCACCGGCGACGTACAAGTCGTTGTACGCACGTGACGGCGGGGGCGGTGCGGGCGTCGGCGGCGGCGGTGCAGCCGTCGGCGGCGGCGGTGGAGCCGGGGTTGGCGGCGGCGTCGGCGGGACGTACCGCACGACGACGATGTGCCGATCCGGAACCCACTGCACGTACGCGCCCATGCCTTCGGAGATCACCCGAACCGGAACGAGTACCGTTCCGTGGTACATGATCGGCGGAACGTCCAACGGCCGCGTTTCACCGTTGATGACGACCTCCGGCTTGCCGACGGTCACTTGAACGGAAGCGCCCGCCTTCGAAACCGTAACGGTTTGGCTCGACGGGTCGTACGCGACCGACGCTCCCATCTGCTCGAACATCGAGCGCAGTGGGATGAGCACGGTGCCGTTACGCACGAGCGCTGCCAGGACGCGGTCTTGCCGGAGTGTATCCGGCTTCGCGTAGACGTGATGGTCGTTGTAGAGAATCGGTATCGCGCCCGACGGCGGCGAACCGAAGTCGGGGGCGGGAGCCGCTTGGTCTTGCGCCACGACAGCTCTTCCAATGTTACGCTGCGCAGCACTCGATGGCGCGGCCGCCGCTGCGAGTCCGAACGACGCCGCAAGCAGCGTCACTAGGGCTCCGATGCCCAATCGTTTCAAGAAAGCCTCCTTGGGTGGTGACGGACTGGTCGCTTGAGTGGTTGCGCCTTGTCCGCCACGGCGCGTTATTCCCGTGTCAGGGCAGCCGGTAAACGGCGAAGCAGGCAAATCCCCTGCAGCATCTGTATGCTGGCCAACGCGTCAGGACGGCTGGCGGGGAGAGGGACGAGTAAGCCGCAACTCGCCGGCCCCAGGTCCGACCGGCAGCTCTGAGGAAAGGCTAGGGCGAGGTGCCTAGTCCGAAAGGCCCAAAAAAGGCCGCTTAGATGGTTCCTCCACCTGCTTCGTGGATACCGTAAGGGGTGCGGAAGCCACTTGTTGCGGGAGCATTCCGGTCCTTATAATGCGGGTTCAGGGACCTCGCGCCTGGCGCCTAACGCCTAGCGCCTCGGGAATGCCCTCCGGCGAAAGGATTAAGACCACGGGTATCTTCGGCCTTCTCGAACGAACGCGCATTCACCGGCTTTATTTGGTAGAGCCGCAGGTCGTCATCGCGAAGGCGCTCTCCCAATTCCTTCGCGGCAACGTGCATCTGGACGTCGCCGGAGAAGCGCAAGAGGCCGATGCGGATGCGATCGCGGGTTCCAACGCCGACCTCGTACTCATCGATGGCGACGGAGACGGGGCAGCGCTCGCGACGACGATTCGCGCGCTCAAGAGCGACGAGCGAATAGAAGCGAAGATCTGCGTCTTTTCTATGTACGTGCACGCCGAGCGCGCCATGCGCGTGCTCTCCGCGGGTGCGGATGCCTACATCGTCAAGGACGTATCGCCAAGCGACCTCTTCGTCGCCCTCGACAACGTCATCCAGCAAGGGATCTACGTCGATCCTCGCATCTCCAACATGCTTCTCCGCCGGCGCATCGATCGCCCGTTGCTCGACGTCGAGGCGCTGTCGCCCCGAGAGGTCGAAATCGTTCGTTTGATCGCGCAGGGTCTCTCGAACAAAGAGATTTCGCGGACGCTCATGCTCGCCGACAAGACGGTGAAGAATCACATCTCCAACATCTTCAGCAAGCTGAACTGCACGGCGCGCACGCAAGTCGCGATCTACGCCATCCGTCAAGGCCTGGCGTAGAACCGGGGCCCGACCCGGGCTTTAGTGGATCTGCGGGAAGCGAAGGTTAAACGAAAAGTTCGGCGCGTCTTGCGTCATGCCGATTCCCACGGTCGCCTGCCAGTACGTCGTGGGACTCGTCGAGTACGTCGTCCCGATGTTGAAGACCGCGGCGTTCAAGCTGCTGCCGATCACCGTCGACCAGGGACTGCCGTCCGGGCGGTCGCGCGTCGCCGTGATGATCGAGTCCTGCAGTGAGAACGACGTGCTCACCTTGTCGTTGAGCGAAAACGCGGTGCCGAGCGTTATCAGCGCGGCGTCTCCTCCGGCGATGCTGCCGGGCTGCCTCGCGAACTGCGACGTGCCGATGTCTGCGAAGTGCGCGGTGAAGTTGTGGTAGACATTCAGCCCCGCGAAGAGAATCGCGGGATCCGCGCGCTGGATGATCGTGGCGCCCATCGAGAACGTGTAGAGCCCCGTCCCTGTCGGCAGGCTGCTCGGATACGAGAGATTTCCGCCGTTCTGCTTTGTCTGAATAATCTTGATCCCATAGGGGGCGAATCCGGTGGGGATCGAGAGGCGACCGTTGAGCACGACGATCGGTCCGCCGGGTGCCGACTGCGGAAGCTGGTAGTAGTATCCGGCGCTGATGTCGCCAAACCGGCTGTTCGTGACGAGGTTTTGGCTGACGAGGGCCGTCGAGTTCTGCGATCCTTGCGCGTCATACGTCGAGGCTCGCCATACCCACGGCACCGAGAGTTCGAACTCCTGGCGCGGGTTGTGACTGTAATCGGCCGTGATGCTCGACTCGACGATCGTGTTCTCCTGACGCGTGACGTCGATGTTCCCCAAAAAGATGGCGCCAAGCGCGAGGAAGCCGTTGAGCGTGAAGAGCCGATTGTCGGCGTAGGAGTATTGCACAGCGGGCGTCACGGTCAGGCCAGGCGCGAATAGCGCGTTCTGCTGCTGGTAGACCGCCGCCACGCTCTGCGTTCTCGGTGCGGTCGCGCCCAACTGCCCCTGCGGCGGTGCTTGCTGCGCGGTCGCGGTGGGCTGCGGCTGCGGTGCCGCGGCGACGGGAGCCGGCCTCGCTACCGGCCGCGTGGCGCCGACGGTGAGGCGGCGACGGCCCGCCGATGCTCTCGCTCGCGCTGCCACATGCGGCACGGCGCGATGGCGCCGCGCGCCGAACGCTTGGTCGAACTCGTGCTCGAGCCGATTGATCTGCGCCTGCTGCGCGTCATATCGGCGTTGCAGGGCCGAGAGTTTCGCTTTGAGCGCGCGGATCTGCGCGGCTTGGCTCCCCGAGGTCGCTGCAGAGGCGGCCGGCGAGAACGATACGAGCAGAACAGCGAATGCGGTGAATCCGGCGAGCAGCGCTCGCGCACGTCTCACGGGAGCAAACCGTTCATCGCCTGCAGTACCGGCAGCAAGTTCGCGCCGCTGTTCTTGTCGGCGCCTTGGCCGAGTTGCGCGCTCATCTGCATCGCATTAGCGATGGTGTTTCCATTACCTGCGACCTGGACGCTTTGCGTGATTCCGTTGGCGCCGATCTGCTGTGTCGCCTGGCCCACGCCGCGCACGGCGATCGTGACGCCGCCGTAGCCGACCGTCGTCGTGCAGCCGTTCGAGCACGTCGTCACGGTTGGAACGAAGCTCGTTGACGAGGTTGCGGACGACGAGGAGGAAGCGCCGACCGTGAGCGTAGCGGAGTTCGTGACGGTGTTGTCGTCTCCGGAGACCTGAATGACCTGCGTCACCCCGTTGGCGTTCGTCGTTTGAAGCGACCCGGTCGCCGTGTTGCCCCCCGCACTCGTCCCCGGAAGCGACCCGCTCGTCGATGACGTGATGGTGACCGTCTCCGTCTTCGCGTTCACGCCGATCGTCTCGGTAGCCGAGGCGGTGCTGCCCCCGATACTCCAACTCGTCATCATGGCGACGCCGAAGTACTCGACGGAGCCGCTTCCGCTCACGCCGCCGAGCGGATCAGAGGCCACGTGAACGCCGGCCGTCATGACCGCCGGCCCCGGGACGCGCGCGGTCAGGCCGTTCAGCGTCGGCAATGGAACCCGGTTCCGCAACGGAGGCACGTACTTGCCGCGCACCGTCGAGAGCGTCGCGCTGTCAAGATGCTGCATGGTCCCGAATACCGAGAACGGGTCGGACGGGCCGATCGCGGACGCCGTGTCTGCGAATGCCGGCGCGGCCGCGAGCGCGCACATCGTGGCGAGCGCGCTTGCTGCGAACGCCCGGCGCGCGACCGCGCGCAGGTTACGGCGAGAGAGGGTCGTTTGCATATCCATCTTAAAGCCTATCAATCCCCGGTATATAGATCGTTTCAAGCAAAATTGAGTTCAGCATGTATGCAATCGGAGGAACGCCGTTGGCCATCTCCTCCATACTCACCGGCGCCGGAACGTTCGCGAGAACGTTCGCTCGGTCGTAAACGATTGCGTGGTTCGGGCCCGGCGCGATGACGAAGATGATGCCGTCCCACATGCTCGCGAAGACGCCGGCGCGGAAGCGCTGGTTGCCACGAATGGGATCCGCGACCCAGGTATACTCGGGTGTCGCCTTGCGGAAGACGACGAAATGCGAGTATCCGTTTTCGTTGAGAAGAATGACCGTCGGCACCCGGATGTTCAGCAAGAGCGGATATGAAATTTTGAAGCCGGCGCCGCTGAGCCCGAGCGCATCCACGTAGTTCTTGATGTCGAGCAGCGAGAACCCGCGCTGACGCACGATTGCCGGGTCGCTGACCCTCAGCATGCCGTCGATGACGGCGTCCTCGGTCTCGCCCGCAATGTTGTACCCGTACTTGAGAATCGTCGCGACGGATGCGGCGCCGCAACTATAATCCGTGTGCTGGCGAACGATCCCCAGGAACTGCTCGCCCTGCATGCTGACGATCGGAATGCGCACCATGCCCGCACCGGGCAGGTAGCCGGCGAGCTGAGCGTCGCTCCGCCCCGCGGCGGCGGCAAACGCAGCGACGAGAGCGGTAACAGAGAGCAATGTGCGCATCGATATCATCGTTTCGGTGGTGAGTGGTGGGAGGGCCGAAGCCCTCGCCACCGTTCACGCTCTGCGACGACGTGTCGCGTTTATGGGTTGCCTGACATTCCAGGACCTGAGTAGCCGTTACCGTTGATGACCAGCGTGTTCGACTGCTGGTTGGCGTTGCCCGAAGCGACGTTCGCGCCGATGTTGCCGGTCGCGCCGTTGAAGGCGTTATCCTCGATCGACGCACGGTTGTGACCGTCGTACGAATAGCAGCTTCCGCCAGTCGATTGCGCTGCGCCCGCCCCCGCCGTCGCGAGGTTCGTGTCCGTCAGGACGACGGCAGCGTTCGACTGCTGGTTGAGATTGCCGGCCGCGACGTTCACGCCGATGTTTCCGGAGGCGCCGCCGAAGGCATGGTCATAGATTCCGGCTCTTTGCCTGCCGGAGTCCATGACGTGGTTTCCGCCGTTGCGCTGGAACGCGACCGCGATGGCGACGTTTTCGGTGCTTGCGGTGTTCAGGTACAGCGAGTTTGCTTGCTGGTTGCCGTTGCCCGCCGCGACGTTCGCCCCGATGTTGCCCGAGGCCATGTTGAAGGCGTTGTCGTGGACAGAAGCGTGGTTGTGCTCGCTTTCCCAAACGTGATTCCCGCCGTTGCTTTGGCTGGTTCCCGAGATGACGACCATGCCTTCACCGTTTGTGCCGACGAACGCGGCATTGCTCTGCTGGTTCGCGTTACCTGACGCGACGTTCGCGCCGACGTTGCCGGATGCGCCTGCGAAGGCATAGTCTTCGATCGCGGCACGCTGGCTTCCATCGTTGGAGAAGCTCTGTCCGCCGTTGTGCTGTACCGTAAGCGATCCCGACGGCAGCGTGTGCGATGGCGGCGGAGGCGGCGGAGGCGGCGGAGGCGGTTGCGCGAACGCTGGAGCGGTCATACTGAGAGCCAGTGCGACCGCCGCTGCGGCCGAAAGACCCTTCGCGAGTGATTTCATCGAGTGTATTCCTTCCATATAGAAGTGGATCCGGGCCCTTTTACATTCGGGGTCCAGATTGCAGTTGGAGCTGGAAACTGTTTGCCGTTCTATTCGACGAACCGGCGGTTTGGTTGATCTGCAGCACGCCGCTCGCGCCCGAGAAGGCGTGCCCTGATATGCTGGAGAGATTGCCTCCCGAGGAGTGCGTTCTCTCTGCGGACGTATGGGAGGATGCCACCGTGTTCGACAGCGCCGCATCGGTGAGCAAGGTCGTGGTACCGCCCAACTGCACGACGATGACGTTTCCTTGCGCGTTTCCCGAACCGGCGACCTGATTGAGCTGAAGAGCTCCGGATGCACCGGCGAAGGCGCTGTCTGAGATGGTAGCGCTTCCGGTATCGTGCGCGAGACCCGATACCCGCTGCGTTAGGCTGACATGCACGGTGCCTCCTAAAGAGAGGACCGAGATGTTTGCCTGCTCGTTGCCGTTGCCAGCTGCCTCGTTCACCGTGATCGAACCCGAGGCGCCCGCAACGGCGCTGCCGGAGATCGTCGCGTGGTCG
>DAHUYK010000113.1 GCA_027315245.1 Vulcanimicrobiota bacterium | reverse complement strand
GAAGCGGCGCGTTCCATCCCGTCTGGGCGGACGCACGAACCGGGACGAGTCAGATATGGACGGCGAGCGTGAGCGCCGGCGCGGCGACGAGTGTTCCGTCGAATCTCGCTGAGGCCGACGTGACCGGCGACGTCGACGTGCAGTTCGGTGCGCGTACGTGGGACAAAGCGCGCCACCTCCTGACGATTCCCGTGCGGCTCCACAACATCGGGAAGTTGCCGCTCTATCCTCCCTTTACGGTGGCGATCATGAAACTTCGCAATCCCTTGGCTCCCGCGTCATGGGCACCCCGAGTAAGACCGTCCTTCGTCAATGCCGATAACGGCCGGCACGGTGTCGGCGCGGTGTACACGTATGGGTCTCGCATGTTGGGCAACCTCGGCGTCTTGGAACCGGGCGCCGAGACCGCAGCGCGCGTCTGGAAGATCGTCGTGAACGGTGAAAACCCCGGGATCGTCATCCGAGTCGACGGCTATGTTTCGCGCTAGCGCGCTCGTCGCGAGCATCGCATTCTGTGCACTTTTGGCAGTGCGAGCGAGCGCATCGGCGCCGGCAATCCTCTACTCACCCGACGCGGTCGTCGATGCGGACCCCAGCTTGAACTACGCGGAACCCGCGATCGCCGCCGATCCAACGAAAGCGAGAGCGTTGGTCGCTGCCGTGGAGTCGGGAACGTTCAACGGCGTCAATGTCTACGCTTCGGATAACGGGGGCTACGATTGGCAACCGGCGTCACTTTCCCTGACCGGTACACGTCTCGTCGGCGACGTGCAGCTCGCCGCGGGACCGCGAAGCCTCTACTTTGCGAGCCTCGGCTACGAATCGGGAGTCGCGCGGCCGGGCATTCAGTTCTTTACGTCGACGACCAACGGCGACACGTTCGCGCACACCGCGTTCGTTCATAGTTGGCACAGCTACGATCACGAGCAGCTGAGCGTCGACACGGGCGCCAATCGTTTCCGCGGGCGAATTTACATGTCGGCTTTGTATAGCATAAAAGTGAAGCCGCAGGTCAACGCGTGCGGTCTCGTATGGTCGGATAACGGACGCACGTTTCACGGTCCTGTGCCGGTCGTAAGGGGCTGGTGCTTCAACAGCCGGCCCATAACGCTTGCGAATGGCAACGTCCTCTTTCCCTACCTCTATGCTACGAAGCTCGGGCAGCTCTCCGAGAGGATCGAGGTTGCAATCTCGCGCGACGGCGGGCGCGGTTTCGGGCCACCTCATGAGGTAGGGACGTATACCGCGCTTGCGCCTGGGGCGTTCATTGCGAGGCTGAGAACGGGCGAGCTGAACTTCGACGGCGACCCCGTCCCGCAGTTTGCATCCTACGGCAATACGGTGTACGCGGTGTGGAGCGACATGGCGACGGGTACGGACCGCCTGCTGCTCTCGCGTTCCTCGGACGGGGGAATACGCTGGTCGCCGCCGCGGGCGATCGTGCCTGCTCGAGACGCTGCCGATGCGCAATACCAGGTTGCGATCGACGTGAATGCGCGCGGAGAGGTGGGCATCGCGTTTCTGAGAGAGCGCGCCGCCAGCCGAACGGTCTGCGAGATGTTCACGGCATCGACGGACGGCGCGAAGACGTTCTTACCGCCGGTCGCTATCGAGAGTACACCGGCGCACCTCGACGCAATGCAGAACAGCGGTTACGGAGCTTCGATGGACCGTTTTGACGGGACGGTTCTCGTCGGCTTCGTCACCCCGGGATCGCGCTTTCCGTCGGGCGGAGACTACGTTGGCACCGCCGTCGATTCCAGCGGCGCCTTTCACCCGATCTGGATCGATGCTCGAACGGGAAGCGATCAGGCCTGGACGGCGACGGTGCGCATCGCCGCTCCGGCGGCCATTCCCAAAAGCATGCGTTCAGCAAACGTGAGCAACGCGGTCGACCTCGAGTTCGGTGCCGGCTCGTGGGATGCTGCCACGAAAACGTTCTCCGTCCCGGTTCGTCTGCACAACATCGGAACGCGGCCGCTGTACCCGCCGTTCACCGTAACCGTGACGATGGTGCGCGACCCGTACGCAGCGAAACAGTTTCAGCAGTACTATCCGTCGCCCATCCTTATGAATGCCGATAACGGAAAGACCGGCGTCGGCGCGACGTTCGTCTATGGAGCCGGGGAGCTCGGCAATCTCGGCAATCTGCCGCGCGGCGCCGAGACGGCGCCGCGCATCTGGAAGGTTCGCATCCCATGGGCGTCCGTATCGTCGGATATGGTCACGCGCATCGACGCCGAGATCCGCAGATGAGGCGTCCTACGCTACGCGACCTTATCATCGGCGCGGCGGTCCCCGCCGTGGCGCTCTGCTTAGGCGCCGTCGTTCTGGGCGCGGGCTTCGCGAGTATCCGCTACGGCCCGAACATGCTCGTCGACTCGAAGGCGCTGACCTCATACGTGGAACCTGCCATCGCATCGGACCCGTCTGACGCACGGACGCTCGTGGCGTCGGCTGAGTTAGCGAGTTTCAACGCGCCGCCGCAGGCGTTCGTATCGCACGATGGCGGCTACGATTGGCACGCGGCGCCGCTACTCCTGGGCCGGGGGACGTTGCTCGGCGACGTACAGCTCGCGAGCGGTCCCAACGCCGACATCTACTTTGCAGCACTTGGCGCTCAGGGTGAGAGGCACGGAATTCATTTCTGTGCATCGACCAACCATGGCGACTGGTTCAATCACATTGCTTTCATCGAGAACCACCACGGGCGCGGGTTCGATCACGAGCAACTGGCCGTCGACACGTCGCGCGGACGATATCGAGGCCGCGTCTACATGAGCGTGCTCTACATCGTGCGGCTGCAGCCACAGTTGAACGCATGTGGACTGCTCTGGTCGACCGATGGTGGCCGCCGCTTTCACGGACCGGTCAAGGTCATCGACGGCTGGTGCTTCAACAGCCGGCCGATCGTTTTGTCCGACGGAACCGTGATATTTCCGTTCTATATCAACGGCGCGCCGGGAGCGAGTGGCGTGCCCAGTAGCGGCGCGCGGGCTCAAAACGTCGACGTTGCGATATCGAGAGACGGCGGCAAGATGTTCACGCCGCCGCGAACCATCGGCACGTACGAGTGGCTGGGTGCTGCCGAATACAAGCGAAGAATGGCCGAGGCTAAGACGGATTTTGACGGCGACCCCGTTCCTCAGTTCGCCGCGGGGCCGTCGCCCCTGACGCACCGCGATGTGATCTACGGCGCCTGGAGCGATATGCGAACCGGCGACTCACGCTTGCTCTTTACCAAGTCGACGGATGAAGGGCGGCATTGGAGTAGGCCGGTTCGGATCCTTACGACGGGGCATCCGCACGACGCCCAGTACCAGGTCTCTCTGGCCGTGAACGGCCGCGGCGTGCTCGGTGTGGCTTACTTGCAGTATTCGAGCACCACGGGCCGCATCATGGAAATGTTCGCGGACTCTGCGGACGGCGGTACCACGTTCTCGCGGCCGGTCGCAATCCAGAGCACGCCGGAGAAGATCGGGTTTCCTGCAAACTCGGGGTACTTCCCGATCGCGTCTCGCCTTCCTAGTTCTGCCTTGAAGGGCCGAACCTTCATCGGTTTCGTCAACCCGGCGCGACGCTTTCCCTCGGGCGGCGATTACGTGCAGATGGCCGTCGATCGAAGCGGCGCGTTCCATCCCGTCTGGGCGGACGCACGAACCGGGACGAGTCAGATATGGACGGCGAGCGTGAGCGCCGGCGCGGCGACGAGTGTTCCGTCGAATCTCGCTGAGGCAGACGTGACCGGCGATGTCGACGTGCAGTTCGGTGCGCGTACGTGGGACAAAGCGCGCCACCTCCTGACGATTCCCGTGCGGCTCCGCAACATCGGGAAGTTGCCGCTCTACCCTCCCTTTACGGTGGCGATTACCCAACTTCGCGATCCTTTGGTTCCCGCGTCGTGGGCACCCCGAGTAACGCCGTCCTTGGTCAACGCCGATAACGGCCGGCACGGTGTCGGCGCGGTATACACGTACGGGTCTCGCATGTTGGGCAACCTTAGCGTCTTGGAACCGGGCGCCGAGACCGCACCTCGCACCTGGAAGATCGTGGTGAACGGACAATATCCCGCAATCGTCGTCCGCGTCGACGGTTATGAGTCGCGTGAAAGGTGAACAGTTGAAGCGTCGTACAGTAACTCTCTCCAAGCGTGCGGCCATGCTGTGCGCGTTCGCGGCGACCTTCATTGCCGCACCCGGGTCCGCCCAAGAGGTGACGCCGATCCACGTGGGGCGAAACGTTCAAGTCAGCGCCGCTCTGGGCGATGCGCCGCACTATGAGACGCTCTTGGCCGCCGACCCATCGGACCACCGGCGTTTCATGGCGTGCTCAATGTACGAGATAAAGCAGCCCTCGGCGTCCGACTACGGCACGATCGTCTATCTGTCCACCGACGGCGGAGCCACCTGGCGACCGACGTTGAAAGTGACCGCCGACGCCTGGGGCTCCGGCGATCCGGCGTGCGCGTTCGGCGGCGACGGAGATGCGTACTTTGCCGAACTCGAGGAGGCGAAGGGCCCGGACGGCCACTTTCATGGCCACACGGTCGTCTATGCTTCGCGCGATGGAGGCGTAACATGGGGCAAGCCGTTCGACGGCCGGCAGAGCGACCGGGAGTACATAACCGTCGATACGACGGGCGGCCGTTTCAACGGACGTGTGTACATCAACGCGGCGATGTCCACGCCTTCGCTGGAGAATGATCCGAGACTGGCAAACGAAATAACGAATAACGTCGGTGTGCTCGTTTCAACCGATCGCGGGCAGTCGTTCCATCTCGAAGCGTTGCTCTCGCCGCTTCCCGATCACTACACATTTGCGGACGGCAATGCGGTCGTCATGCCCGACGGAACGTACGTCGTGCTGTATCCGGATCTGCCGAACGAATACGCTACGCCTCCGGCCCCCGGGGAAATCCACTTTGACCTCAAGGTGATCTCATCGTCCGACGGCGGCTATAGCTTTACCAAAGCGGTGACGATCGCGAGCTATATGACGGGGCCGTTCGGCATCGTCAGCCTTCCGCCAGCGCTTGCGGTCGATGCGTCGAACGGACCATTTCGCAATCGCCTCTACGCGGCATGGACTCAGTTGAGCGATGGGCGCTCTCAGATTTTTCTCGCACATTCAAGCAATAAGGGGAAGACGTGGTCGGCTCCGGTCGTCGTCAGCGACCGCGTTGAAGGCCGGCCGAACTGGGGTCCGGACGAGAATGAGCCGGTCGTTGCAGTGAATCGACAGGGCGTGGTCGGCGTATCGTGGATGGATCGCCGCAACAGCCTGCACGACCTCGGATACTACGAGCGCTTCACGGCGTCGTTTGACGGCGGTGAGACGTTCGTTCCGAGCGTGCGCGTCGCCACGTCGCCGGCAGCGTTCTATCGCGGCTCCAACGTGGGCCTTGATGCGTCGAGTTCGGGAGGAGGCTCGATCGAGAGCTACTTGCGAGGGAAGCCGTTGCAAGCGACGATCGGTTACAACCCGCGTTTCGCCTTCATTGGCGGAGACACAGAGGGTTTGGTAGCCGATTCGACCGGGATGTTCCACGCGCTGTGGGTTGACAACCGCACCGGAATCCCGCAGGTCTGGACTGCGCCCATCATGGTGAACGGACGGGCGGTGCTTAACGGCTCTCCCGAGCTCGCTCACGAGCGCAACGTGACGAACGACGTGACGCTCGAGTTGGCGAACGCGCGATTCGACCGAAGCGACGCAGAGGTGAGCATCGACGCATACCTCGTGAACACCTCGAAGAAGCCCATTTTAGGGCCGGTGCAGGCACGACTCATGACGCTGACGTCCCAGATGGGGATTCCACGTCTGATTTCGCGGAGCGCAAACGGCCAAGAGGAGCGCGGGGCAATCGTCGACTTCACGCCTTCGTTGCATGACGGAAGACTTGCCCCGAATGCGCGCAGCAACGCAGTTCATCTCGTCTTCCATCTCGACGGCCTGCGCCCGAACGACAAGTCGGCCGCTACCTATATGAACTCGCTGCAAGACTTCGTGACATTTACCACACGAATCTTCGCCCATTGAAGCAGGCCCGTTAGAGTGAACGCATCACCTTAGATCGGGCAGCGCTTCCCGCAGTT
>DAHUYK010000111.1 GCA_027315245.1 Vulcanimicrobiota bacterium | reverse complement strand
GATGACGCTATTCCTTGCCGGCCACGAGACCACAGCAAACGCGCTGACGTGGACGTGGTATCTGTTGGCATCGCATCCCGAAGTCGTCGAGCGGTTGCGCGCCGAGAGCGCGGGCGTTGATTTTAGCGCGGATCCGTTCGCACTGCTCGCAGCCTTGGAGTACACGACGCGCGTGGTTAAGGAGGCGATGCGTCTCTATCCGCCCGCCTGGATTATCGGGCGCCAAGCAATCGCGGACGTGGAGTTGCTGGGGCGCTACCCCATCCCCGGCGGAGCGACGGTGCTCGTTTCACCGCTGGTGTTGCAGCGCACGCCCTCGCTCTATCCGCGCGCGTTGGAGTTCGACCCCGATCGATGGAACGACGACGAAGGCACCCCGTTCGCGTACGTTCCGTTCGGCGGCGGCGCGCGCCGTTGCATCGGAGAAGCCTTCGCCTGGATGGAAGCAACGCTCTTGCTCGCATATATTACGCGCAGCTTCACCTTCGCGCGCACGCCCGGCCAGGATATCCAAATCGACCCGCTCGTTACGCTCCGCCCCAAGGGCCCCATGCTCGTGCAGGCGACGAAGCAAAGAGCCTAGCGAGCGCGCATGGAGGAGTCCCGCAACACTATGCGCGAGTCTGCGGTTGTGGCATCGCTACTGCGCAGGCTCGGCACCTTCGATCTGGCGCTGATTACGATCGGCGCCGTGATCGGCTCGGGCATCTTCCGGACGCCGTCCGTCGTGGCGCAGCGGGCGCACGTTCCCGCCTTGATTCTCGCCTGCTGGGCGCTGGGCGGAGTTGTCGCGCTGATCGGCGCCTTCGTCTTTGCGGAACTCGCCGCACGGCGCCCGCTCAGCGGCGGGCTCTACGCCTACCTGCGCGACGCTTATAACCCCGGCGTCGCGTTCGTTTTTGGCTGGACGCTCCTCTTCATCGGCGACACCGGCGGCACGGCCGCTGCCGCCGTCCTGTTCGCCGGATATTTCGAGCCGTTAACCGGCTTGCACGTCGCGCCGACGCTCGTCGCGGTGGTAACGCTCGCGCTCGTAACGGCGATCAACGTTCTCGGCGTGCGTCAAGGCGGGACATGGCAGAACGTGTTGGTCGTGCTGAAGATCGGCGCGATCGGTGGTTTGATCGGAGCCGGGATCTTCGCGCATCCTCATGCCGCTTCGGCGGTACCGGTCGCGTTTCATAGCGGCGGCACACTGCTGGGCGCGCTCGGCGTAGCGATGTTGCCGGTGCTCTTTTCCTACAACGGGTTTCAAGGCGCGAGTTTCATTACGGGCGAGACGCGCGACCCCGAGCGCACGATTCCTCGCGGACTGATTATCGGAGTCGGAACGATCGTCGTCATCTACCTGCTTGCGAATATCGGATATCTGCACGCGCTCGGTGCCGCCGGCTTGGCCGGCACGCATACGCCGGCCAGCGACGTGATGCAGGCCGCAATCGGCCCGGTAGGCGCGCGCGTTATTGCGGTCGCGATCACGCTTTCGACGCTCGGCTTCATGAGTACGCGTTTGCTCGTTGCTCCGCGCATCTACCATCAAATGGCGCAAGATGGGCTGTTTTTCAAAGTCGTCGGATGGATTAATCCGCGAACGCACGTTCCAACCGTCGCGATCGTGCTGGAAGGATTGGTTGCGGCGATCATCGCCGCCAGCGGGACGTTCGAACAAATCGTGAACTGGGTTGTCGCCCCCGAATGGGCCTTCGTGGTAATGGCCGCCGGCGCGGTCTTCGTCTTCCGGCGTCGCGACGCAGATAAACCTCCGCCGGCCACGCGCGTCCCCGGGCATCCATGGACGACCGGGTTGTTCATTCTCACGCTGCTCGCAATTTTCGCGGCAGAGTTGCTGACCTATCCGCGGGATACACTCTACGGCGCTTTGGTGATGGGAGCGGGGGCTGTGTTCTTCTTTGTGTGGCGGCGCACTCGCGCCGTAAGGTAGCTTCCGCATCGTCTTACCGGCCGTGTGACGACAGGGGAGTGAGGCGCCGCCCACGCTTTGGGGACGCCTAAAGAAGGAACGGCTGAGTGCCCGAGGAGATGAGTCGTTGTCGCCCAAGGCAAGTCGCAGAAAGAGAAGCGGGTCAAGCACGATGCACGAGATGTCTTCACGCGTCAGGAGCTATCATCAAGTGAGCCGCTCTAACGTGTGGCGTGGCTACTGTATACTCGTTCTCTCAGTCACGGCGTTGCTTTGCGGGTGCGCTCGTTCGCAGGCGCAAAGTAGTGCGGCCCCAGAGGCCAAGATCGCTGTTAAGAGCGTTACGGGCATGCATAAAAGGAAATGCGGCCCTAAACGTGCTCTGCAGGTTGGCGCGATTCTTCAACAGATGGAAGATGACGGGTTTTCGATGCTTAGGCCGTGCCAT
>DAHUYK010000104.1 GCA_027315245.1 Vulcanimicrobiota bacterium | reverse complement strand
CGCGTTGAAGAAGGAACTATGGCACGCATCTATGACTCGATCGCCGACACGTTCGGCAACACGCCGCTGGTGCGGATCCCGCGGCTCAACGCCGGCCTTCCGGGGGAGGTGCTCGTCAAAGTCGAGTCGTTCAACCCTGCCGGCTCGGTGAAAGATCGTATCGGCATCGCGATGATCGAAGCCGCCGAGGCCGACGGCCGTCTGCGCCCGGGTATGGCGATCGTCGAACCGACGAGCGGCAACACCGGCATCGCGCTCGCCTTCGTGGCGGCGGCAAAGGGCTACCCCTGTATGCTCGTGATGCCCGAAACGATGACGATCGAGCGGCGCAACTTGCTCAGGGCCTACGGGGCGCAGGTCATCCTGACGCCGGGCAGCGACGGTATGAAGGGTGCGATCTCGCGCGTGCAAGAGATTGCGCGACGCGAACCCGAGCGCTATTTCACGCCGCAACAGTTCGAGAATCCGGCGAACCCGGAGATCCACCGCCGCACGACGGCCGAGGAGATTTGGCGTGATACCGACGGTGCCGTCGACGCCGTCGTTTCGGCGATCGGCACCGGCGGCACCATTACCGGTGTCGGGCAGGCGCTGCGAGCTCGCAAGCCGTCTATCGCGATGATCGCGGTCGAGCCCGACGCATCGCCGGTGCTCTCCGGGGGTGCACCGGGGCCGCACAAGATTCAAGGCACCGGCGCCGGGTTCGTGCCGCAAATCCTCGACACGCACGTCTACGAAGAGGTCATTCGCGTCAGCGACGATGCCGCAATCGCGATGACGCGTCGCGCGGCACGCGAGGAAGGAATGCTCGTCGGAGTTTCGAGCGGTGCCAACCTGTGGGCGGCTCTGGAAGTAGCGAAACGGCCCGAGTATCGCGGCAAGAACGTCGTCACCTTCGCATGCGACACGGGAGAGCGGTATCTGAGCAACCCCGTCTTCTCCGAGCAGGAGGCGGTGGTGTTGGAACCCGCACTATCGTAAGGATGGCGACCACCTCGATCGCGCCGTACGCTGACCTCTATCTCTGCGTCTCCGGCGAACGGCTGGGTGCTTCGTCGCGCGAGCAGATGCCCGTCTGCAACCCGGCGACCGGCGCCGTCATCGGCTACCTTCCAGCGGCGACCGGTGACGATGTGCGGCACGCGCTCGAGGCTGCGGCGCGCGGCTACGCGCGCTGGCGCGCTGTTCCACCGCACGCTCGAGCGCGTATACTGCACACGGCAGCGACGCTCGTACGCGAGCGCCAGGAGAGCATCGCTCGCACGATGACGCTCGAACAGGGAAAAGTGATCGCCGAATCGAGGCTCGAGGTCGCCGCCGCAGCGGACATCTTCGACTGGGCCGCCGAGGAAGGGCGACGCGCGTACGGACGAGTCGTGCCGTCTCGTTCGGCGAAGATTCGGCAGATCGTCTTGCGGGAACCCGTCGGTCCCGTTGCCGCATGCACGCCGTGGAACTTCCCCGCCCTGACCCCCGCTCGCAAGCTCGCGGGTGCGCTTGGCGCAGGCTGCTCCATTGTCATAAAGCCCGCCGAGGAGACGCCGGCAACGGCGATCGCGCTCTTGGAAGCGCTTCTCGACGCGGGCGTCGAGCCGGACGCCGTCTCCGTCGTCTTCGGCGATCCGGCGCGCGTCTTCGAGATGCTTGCAGCATCGCCCGTCATTCGCAAGATTTCGTTCACGGGCTCGACGGCCGTGGGTAAGCGCATCGCACGTCTCGCTGCAGGAGGCGTGAAGCGTTTGACGCTCGAGCTCGGCGGTCATGCGCCGGTGATCGTTACCGCTCGTGCCGACGTGGAACGCGCGGCGTTGCTCGGGGTCGCAGCCAAGTTTCGCAACGCAGGCCAAGTCTGCGTTGCGCCGTCACGCTTCATCGTCGACGGAGCCGTCTACGATGAGTTCGTTGAACGATTCGAAGCGGCAGCGCTGCAGATGCGCGTCGGCGACGGTCTCGACGAATCCGTGCAGATGGGGCCGCTTGCGAACGCGCGTCGCGGTGTTGCCGTGGAAGCGCTCGTGCGCGATGCAGCGGAGCACGGCGCGACGATCCGCCGAGGCGTCGTGCCGGAAGGCGGGTTCTTCTTTGCGCCGACGGTCGTGCGGGACGTAACCGTTGCCGCTCGAGCGCTCAACGAGGAGCCCTTCGGCCCGATCGCACCGATCGTCCGCGCGGAAGGCTTCGACGCGGCGGTCGAAGAGGCGAACCGGCTGCCATACGGTTTGGCGGCCTACGCCTTCACGGGGAGCCTCGAGGAGTCCATCGCGCTCTCGGATCGCGTCGAAACCGGCATGCTTGGGATCAATCATTTCGGGATCTCCCTCGCCGAGATTCCGTTCGGCGGCGTCAAAGAGTCCGGCTACGGCTCGGAAGGCGGTTCCGAGACGCTCGACGCGTACCTGGTCACCAAATCCGTTACGATGACGTGACGCGCGCGTGATCGTCGAAGTGACGCGCGGCGCGCTCGTCGAGTCGGTGCACGAGGTCGCAGGGTGTGCCGTCGACGCCAAAGGCAACGTGCTCTTTGCCAGCGGCGACGTCGAATCGCCGGTCTTCCTTCGTTCTTCGGCCAAACCGTTCATCGCCGGAGCGGTGATTGCCGCCGGTGCGCGAGAGCGCTTCGGCCTGGACGAGCGCGAGATCGCGGTCATGGCGGCGTCACACTCGGGCCAGCTCTTTCACGTGAACGCCGTTCGTTCGATCCTGCGCAAGATCGAGATGCCGGAGTCGGCGCTCTTCTGCGGAGCGCATCTACCGTACAACGAACGAGCCGCTGAGGCGATGTTGCGGCGCGGCGAATCACCGACGGCAGTCGAGAACAACTGCTCCGGCAAGCACGCAGGCATCCTTGCGCTCTGCCGAATACTCGACGCCGACCCTACGACGTATCTCGATCCTCGCAACCCTGCGCAGCGCGACGTCCTCGCTTTCTGCGCGCGGCTCTCTGGCGATGACCCGGAGCGCTGGCCGCTCGCGGTAGACGGATGCGGCATCCCCGTGTACGCGACGCCGCTGCGGCGAGCCGCGCTGGCGTTCGCGCGGTTTGCGACGCTCGACGGCATCGTGCAGCGCGACGCGCACGCGCTCGCCGTCGTACGCGCTGCAATGCTCGCAAGGCCCGAGTACGTCGCAGGCACCGGAGAGTTCGACAGCGAGCTGATACGCGTGGCCGATGGTGCCATCGTCTCGAAGGGCGGAGCCGAGGGCGTCCACGCCGCGGCAGCGCTCGAGCGCGGGTTCGGATACGCTGCAAAGGTCGCCGACGGAACGGGCCGCGCGCGTGCGCCGTCGAGCCTTGCGGTGCTGCAGCGTCTCGGCGCGCTGAGCGATGCGATGGTGGAGCGCCTCGCGCACTTCGCTCGACCCGTCGTGTATAATCGAGCCGGACGTGCAGTCGGTGAGATACGTTGTCTGATTACCTCGAGCGCCTGAACCGCGGCGTTCTGCTCTTCGACGGCGCCATGGGAACGCAGCTCATGGCGCTCGGACTCTCCGCGTCCGATTTCGGCGGGGAGCGCTACGCCGGTTGCAACGAAGCGCTCGTGCTCTCTCGTCCCGAGCTCGTGCGACGCGTGCACGAGGCGTATCTCGAAGCGGGCGCCGACGTCGTGGAGACCGACTCGTTTACGGCCTCCCGGCTCAAGCTCGACGAGTACGGGTTGGGCGAGCACACGTATGAGATCAACCGTGCAGCAGCCGCGATCGCGCGCGCGGCATGTGAAGCCTATGCAACGCCAACGCGGCCACGATTCGTTGCCGGATCGATGGGTCCGACGGGCATGCTCGTCTCCTCATCGGACCCAACGCTGTCGAAGATCACGTTCGAAGAGCTCGCCGCCGTCTACGCCGAGCAGGCACGCGCGCTTCTCGACGGTGGCGCCGATCTGCTCTTGCTCGAGACGATGCAAGATTTGCTCGAGCTCAAGGCGGCCATCGCGGGGATCACGCGCGCGTTCGCAGCCGGCATGCGTCGCGTTCCCCTGCAAGCGCAGCCGACGCTCATTACCGAAGGGCGCATGCTGCTTGGAACGGACGTTCGCGCTATTTGCGCGGTGCTCGATGCGCTTGCCATCGACGTCATCGGACTGAACTGTTCGACCGGCCCCGCGCAGATGCGCGACTCCATTCGTTATCTCTGCGACAACTCTCGCTGCCCGGTGAGCGTGATTCCGAATGCAGGCCTTCCTCTCATGGGACCGCAGGGCGAGACGATCTATCCCCAGACGCCCGAGGAACTGGCACGCGAGCTCGCGGAGTTCGTGCGCGAGTACGGCGTCAACGCGATCGGCGGATGCTGTGGTACGACGCCTCAGCATATCGCTGCACTGCGCACGGTACTCGACGAGACGCAATCGAGCGGCGCGAGCGCGATACGCGATCGCCGTGGCGGCGAGCAGCGGCGTTCCGAGTGGGTCGCGTCCGCGATGACGGCGATTGCCTTAGAACAGGAGCCCAGACCGCTCCTCGTCGGTGAACGGATCAACAGTCAGGGCTCGCGGCGCACCAAACGGATGCTGCTCGACGAACGCTACGATGACATCGTGCTCCTCGGGCGCGAACAGGTCGAGCGCGGCGCGCATGTCCTCGACGTCTGCTGCGCGCTGACGGAGCGCAGCGACGAGGACGTGCAGATGCGCGAGATCGTCCGCAGGCTCGCGCAATCGGTCGAATCGCCGCTCATGATCGACTCGACGGAGCCGCGCGTCATGGAACTGGCGCTTGCGAACTATCCGGGGCGCGCACTGCTCAACTCCGTACATCTCGAGGCCGGGCGCGAGAAGATCGACCGCGTTTTACCGCTCGCGCTCGAGCACGGAGCCGCCGTGGTCGCGCTCACGATCGACGAGCAAGGCATGGCCAAGAGCGTCGAGCGCAAGGTCGAGGTTGCGCGCCGCATCTACGCCATAGCAGTCGGCGAGTACGGTTTGCCGCCCGGTGCGCTCGTCTTCGATGCGCTCACCTTCACGTTGGCGACGGGGGATCCGGAGTTCGCGGAGTCGGCCGTCGCCACGATCGACGGCATTCGAGCGATCAAAGCGGAGCTTCCCGGCGTACTGACGTCGCTCGGTGTCTCGAACGTCTCGTTCGGGCTCTCGCCTGCGGCGCGGGCCGCGCTGAACTCCGTCTTTCTCCATCATTGCGTACAGGCAGGGCTCGACTGTGCGCTCGTGCACGCTGCGGAAATTGCGCCGTATGCCGAGATCGACGGCGAGACGCGAGGGCGCTGCGACGATCTCGTCTTCAACCGGCGCCCCGACGCGCTCGCGCGTCTCATCGAGCATTTTTCCTCGGTGACGACGGGTACGGGCAGCGAACCGGCCGAGGAACTCGATGCTGCACTCCCCATCGAACGGCAGATACACGAAGCCATCCTGCGCCGGCGCAAAGACGGCATCGAGCGAAAGATCGACGAGGCGCTGCTCGGCCGGGAGCCCGTCGCAGTTTTGAACGAGATTCTCTTACCGGCGATGAAGGATGTCGGCGATAAGTTCGGCGCAGGGGAACTCATTCTGCCATTCGTGCTTCAGTCGGCAGAGGTGATGAAGCGCGCCGTCGCTCACCTCGAACAGTTCCTCGAGAAGAAGGACGGTGCGACGAAAGGCAGCGTCGTGCTTGCGACCGTCTTTGGAGACGTCCACGACATCGGCAAGAACCTCGTCAGCACGATCCTGACGAACAACGGCTACACCGTCTACGACCTCGGAAAGCAAGTGCCGATGAACGCCATTTTGGAAAAGGCCGTCGAGGTGCGAGCGGATGCAATCGGGCTCTCCGCACTCTTAGTGTCCACGAGCAAGCAAATGCCGATCTGCGTGCAGGAACAGGACGCTCGCGGTCTTACGTTTCCGGTGATCGTCGGCGGCGCTGCGATCAATCGGGACTTCGGGCGGCGCATCGCATTGCTCGACGGCGAGCGCTTCTTCGAACCGGGGCTCTTCTATGCGAAGGATGCGTTCGAGGGGCTGGAGGTCATGGACGCGCTCACCGGCGATCCGGCCCGGCGCCGTGCGCTCGTCGAACGCGTTCGCGACGAGGCGACGACGCAGCGTCGAGCCCCGAGGTCAAACGGCGCGCCGTCGCGTGTCGTGTCGGCTGTTCGCGGCGAGCGTGCCGAGATTCCAGCGGCGCCGTTCTTCGGTGCGCGCACGCTGGCGGAAATCGACCTGCGCGAGTTGTGGAAGTGCTTCGACCTGCGCAGCCTCTTTCGGCTCTCATGGGGAGCGGCGAACACGAAGGGCGACGCGTTCGAGACGCTCGTACGGGATGAGTTCGAGCCCCGCCTGGCGCGCTACCAAGCGCAAGCCGAGCAAGGGGATATTCTCGCTCCGCGCGCGGTCTACGGCTATTTTCACGCTGCTGCCGACGGCGATGCGGTCGTGCTCTACGAATCTGGCAGCGCTCAGCGCGAGCTGGCGCGCTTCGACTTTCCGCGTCAGGCCGGCGGCGAGCATCTCTCGCTCGCCGATTACGTACGCGAGCGAGACGCCGGCGTCGCGCTCGACGTCGTCGCGCTGCAGGTCGTCACCGTCGGTGCGGAGGCGTCGCGCCGCGTCGAAGCGTTGCAGAGTGCCGGCGAGTACAGCGACGCGTACTTTCTTCACGGGTTCTCGGTGCAAGCCGCCGAGGCGCTCGCCGAGTACGTGCACCGGCGTATTCGCGCCGAACTCGCACTGGGTGCATCCCGCGGGAAGCGGTACTCCTGGGGCTACGGTGCCTGCCCCGACCTGTCGCAGCATGAATCCGTCTTCTCGCTTCTCGACGCCCCGCGTGCAATCGGCGTCACGCTGACGGCGGCGCATCAGATCGTGCCGGAGCAGTCGACGGCAGCGATCGTGCTGCACCATCCCAAGGCAGCGTATTTCAACGCTGGCGCAACGCGGGAGATTGCCAAATCTGGCTAGATGAAACAGGTCAATATCTACGAAGCAAAAACGATGTTCTCTCGGCTCGTGGCGGAAGCGCTGAAAGGCGAGGACGTCGTCATCGCGCGGCACGGCAAACCGCTGATACGGTTCGTTCCGGTCGAACAGCGCGAGGCTAGCGACGCGTTTGGCATGGATCGAGGGAAGATCTGGATTGCCGCCGATTTCGACGAACCACTCGATGAGTTCGGGGAGTACGCCCGCGAGGCGCGAGTGCGCTGACGTGTTGTTCGATCACGTCGATTTTCGTGTCGGAGACGTCGGGCGCGTACGTCCGCTCTACGAGGCGCTCCTGCTCGGGATGGGGTACACCGACGTGCACGAGGATAGCGACTCCGTGGGCTACCATCGCCCGAGCGAAAGAGGAGACGACGCATTTTTCTGGATCGTCCATGAGGACGGTCACGCCCCGAACGGAACGCGCGTCGCCTTCGGCGCGGCGTCGCGTGCGGAAGTGGACCGGCTCGCCGCGATCGTGCGCGAGCACGGCGCACGATCGTTCGAACCCCCACACCTCGTCGCAGAGTACGGTCCGAACTACTATGCGGCGTTCTTCGAAGATGCCGAAGGAAACAAGCTCGAGATCTGCTGCCGGCGTGGTCGCGGGCCTGAGCAGGGACGCAACGACGACCTCGGGTAGCAGGTCGGCTCTCCGCGGCGGGCGCATTACGCAGGCGTGAGCGTCCGCGACATTCTCGTCCGCGACATTCTGCTGATTGGCCTCGGTCTTGTTGCGCTGATGCTCGTCGTGGTATGGGGCGCCGCGATGCGCGGGAAGAGGGGGCTCGCATGGCCCAAGCCGCTCGAACTCGGGATCGGGTTCATCACGGATTTCTTCGATACGCTCGGCGTTGGCTCGTTCGCGGTGACCACCTCGTTCTTCAAGTTCTTTCGCGTCGTTCCCGACGAGAAGATTCCCGGAACGCTCAATGTCGGCCACACGCTTCCAACGATCCTCGAAGCGCTCATCTACATCGGCATCATCGGCGTCGACCCGCGTACGCTCCTGCTGCTCATCGCGTCGTCCGTTGCCGGCGCATGGATCGGCGCCGGCCTTGTGGCGCGGCTGCCGCGGCGCGCCGTGCAGATCGGCATGGGAGGCGCGTTGCTCGTGGCTGCGGCGCTCTTCGTGGCCGCTAACCTCAAAGGCAGCTACTTCGGCTTGAGCGGAGCCGCGTTAGGGCTCTCCGGCGTGAAACTCTGGACCGGGATCGCGGTGAACTTCTGCCTCGGCGCACTCATGACCATCGGTATCGGACTCTACGCGCCCGCGATGATCATGGTAAGCCTGCTCGGGATGAATCCGAAGGCGGCGTTCCCGATCATGATGGGCTCGTGTGCGTTTCTCATGCCGTTCGCAAGCGCGCGTTTCGTAAAGTTCGACGCGTATTCGTTACGCGCGGCACTCGGCCTGACGCTCGGCGGCCTGCCAGGCGTCGTGATCGCGGCGTTCATTGTGAAATCGCTTCCGCTGCAGGACGTGCGCTGGCTCGTCGTCGCGGTCGTCGTCTATGCAGCGGTGGCGATGATCCGCTCGGCGATGCAGCGGCGCACGGCGACGCCGCCCGAGTCGCTCGTCACGCCGTAGCCGCGAGCGCGTTGTAGACGAGTTCGCCACCGACCATCGTCGCGATGACCTCGTGCTGCGGACTCCAGAACGAAAGATCCGCGCGCAATCCGGGCGCGATGTGCCCCAGCAGGTGGTCGTGGCGAACGAGCTTTGCAGGCGCCAGCGTGGCCGCCACGACCGCGCGCTCGAACGGCAGCTCCGCATACGACATATAGTTGCGTACGGCCTGATCCATCTGCAGGGCGCTGCCGGCAATCGTCCCGTCCGCAGCGTGCATGACGCCCCCCTCGATGTGGTAGCCGCGGTCGGCTGCAGGCATGAAATCGGTTGCGAGCACGATGCGCTCGCCAAGCGTGCGGTGTAAGATGTCGATCATGACCGGCGAGACGTGAAAACCGTCGCAGATGACCTGGACGAGCGTACGCTGATCCTGTATGAACGACGCGAGAAGAGAAGGATCGCGATGGTCGAGCGGCGGCATGCCGTTAAAGGCGTGTGTCAGCGAGCGAAAACCGAGGCCGATCGCGAGCATGCCTTCGCGATAGCGTGCCCCGGTGTGGCCGGCAGAGCAGACGACGCCGTGCTCCCTAAAGACGCGCACGGCCTCGGCGGCGCCGTCGATCTCCGGCGCGAGCGTCACCATGAGGCAGCCGCCGCGGCAAGCGTCGAGCATCTCCTGCGCGCGTCGCCCAGACGCAGGTAGCAGCCACTCCGCGCGATGGACGCGCCGGAACTTCGCGTTGAGAAACGGTCCCTCGAAATGAACCCCGAGACATCGTGCGCCGTGCGGTTCGTCTTCTTCAAGCGCATGGGCCGCTTCGACGACCTCGGACGCGGCGTGGAGCATCGATTCCCAGGGCGCCGTCATGATGCCGGCGATGAACCCCGTCACCCCGACCCGCGCGTACTCGCGTGAGGCGACCGGCACGGCATAGCCTTGGTCCCGGTTGAAGAGGTGTTCCCCGGCGCCATTCGTGTGTACGTCGATGAGTCCGGGAGCAATCGAGCATCCGGCGGGAAGCGCCATGTCTGCATTACCGTCTCCGGGGAGCAGTGCTTCGATGCGGCCCTCCGCAAGTTGCAACCGCCCGAAGAGCGACGTTCCGTCGCCGACCGCGATGAACGCGGGCCCCACCGTGAGTCCCACGAGCCGCGCCTTCGCTATCGCGCCAAGCCACCCTTGCGGGATTAAGAGCGGATCAGAGCGAGGGCTTCGTCGCGGTGCCGCTCCATGAGCTCCTTCGTGTCGCCTTCGACGTTGAGGCGCAGCAGCGGCTCGGTGTTCGAGGGACGCACGTTCATCCACCAATGTGGATAGGACACGGTGACGCCGTCGAGGTGGTCGATCTCGGCGCCGGTGTGCGCCGCTTCGATCTGCGCAAGCTTCGCTGCGACGTCGTTGACGTGCGTGTTGATTTCGCCCGAACGAAAACGTGTATCGATCGGCGCGATCACCGTGCTTACCGGGGCGTCCGCTTCGCTAAAGACCTCCAGGCACTGCATGAGCGCGATCATCCCCGAGTCCGCGTACCAGTTGTCTCTAAAATAAAAATGCCCGCTGTGCTCTCCGCCAAAGACGATGTCTTCTTCTCGCATCGCTTTCTTGATGATCGAATGGCCCACTTTCGAGCGCACGGGGATGCCTCCGGCGCGCGCGATCAACTCCGGCACGCTGCGGCTGCAGATGAGATTGTAGAGGATCTTCGAGCGAGGGTAGCGCTTGAGCGTGTTCAGTGCGACAAGTGCGGTTACGGTGCTCCCGTCGACGATCCGTCCCTTTTCGTCTACGATGAACATGCGATCGGCGTCGCCGTCGAAAGCGACGCCCAAATCGCAGCCATGTCGTATGACGGCGGCTTGGAGATCCGCCATGTTTTCAGGCTCGATGGGGCTTGCCGGATGATTCGGAAAACTGCCGTCGAGCTCAAAGTACAGCGGCGTCACTTCGCAGGGAAGATGCTTGAAGACGTAGGGGACGGTCTTGCCTGCCATGCCGTTGCCGGCGTCGATCGCGATACGAAATGGTTTGATGATGCTCCGATTCACGAACGACAGCGCGTGCTCGGCAAATGCATTCAGTATGTCGCTCTGCTTCACGCTACCGGCCACAGCAGCCGCGGCGGGAAGAGAGCCACGCGCGACCCGGTCGCGAATTTCTCCCAGGCCGGTGTCCAGCGAGATCGCCTCGGCGCGAGCGCGCGTGAACTTCATCCCGTTGTAGTTGGCCGGATTGTGAGAGGCGGTGATCATGACGCCGCCATCAAAGTCGAACTTACCCACGGCGAAGTAGAGGGCATCGGTCGACACGAGGCCGATATCGACCACGTCTGCACCGGCTTCCGTCGCGCCGCGAGCGAACGCTTCGAAGAGCGCGGCTCCGGACGGACGCATATCGCGCCCCACCGCGATCGCCCGTGCGCCGATGAGCGGTGCGAAGCAGCGTCCAATCGCATAGGCGGCATCGTCGTTCAACGCTGACGGATAAATCCCGCGGACGTCGTAGGACTTAAAGATGCTCGCATCGGGGTACGACGGCATGGCGGCGTTTTCGGAGATGTCGCCCTGAAACCTTTACCCGCGTTGAGCGAGCGCGTTGCAGGGACGGTCGTCTTTACCCTTTTCCTGCTGCTCGTGCTCGGCCTCGCCATACAGGGTGCGTTTCAAACGCGCGCGAGCATTGCCGCAACATACAATCGAGAAGCCGACATGCAGCGCGCTCAAATCGACCTGGAACAGATGCTGCGGCTGCAGATACTCGAAGAGAACTCATTGCGGGGCTTCATCCTCACCCACGACACCTTTTACTCACAGGAGTACGCACAAGCATCGTCGCTGTGGGCGGCAAAGGAGACCGACGTTCGAGATGCGCTGACCAAGGAGCGCCTCTTTGCCGCGCTCGGGCTCCTCGGTCAGTACGACGTGGTGCAGAACGACTGGAGACGCGAGATCGCGCAGCCGCTCTTCCTGCACGGCGGAGCGAACATCGTCTCCGTCGACAAAAAGAATAAGGAGTTCACGGATTACCAAGCGATGACGGCCGCCGGCGTCGAGGCGGCCATCGCCAAGACGAGCGCTCTCCTGTTGCACAGCACGCAAGAGCAGATCGACCGCTCGTCTTACGCGCGTACGTTTTGGCTGCTGATCTTCGGTTTGCTGGCAATCTTCTACAACGCTTACGGGTCTCGTCTGACGCGCCAGCTCCAAGAAGAACGAACGGTGACCGACGCGCTGCAACAGGCATTTTTCAGTCGATTCGTGCCGTTGCCGCGCTGCGAGGTCGGAGCGACGTATCTCGCAGCTTCTAGCCGGTTGCGCGTCGGAGGTGACGTGTACGACGTGTTCCGGCTACCGCCGAACGACGCACTCGTCATGATCGCAGATGTCAGCGGAAAGGGCATAGACGCTGCGGTGCTAACGGCGTTCGTGCGCTTCACCGTGCGCTCGATCGCGCTGCGGCATCCGCGTGAGCCGGCCAAGATTCTGGACGAGTTCAATGAGGCGTTCAAGCAGAGTGTCGAGGATCCGTCGCTTTTCGTGACGATGCTCGTCGGCATCTTGGATTGCTCGAAGGCATCGTTCGTCTATGCGAGTGCGGGGCACGATTCCGCCTATGTGCGGCGTTCTTCGCACGTGGAGCCACTGCCGGTGACCGGACCCTTGCTCGGTGTGATGGACGTCGCGTACGCGAGCAACACCATACAATTGAATCCCGGCGATACCGTCGTGCTTGCGACGGATGGCCTAACCGAGGCGCGCACGCGTTCGGGCGCTCTGCTCGGCGAGGAAGGTGCCACGCGCTGGATCGCCGATGCGCCCGCAGCTGCACAAGCGTTGGCGGATGCGCTCAGTGCAGGCGTGCGCAAACGCAGCGGCAACCGCCCCAGGGACGATCTCGCGCTTCTCGTCGTGCGCTACACCGGTGATGACGCGTGACCCGTCAGACTGCGGTGGCTGCATGCGTGCTGGCCCTCGTTGCGGCGCTGTCGTCGTCACCCGCAAGTGCCTCCTGCCACGTGCATCCGAGGCAGCGTGTCGTGCTCTACGGAACCGGCGACGATCCCGGCGTATTCGTTTGGGACTCGCGCTTTGGACTACGCGCCTATCACTTGGCAACGTTCGACGAAGCGCAAGAGATGCTGCCTCGAGCGCTTCTGGTCGCCGGCGGAACGCGAGCCGTGGTGCTTCGCTGCATTGCGGACTTTGTCGTCGCACCGTTTGGACTCGGCGTCGAAGATGCATTCGAGGTTAAGATCGTGACGGGTCCGCAGCGCGGCCGTTCCGGGTGGGTCAGCGGCTCCGACGTCAAGGATATCTGACATCGGCGCCGTTCAGCAGTCGTAGTAGAGATAAAACTCGTACGGATGCGGGCGGATCTCCACCGGGCGCAGTTCGCGCTCGACCTTGTACGCGATCCACGTGTCGATGAAGGACTCCGTGAAGACCCCGCCTTCAAGAAGATACGCGTGATCGGTGCGCAAGGCGTCGATCGACTGGCGCAGCGATCCCGGCACCGAACGAATGCTTGCAGCCTTCTCCGCCGGGAGGTCGTAGATGTTCTCGTCGAGTGGCCCGAAGCCGGCGGCAACCGGGTCGATCTTTCGCTTGATGCCGTCGATGCCCGCGCAGAGAAGCGCGGAAAAGGCGAGATACGGATTTGCCGTCGCATCGGGCGGTCGAAACTCCAGCCGCTTTGAGGCGGGCTTTCCTTTGTAGAAGACCGGTATACGTATCGCCGCCGAGCGGTTGCGCGCGGAGAACGCCACGTTCACGGGCGCTTCGTAGTGCGGAACGAGGCGCTTGTACGAGTTCGTCGTCGGCGCACAGAAAGCCAAGAGCGAATCGATGTGCGTCAGCAAGCCGCCGATGTAGTAGAGCATGAGCTGGGAGGCTTCGGCGTATCCTGATGCGTCGTAGAAGAGCGGCACCTCGTCCTTCCACAGCGACTGATGCACGTGCATGCCCGATCCGTTATCGCCGAAGACGGGCTTAGGCATGAACGTGACGCTTCGCCCGTTGCGCGCGGCGACGTTCTTCACGACGTATTTGAAGGCCATGAGGTTGTCGGCGGTGCGCAGGAGCGTGTCGCGGCGGAAGTTGATCTCGGCTTGGCTCGCGCCGACCTCGTGGTGCTGCATCTCGACCGGCATGCCCCATTGCGCGAGCGCGAGAGCGGTCTCCGCGCGCACGTCCGCTTGCGTGTCGTTGGGTGGCACCGGAAAATACGCTTCCTTGGGACGCATCGTGTACCCGCTTGGCTCGACGGCGGAGTTCCAGGAGCCTTCGCGCGTGTCGATTTCGTAGAAAGCGCGATTGTTCGTGTTCTCGTACGAGACGCGATCGAAGTAATGGAACTCGGCCTCCGGGCCGAAGTACGCCGTCGTCGCAATGCCGGACGAGCGAAGGTAAGCCTCTGCTTTACGTGCGATGTTGCGCGGATCGCGCTCGTAGAGATCCTGCTTGACCGGATCGAAGACGTCGCAAACGAACGATACGGTGCTCACCGCGCGAAACGGGTCGAGTACCGCCGTCGAAGGATCGGCCTTCAGTATCATGTCCGACTCGTGGATCGACTGAAAACCTCGAATCGACGAGCCATCGAATCCGATGCCGTCGCCGAGTGCGTCTTCGTCGATTTGGTCGGCGGGTACGGTCGTGTGCTGCCACGTCCCCGGCATGTCGGTGAACTTGAGGTCGACCATCTTTGCGTCGCATTCCTTGATGAAGGCAACCGCGTCACGAACGTTGGCAGGAGTCTTTCTCATAAGGAAGGCTCATTCCCCATCCTAGGGCGGCCGCCGCTATCCACCCGGTTAACGTTGCGCTGCCGGAGCTACTCCAGATGGATAGACTCGAAGGCTCCCGTCGCGCAGGTGCACGCGCTCGATGGTACAGGCGTAGACGTCGTCGAGCAGCGGGCTCGTGAGAACCTGCGTGGGAGGACCGGCGGCGCGCAGACGCCCGTCGCCGAGGAGAACGATCGCGTCGGCGAAGGCCGCTGCCTCATTGAGGTCGTGCAGCGCGCAAAGAATCGTCTTTCCTCCGCCTGCAAGTCCGCGCAAGAGCGCGAGCATGCGCTGGGCGACGTGGAGATCGAGATGCGTCGTCGGTTCGTCGAGAAGCAGCACCGGCGTCTCCTGCGCGAGCGCGAGCGCGACCCAGACATTACGTCGTTCTCCGCTCGAGAGCGTCGAGAAAAGTCGCTCCTGCATCTGTTCCATGCACACTTCGGCGAGTGCGGTCGCAATCGCCGCGCAGTCCCGCTCGCTCTCGCGCCACTCCCACCAGCGGTGGTGCGCGTAACGCGCCGCCGCTACGACCTCGCGCACGAGCAGTCCGTCGGCCGCCGAATCGTCGGCAGCGAGAAAGGCGATGCTGCGCGCGCGCTCGCGCGCGCTCGCGCTCCCGATCTTCAAGCCGTCGACGGAGATGGTTCCGGCGGCGAGCGGATGCACGCCGGCGACGGCACGCAGCAGCGTTGTCTTGCCGACGCCGTTTGGCCCGACGATTGCGACGAGTTTGCCGCTGCCGACGCGAAACTCCACGTCGTCGAGCAGCGGCGCTCCGCCAGCCGTCACGGAAATGCTGCGCACGTCGATCAACGCGCCGGTGCCCCGCGCAGAAAGAGCCAGAGGAAAACGGGAACGCCGATGAAGGCGAGGAGAACGCCGATGGGCAGCTCGGCGGGTGCAACGATGGTTCTGCAGACGGCATCGGCGAGAATGCAGAGCGCCGCCCCCATGAACGCCGCAGCCGGCAAGAGAAGACGTGCATCCGAGCCGACGACGCGGCGTCCGGCATGGGGAACGATGAGCCCCACGAAGCCGATCATCCCCGCGAGCTCGACGCTGCATGCCGCCAGGAGCGCAGACGCAGCGAGCACGAGCCACTGCGCGCGCTCCACGTTCACGCCGACGCCGCGTGCTTGTGCTTCGCCGATACGCAGCACGTTGAGAGCGGGGACGGCCGGAATGACGAGCGCTGCCGCGAGTGCTGCATACGGAATGCAGAGCGCAACGTCGTGCCACGTGCGGCCTGCAGCCGATCCGGCGAGCCACGCGACGATGCTGCTCGCGGCGTTCGATGACTGCGCGCGTACGAGCGCGAGTGCAACGATCGCTGAAAAGAAAGCCGAGAGCGACACCCCCGCCAGGATCAGGCGCTGTGCGTCTAGGCCGCTTCCACGGCGAGCGAGCGCCGCAACGAGCACCGCGGTACCAAGTCCCGCCACGAAACCGAGAGCAGGCGTTGCCGCAGGCGAGACGCCGGCGAGCAGTCCCAGAGCAATGGCCGCGGCGGCGCCCGCGCTAACGCCCGTAAGGTACGGGTCGACGAGCGGATTGCGCAAGAGCCCCTGGAGCAACGTTCCCGCTACGGCGAGCGCCGCGCCGACGAAGGCGACGTCGACGATGCGAGGCAGCCGCAGCTGCCAGACGATAACGGCGTCGACGCCGGAGTGGTGCGGATGAAGAAGCGCGCCTGCGATCGCGGTCGCCGGGATGGGCGCTCCTCCCACGAGCAAGGCACCGAATGCGACAGCGAACACGACGAGCCCGAGGGGAACGAGGCGAAGGGCCATGCCTCGCTAAGTGTACGCCGTGATGCACGCCTCGCCCGCCGAACTGCGCGGAATCGTCGTCGCCATCGACGTCGGCGATCCGCGGCGACCGCTGGAGCCCGAGATCGTCGAGTTCGAGGCGCTGGTGCGCGCCGCAGGCGCTACGGTCCTGGCACGCATCGTGCAACGACGCGATGCCGTCGATCCGGCCACGCTCGTGGGAAGCGGCAAAGCGCGGGAGATCGCCGAAGCGATCGTGCAGTGCCGGGCCGGCATCGTGCTCGTCCTCAACGATCTGCGCCCGCGGCAGCGCAAGAACCTCGAACGCATCATTCCCGTGCCGATCGTCGATCGCACGATGGTGATTCTCGACGTCTTTGCCCGTCGCGCGCGCAGCCGCGAAGGCAAGCTTCAAGTGGAACTTGCCCAGCTGCGCTATCGTCAATCGAATCTCATCGGCGCCGGCGCCGACCTCTCGCGCCTCGGTGGCGGAATCGGGACGCGGGGTCCTGGCGAAACGAAGCTCGAGGTGGATCGCCGGCGCATCTCCGCGCGCATTGCGACGCTGCGCGAGCAGCTCGACCAAGTGCGGAGGCAGCGGGCGACGCGCAGATCGGCACATCGCCGAGAGCCCGTCGTCGCGCTCGTCGGATACACGAATGCCGGGAAGTCGTCGCTGCTCAACGCGCTTGCGGGCGTCTCGAACACGTCGAAGGGCGCATACGTTGCCGATCAGCCGTTCGCAACGCTCGATCCCACCGTGCGGCGCATCTATCTCGCACCGGAGCGTCACGCACGTCTCGTCGACACGGTTGGTTTCATCACGGACCTGCCCAAGGATCTCGTTGCGGCGTTCCGCGCAACGCTCGAGGAGCTCGACGAAGCGGATATCCTCGTGCATGTCGTGGATGCGTCGAGTCAAGACCGCGAGCGTCAGGTGCGCGCCGTCGATACGCTGCTTGCGGAGCTGCGCATCGAGAAGAAACCGCGCATTCTCGCACTCAACAAAATCGACGCTGCGCCGGCGGCCTTACACGTCGCCGGCGCGATCGAAATAAGCGCGAAGACGGGAACGGGGCTCGACGCGCTGCGCTACGCCATCGCGTGCGGCATCCAACTGCCGCCGAGCCACGCGACGGGCGGTATCTGAAAGAAGTGTGCCATGGCGTCGAGATAGGCCGCGTACTCTCCCCGGATGCGTGCGAAGACCGGCCAGGCCGTATCTCGATCGCGTAAGGCGTATCCGGCTGCCGCGAGTCGATCGCAGGCATCCTCGAAATCCTTGCGCGCGATGCCGGACGCTGCCCGCGTGCGCCTGTTCGTGCCGAAGAAATCGGCAAGGTCGTGCACGGCGTGCCGCCCGATGCGCAGGCACATGCGGGCCTCACCGTAACCGCGGTCGTCCAGAATCGTGTCCGCGATGAGCGAGACGTCGAGCAGGGCGCCTAGCGTACCGACCCAGGATTGGTCGTCGTGGCTCGATCGGAAAAACGCGAGCACGGGATAGGCGAGATGGCTCTCCATGAGCGAAGCGACCCACTCCTGGGCGTCGCGCATGACATCGTCGAGCCTGCTCTGCGTGCCGGTCTCCGCAGCGGCCTCGAAGAGGCCGATGGCGCTTGGCGGCGCGCCGGCGCGGGCCGCGAACGAGACGATGAAGGACTCCCGCCGCTGGAACGTGCCGAAGATTGCGAACAGGTACGCTGTCGTGATCGAGAAAATGCCAAACCCGGTAGCGCCGGCGACGAGCGAGACGAGCCGTGCCGCACCCTGACGTGCGACGATGTCGCCAAACCCCAGCGTGAGAAGCGACGTTCCGGCGAAGTACGACGTGTCCCAGTAGGAGTGGGGCAACGGCGCTAGACCGCGGCGCAACCCCCATAGCATCGCGCCATAACCGAAGATCAGCACGATGACCCAGGTGAGAATCATCGCGATGAGCGCGAACGGTGCGAAGGTTGCGAAGAACTCTTCACGCGCTGCCTCGTCGCGCGGGTAGAGCGATCGCGCGAGCAGCGGCCACGTCTTCCACATGCCGCGCCAAACGATCATGCTGATGCGGTATCGTAAGGTCGGCGCGCGCGGCACGATGACCGACTGAAAAACGTCGACCATCGCCCATGCGACGACGGTGATGCCGGCCAGGAGCATCGCCGCATCGGAGAGCGTCACGCTGCTTAGGGCGTCTCGGTCGGTATGGGTGCCGGCGATGCGGAGGGTGCGGCCGATGGCTCGGGGGGCGGGGGAAGCGTGGAGATACCTGCAGGCATCGCAATCGGCACGAGCCGCGCGTAACCGATGGACGCCCCTTGGTCCGCAACGATGTTCACGGTCGTCGCAAGCGTCGAATACGCCGGAGCGCGTACGGTGACGACTTGCTGGCCGGTTGGAACGCGCGCCAAAACGAAGCCGCCGCGTCCGTCCGTGGACGCCGTGTAGATCGAACCGACGGAGACGAGCGCGTTCGCGATCGGAAGATTCGTCGACGCGTCGAGCACGCGCCCAGTGACCGATCCGTAGGTCTGCACGCCGACGACGCCCGGTTGCGAGCATCCTCCGCCGTTCGCACCGAGCAGCAAGACCAAGCCTACGATGACAGGAAGGGCGCGCATGACCGCTACCCTACGCCTCGGGCGCGCGCTTCGCCTTCGGAAGCGCCCAGGGGATAGTGACCGCTTGTGAAAAGTGTCACAAGCGAATGACTCCGTACGCGCCCGTCGGCATCTACCTCTTCGTCGCCCTTGCCGCTGCTCTGCTCTTCACCGTGCTGCCGGGCCTGGTCGCGCGGCGAAAGCCGAATCCGCAGAAGTCCGATCCCTATGAGTGCGGTGTCGAACCGACATCGCCGCTTTCGGGGCGCTTCCCGGTCCGCTTCTACCTCATCGCGATGCTTTTCGTCGTCTTCGACGTGGAAGCGGCTTCGTTCTATCCGTGGGCCGTGGAGATGCACGCGCTGCGGTTGTTCGGCTTGACCGAGATGGTCATCTTTGTCGTCGTCCTCGCACTCGGATACGCATACGTCTGGAAAAAGGGCGGCTTCCAATGGAGGTAGGGCCCGGGAAGTTTCTCCTCGCGCGCGTCGACGACGTCGCGCGCTGGGCGCAGAGCTCCAGCGTGTGGCCGCTCACGATGGGGCTGGCCTGCTGTGCCATCGAGATGATGAGCGTGACCGACCCACAGTTCGACATCGCTCGATTGGGATCCGAGGTCTTCCGCAGTTCGCCGCGACAGGCCGATCTCATGATCGTCTCCGGACGCGTCGCGCAGAAGATGGCCCCCGTGATCACGCGCATCTACGATCAAATGGCGGATCCGAAGTGGGTGATTTCGATGGGCGCATGCGCGAGTTCGGGCGGCGTATTCGACAACTATGCCATCGTTCAGGGCGTCGACACCATCATTCCCGTCGACGTCTACGTTCCGGGCTGCCCGCCGACTCCCGACGGTCTCCTGCACGGCGTCACGCTCATTCAGCAGCAGATTCGCGAAGGCGGCCGCGGCGGCGTGCTCGCGCGATCATAGTGCTTCCTTAGGAGCAGAGGAGAGAGCTTGCCGAGCACCCAAACGCCGCCGATTGCCGGCGGCGCCATCGACCCGCCGAGCCTGCGTCCGCCGATCGACGATGCTGTAATCGAGCGCGTCGATGCCGCGCTGCTTCGCGCACGCCTGGAAGCGCTCCGCACGCAGGGTTGGACGATGCTCCTCGACATCGGCGCGGCGGATTACCCGCTGCGCGCGCCGCGCTTCGACGTCGTGTATCACTTCCTGAAGCTTTCGCCGGATGCAGCGGGCATCGTCACGAAGCCGGAGCGCCTTCGTCTGCTCTGCGGCGTCGAGGCGACGCACGCGCACGTGCCGAGCGCGAGCGATCTCTGGCCGAATGCCGACTGGGCCGAGCGGGAGATCTTCGACTTGTTCGGGATCGTCTTCGATGGCCACCCTGACTTGCGGCGCATCCAAATGCCGCATACGTGGGAGGGTCACCCGCTGCGCAAGGATTATCCGTTACGCGGTCCCGCGCGAGAACGCTCACCCCGTCCGGCGTTCGCGCTCAAGAGCAACGTGCAAGCGGGAACGCCACCGTCGGGCGAGACGCTCGCCGCGCTGCAAGAGCAGCGCAGAGAACCGTGAGCAGTCTCTCCGCAACCCCGCTCACGCCGGAAGTCGTCTCGCACGAGGGCAACGCGATGGTGCTCTCGATGGGGCCACAGCACCCGTCGACGCACGGCGTGCTGCAGCTCGTGCTCGAAATCGAAGGCGAAAACGTCGTCAAGATCGATCCCGAGATCGGCTACCTGCACACCGGCATCGAAAAGACCGCGGAGAACCTCTTCTGGTCGCAAGCGCAGACCGTCATCGAGCGCATGGACTACCTCGCGCCCGAATCGAACTCGCTCTGCTACGTGCTCGCCGCCGAGCGTCTCCTGGGAATCACAGATCGCATTCCCGCACGGGCGAATACCATTCGGGTCGCGATCGCCGAACTCACGCGGATTGCGTCGCACTGCGTCTGGCTCGGTACCCACTGCATCGATCTCGGCGCGCTCTCCGTCTTTTTTTACGCTTTCGATCTGCGCGAGAACATTCTCGATTTGCAAGAGCAAGCCGGCGGCGCTCGCATGCATCCGAACTACCTGCGCATCGGGGGCTGCAACGGCGATCTGCCGGCAGGTTTTCTTGACAAGCTCGACGCGCTGCTCGCGAAGTTTCCCCAGCGGATGTCCGAGCTGCGCGGCCTGCTGCAGGCGAATCCCATCTTTCAAGACCGCACGATCGGCGTCGCGACGCTCAAGGCGCACGACGCCGTGGCGTGGGGCGTTACCGGGCCGTCATTGCGCGCGAGCGGCGTTACGTACGACGTACGGCGAGCGTTCCCGTACAGCGGTTACGAGACGTACGAGTTCGACGTGCCGACGCGCACGCAAGGCGATGCGTACGCGCGCTTCCTCGTGCGGCTGGAAGAGATGGAACAGTCTCACCGCATCCTGCAGCAGGTGCGCCGCCGGCTCGACGAGCCCGGGCCCGTCATGATCGCGGACACGAAGGTCGCGGCGCCACCGAAAGAGACGATCGCGCTCTCGATGGAGGCGCTCATTCACCACTTCAAGATCGTGAGCGAAGGCTTCCGCGTTCCCCCGGGCGACGTCTACCAAGCCGTGGAGTCGCCGCGCGGGGAGCTCGGCTTCTACGTCGTGAGCGATGGTGGCAACCGGCCGTATCGCGTGCGCACGCGCCCGCCTTCGATGTACAACCTGCAAGCGATCAAAATCATCGCTCCCGGCGAACTCATCGCCGATCTCGTCGTCACGATCGGTTCGCTCGATCCCGTCTTTGGCGAGGTCGACCGGTGATGGCTACAAGGTGCGTGCAGTCCGTTCGAGGGGCGTCTGAATGCGCCGCGGAGCTAGGACTGCGGGAGCGGCGCAGAATCGAGCGAGCCGAGCCTACGACGGGCGAGGCGAGCGTCCCCAAGAACGGACTGCACGCACCTCGTAGCCATCACCGGCCAAAGCGAGGCGAC
>DAHUYK010000083.1 GCA_027315245.1 Vulcanimicrobiota bacterium | reverse complement strand
CGACGTCCTCGATGATCGTGGACGAAGCGGTAAAGGGAGAGCGTCCTCACGAAGACGTCAAGGCAATGGTGTTCTACCTCGCTCTGACGGCGATCATCGGCTGGATGCTCTCGCAGATCATCCTTTGGCCGTCGGCAGAGGCCATCAAGACCGTCGCACATTTGGTGAACCATGGAAGATAATCGCGTCGCGAAGCTTGCCATCGTGCTGTGCATGTCGCTCGTGCTGAGCGGCTGTGCCGGAAATATCGAACGTTGGATCGTCAATACGCGGGTGCATCAAGGTGACGTCGCGCTGAACAACGACAACCCCGAGGACGCGGTGATTGCGTACCAGTTGGCGCTGCGCGTGAATCCGCGGGATCCGCGTGCGCAGGCCGGGTTCGTCGAAGCATCCGCCGATGAAGCACAGGCGCAGTACACGCACGGATACTTTGACTCCGGGCTCGAGACGATCGCACGTGGACTGCGTGTCGATCCGGCGAGCGTGCGCCTCGATGCGCTCAAGACGCAGATCGAGAGCGCGAAGCTCAAACAAGAGATCGTCATTTCAAACTACCCGACGTACCAACGTGCGGGTCAGGAGCTGCGGCTGAGTTACGAGCGCCTCTCCGCCGCCAACAAGCTGCTCATCGAAAGCCTCCAGCGCTTCGGCTACACGTACGACGTCACCGATCTCACCCGCGCGATCAGGCAGAGTTACGAGCTGCAGCTCGAAGTCGCCCACCTGACGAATCGGCTCATCTCGTACCGGGAACTCGTCCAAACCGGCGGTCCGCAACCCGCTGCGTTACCGGCGGCGACGAGCGGCTCGCTGCTGCCGCTACCCTAGCCTGAAGTAGCGACCATTTTTTTGTCATCCTGAGCGTAGCGAGCGGAGTCGAAGGACCGCGATTCTGCAGACCTTCGTTAGCGTTGCGTTACGCCAAGAATGTCGCCGACGCGCACCCGGCACGCCGGAAGCGCGACAGGAGCAATCATCTCCGCTGGACGCAGAAGTCGCGCGCTTGCATAGGTCTCGTCGCGGGAGTCGCGATAGACCTCGAGCGTGCGGGCGCCGAGGTCGACGATCCAGTATTCGGAAACACCCGCTCCGGCGTAGAGCCGGAGTTTCTCCGTTCGATCGTAGCGCAGCGACCCGTCGGCAACTTCGACGAGCAGCATGACGTCTGCAGGCTCGACGCGCCGAAAGCGGTAGTCATCGTCGCGAGCACGCAACAGCATGATGTCCGGCGCAGGCATGGAATCGGGAAGCACCGCCATCGCTTCGTGCGCCATCACCGTGGCCGCATTGCAGTGCCGGCTGAAAAACGACGTGAGGTACGTGACGCAGCCTGCGTGGGGCGGACTCTGGACGGGCATCTCGGCGATCTCTCCGGCGATGAGCTCGACACGATCGCCGGGCCGCACGATACCGTAGCGCGTCATCGCCTCGTATTCGGCGACGTTGAAGCGGTGCGGCATCCGCTCGTCGAGCGGAACGTTCATGGCCTTGCGCGTCATGTCTTGTCCTTCAATCACGCCGAGCAGACGCGGTGACAAGGGGGTCAACAGGCATGTCGCGCGTCGAGAAACGCGCGCCCCCGCCCGGCGCGGTCCGCGGCGCGGAAGGCATCCCAGAACGCCTCCGCGCGCGGCGAGACGAGCGACGGGTCCGTATGGTAGACGGGCCATGTCCCGATGCGCGTCACTGGAAAGCGCTGGAGCCACGCGCAGAGATCCGCGTTATGACGCAAGCGGTTGTCCTCGACGGAGATGTAGTAGCGCGCACCCTTGTGAATCGCGCTCTCTTCGTCGAGGGGCGTCCAGAGTTCGGGGTCCTCTTCCCATCCAAAGCGATCGATATAGTAGAGCACGTCGGGTCCATAGTGTCCCATGACGACGAGCGTTCCGGCGGGAAGCGTCCGCGACGCGAGCACGGCGTCGGCGTACGCGACGCGATCGTAGTGATAGTATGGTGCGATCGCGCCGTGGCCTTGTAGGAGTATCGCGAGCACCAGGCCGCCCGCTGCTACCGGCGCAAGCCAGGGCGGTGAAAGATCCGCAAGTCGTGCTATGCCGCCGGCGACGAGAAGCGCTGCGAGTGGGACGAGCGGAAGAAGATAGTAGTCGACCCGCTCGACGGTGACGACAGCGAACGCGTAGAGCACGCCCGCGATCAGCCAGCCCCAGAGTAAGAACGGACTGCGCGAATGGGTCCAGGGAATCGCGATGCAGGCGGCAACGGTCAGCGTGAATCCGGCGGTGCCGAGCATCGTCACGCGCAAAAGGCCCAGCGTTCCCCACAAAAGATGGATCTTGTGCGCGAAACCGTGAAAGGAAGAAAAGGCGGCGACGAGCGCCGGAATGACGTGCAGCTTTGTGATGCCGCTCGCCCAATGCCACTCCGCATGCGAAGCGACGGTGTGATCGTAGATCGCGAGAACGATGAGCGGTACGACGAGAAGCACCGCGTACGCCGTCGGGCGCCACGTTTGGCCTGCGCGTATGCGTTCCCACATCATGCCTGCGAGCGGAAGGATGCCGAGCACCGCCACGGGCTTGGCAAGGTACGCCAGCGTGAGAAGTGCGCCGGTGCGTGCAAGCGGCCGTGGCGCCAAGCTTTCGTCGTCGCGCAAGAAGACGAACGACGCGTACATTGCGGCGGTCAAAAAAAACACCATGACGACGTCAGGGGTAAACGTTCGCCCGTAGTAGATGGAGCCGGGAAACACGGCAAAACAGGCCGCGGCGGTAAGGCCTGCGATGCCCGAAGCGTAGAGCCGGCGTGCAAAGAGTCCGATGACGAGCACGGTGCCCAGCGAGAAGAGCATCGCGAGAAGCCGCCCGATGACCTCGTGGATTCCGACGAGTTTGTAGAGCGATGCTGCGAGAAACGGCAGAATCTGCAGCTCGAGCTCCACATAGTTCGGCGGCGGGCCGTCGTAGTCGGTCTGCGGATAGAGTATGTTGTACTTCAGCTGTGCGAAGTTGCGAGCGATCGATGCGGTATCGCCCTGGCGCCAGTTCGGATGATCGAGCAGCGGGTCGTGAACGTGCTGCAATCGCAACGCCAGCGCAACGAGAAGGATGGCAGCCATCGCATACGGCCACCATTTTCGCACGCCTTCTTCTAGCATTTAGGCAACGTGCTTGAACGTCCAATACTTGTTGAGAAAAAAATTCACGAGAATGCCGGCGAGCGTCGCTGCGAGCCACAGCCGGTGCCCCCGCCCGAGCACGCCGGCGAGGGCATACGAAACGCCCGCGCCGACGAGCCACGCCACCACGGAGACCGAGAGAAACTGCGCCCCTTCGCGCAGAACGTGGCCGGTCGAGCGAAACGTCCAGACGCGGTTGAAGTAGTAGTTCGAAACGCCCCCGGCAAAAAAACCGATCGTGTAAAGCGCCTCGAAGTGCCAAAACTGCGCGTGGTGCGGGTCGAAGTGCTGCAACACCGTGAAGACGACGAGGTTCACCGCGAGTCCCGACGCACCGACGACGGCGAACTTGAAGAACTGACGCATCCCGCGCCTGCGCGAAAGGGCTGCGATCACGTCACGCGACCCAATACCAGTTTGCGAAGAGAACCGTAAAGAGCCCAAGGAGCGGAAGCGAAAACGCGACGATGAGCGTATTCGCCCACGGACGCTCGCCCCAACGCGCGAGAATCGCAAACATGGGGAAGAGCACGAGCGCGAAGCGAGGCATCGACATGAGGCTCGACGTCGACATCGGCACGAGAATGGAAATGGCCATATAGGCGGTGTACGACAGACGCAGCCGCCGCCATCCGGCGAGAAGTACGATCACCATGAGCGCGGTGAACGCCACCTCGAGCGCTTGATTTGCGACCGTCTGCCCTGCGGTTGCATGGAGCATCTTGTGGAAGGAGTTCATGACGCTCACCCAGGGCATCGCCGGCGTGCGTCCCCAATGCTTCTGAACGTGTGAGAAGTAGAGTGCGTCGCCGCGCAGCACCCAAAGATACGCCATGTACAGGCCCAGCCCCAGTGGAATGAGGAGCCCGCAGAGCGCCTCTCGCACGCCGCGTAGGGGGCTGCTGTGATACCGGGCGAACCACTCGATTGCGAAGGGGAGCGCCAGGAGCAATCCTTCGGCGCGCGTGAGCGCCGCAAAGAATCCCAAAACCGCTGCGAGCAGCCAGCGCCCAGAGCGCATGTAATAGAACGACGCGATCGTGAGGAAGAAGAAGAGCGATTCCGTGTAGACAGCCGAAAAGTAGATCGCCGTCGGAAAGATCGACACGTAAAAGATCGCGCGGCGTGCGACGGTACGGTCGAACTCGTGCTCGAGGAGTTTGTACAGATAAAGCAAGCCGAAAAAGAAGCAGGCGTTCGAGATGAGCAGCCCTGCCACGAGATCGTTGCCGGTGAAGTGTCCGATGAAGTGAATGAGCAGCGGATAGAGCGGGAAGAATGCGGGTTGAATCCCTTGATATCCCTGGGCGGCGATCGAGAGATAGTGCACCGCGTCCCAGCGTCCCCACACGGCAAGCAGCGCGTGACGCGATTCTTGAACGTGCTGTCCCGGGCGCTGGCCGATGATGACTGCGGCGAGTTCCGCGATGACGATGATTGCGGCGCGCGTGACGAGAAAATCGACGAGTACCTCGCGCACCGTTTGATTGAAGCGCGCCGCTATGGCGACCTTGGCAAGGCAGAATGCGACGACGGCAACGGCAAAATAGCGAGCGCCGCCGCTTGAAATCTGAGGGCTCGCGAACGTGAGCCAAAGAAGGAAGAACGGGATCCATGTGAGCGCGTCGTAGCGCAGGCTATGCGCGAGCTTCACGCCCGAGCGGCGTGAGAAGTACCGGGCGTAGGCCTGCCACGCAACGTACGCGGTCGCGGCGCCGAACGGCACACACACGAGGAGCGCCACCTCGACAAGCGCTGCTTGTCGCAGCGGCACGATGACGCCGTACCAAAAGAAGAAACCCAGGGTCGCCCCAGCGAGGAGGACGAGCGCCGCCGAGAGGCGCCCCGCCGCGAAGAAATCTCCTGCGTCGAGTGCATGCGTTCGCGAGGGGTGCGTATGGATGTCTGCTGACACGGGCAGCTCTTGCATTAAAAGGAAACGGTACGCTTCCCTTGTAGCCTCCCTAGGAGCCTGTAGGGCTATGGCCGTTTTCGGATTTGGTGCCGCATTTTGTTCGGAGGCGAGGCGCGAAGAGGGAGTGAAGCCGTAGCTTCATGACCGATGAGCAACGAAGTATTCGTATAAAATGCGGCACCAAAGACGGAAATGTGCCATAACCCTACAGGCTCCTAGGACCCTATAGAACGATGATCAACTCACTCGATTTTGTCAAGGTAACCGAGGGCGCGGCCATCGCTGCGTCGCGCTGGATGGGGCGCGGCGAACGCAACATCGCCGACGGCGCCGCCGTGGAGCGGATGCGCGAGCGCCTCAACGACATGACGATCGCCGGGCGCATCGTCATCGGAGAGGGCGAGCGAGACGAGGCGCCGATGCTCTACATCGGCGAGCGCCTCGGCCGCGGCGGCTACGAGGTGGATATCGCGGTCGACCCCATCGAGGGAACGAATCTCGTCGCAAACGGTCTCCCGAACTCGATCGCCGTGCTCGCGGTTGCCGATAGCGGAGCGCTGCTGCACGCACCGGATTCGTACATGACGAAGCTCGCGGTCGGGCCGAAGGCGGCGAAACACGTCGACCTCGACGCGCCCGTACGCGAGAATATCGGTGCGGTTGCGCGCGCGCTCGACAAGCCGATCGACGAGATCTGCGTCGTCATCCTCGACCGTCCTCGTCACAAAGACCTCATCAGCGAGGTTCGCGCAGCCGGCGCTCGGATACGGTTGATCTCGGACGGCGACGTGGACGCTTGCATCGCGACGGCGCTGCCGACGACCGGCATTCACGTTGCGCTGGGCATCGGCGGCGCTCCCGAAGGCGTGCTCGCCGCCGTTGCGATCAAGTGCTTGGGAGGCAACTTCTTGGGGCGCTTGCTGCCGCGCAACGTTCAAGAGGCGGAACGGGCGAAAGCAATGGGCTTCGGCGATCTCAATCGCGTTCTCACCCTCGACGATCTCGTGAAGGGCGATGCGCTCTTCTGCGCCACGGGCATCACCGACGGCGACCTCGTTCACGGGGTTCGCATGATCGAAGGGTACGCGCAGACGCACTCGATTCTCGTCCAGTCCGGCGGCGTTGTGCGCTTCATCGAATCGACGCATCTGCTGGCCGCGCAATGACGCGGCACGCCTACGACGTCGTCGTCGTCGGAGCGGGCTCCGGCGGCTATGCCGCGGCGCGCACGGCGCGTGAACTCGGCGCAAACGTCGCACTCGTCGACGAAGGCCCCCTCGGCGGGCTGTGCATTCTGCGCGGCTGCATGCCGAGCAAAACGCTTCTCGCGTCATCCGACGCACTTCACGACGCGCGCGAGGCAAAGGCCCTCGGTATCGACGCCGCGCGTTCCACGTACGACATGCCGTTCATCGCCGCACGCAAACGCCGGCTCGTGCAGTCGTTTGCCGAGTACCGGATCGAGGGCATCAAGACGTTCCCGCTCTACGAAGGCAAAGCGTCGTTTCTCTCACCGCACGCACTCGCCGTCGACGACGCCGTCCTCGAAGCAAAGCACTTCATCATCGCGACGGGCAGCATCGTGGCCCCGGCGCTCGTGCCCGGACTCGCGGAGACTGGTTACGTCGACAGCGACGCCGTGCTCGAACTCGAGACGATCCCGAAGTCCGTCGTCGTGCTTGGCGGCGGCTACACGGCATGTGAGCTCGGCCAGTTTCTCTTTCGGATGGGCGCGCGTACGACAATCGTCGTGCGCAGCGCGCTGCTCAGCCATGCTGATGCCGACGTGAGCGGTAGCCTGACCGCCGCGTTCGTCGATGAAGGCATCGACGTCGTAACCGGCGCGCGACTCGAGCACGTAGAGCGCCGCGGCGACGAAAAGGTCGTCGTTGCCGATGTCGGCGGCGTGAGGCGCGAGTTCGGGGCCGAGGAGATCTTCTATGCGCTCGGGCGCGTGCCGAACGTCCGGGGCCTCAACTTGGAAGCGGCAGGTGTGGAGTACGATCCCGTGCGAGGGGTGCGCATCGATGCCTCGCTGCGAACGAGCGCGCAGCACATCTTTGCCATCGGCGACGTCACGGCAGAGTTTTTGCTCGTGCACGTCGCGATCTATCAGGGCGAGGTCGCAGCGCGCAACGCGGTGCAAGCCTCACGCGAGGAGCCCGACTATCGCGTTTTCTCCGCGCATACCGTGTTTTGCGATCCGCAGGTTGCACGCGTCGGCAAGAGCGAAAAGACGTTGCGCGCATCGCGTACGGCGTACGTCGCAGGGCGCTACGACTTCGCGGAACACGGTAAGGCGATGTGCCTCGGCAAGACGAAGGGCTTCGTCAAGATGCTCGCGGACGCGAAGAACGGCGAAATCCTCGGCGCAACGGTCGTCGGTCCGCAAGCTTCCGAGCTCATCCACGAGGTCATCGTCGCGATGCACTTCCGTGCCACCGTGCAGGATTTCATGCGCATCCCGCACCTGCATCCGACGCTTGCCGAAATCTGGACGTATCCGGCGGAGGAGTGTGCCGCCAAGCTCGGCCTGAAGGCCCCAGGTGACGAGCAGATGGAAGTCGCCACGAGTGGAACCACCGCGTAATCTCACTGCCCAGGCGCAGCGCGTGCGCGTGGCGCTCGTGCAGACGAAGCCCCTCAAGGGACGGTACGCCGAAAATCTCGCAAACCTGCAGGGCGCCTTCGCGCAAGCCGACGAGGCGACGGATCTCGTCGTGCTTCCGGAAGCCGCGCTCACGGGCTACTTTCTCGAAGGTGCCGTCTACGAGGTTGCGCTTGCTGCCCAGCGTTTCGCCGACGATCTCGCGCGAGCATGGACTGCGGCGCGCGGCACGAGGCCCGTGGACCTGGTCTGCGGCTTCTTCGAAAACGACGACGGGACGTTCTACAACAGCGCGGCGTACGTCGAAGTCGCCGACGGCAAGGCGCGCATTCGCCACGTACACCGCAAGATGTTCTTGCCGACGTATGGCGTCTTCGACGAGGAGCGCTTTCTCTCGCGCGGACGACGGATGCAAACCTTCGCGACGCGTTTCGGCACGATGGCGATGCTCATCTGTGAGGACGTATGGCACGCGCTCGTTCCCACGATTGCAGCAATCAAAGGTGCGCGCATCATGATCGTCCCCAGTGCCGCACCCGGGCGCGGCATCGAAAGCGACGGAGAACTCGGATCGCTGCTGCGGTGGCGCGAAATTCTCGGGACGACGGCAGCAGAGCACGGCGTCTTCATTCTGTACGCCGGGCTCACCGGGTTCGAAGGGGGAAAGGGCATGACGGGGACGTCATGCGTCATCTCACCGCGCGGCGAAACGATCGTGAGCGCGCCGGCGACGGAGCCGTGCATTCTCGAAGCGGAGTTGGATCTGCGTGAGATCGACGTTGCTCGCGCGTCGCTTCCGCTGCTCGGCGACCTCGACGCCGCGTTGCCGGATCTGCTGCTCGACGACGAGTTGCCTCTTCCGACCGCCCGCCGCACCTGCTCTTGTCATCCCGAGCGTAGGCCCGAAGGGCCGGAGTCGAGGGACCAGCCCTGTCATCCCGAGCGTAGGCCCGAAGGGCTGGAGTCGAGGGACCAGCCCTGTCATCCCGAGCGTAGCGAGCGTAGCGAGCGAAGTCGAGGGACCGACGCAGGCTGATGATGACGTATCGCGTCGTTCGAGCAGCGAAGGATACGTGCGAGCCGCCGGCTATCGATCCGGCGGTCGCGACCACGTGGCTCGTTGCATTTCTTCGTGACGAACTGCGCTTGCGCAGAAAGATGGAGCGGGCCGTTCTCGGACTCTCGGGCGGCGTCGATTCGGCGGTGACCGCGTATCTTTGCGCACGCGCGCTTGGCCCGAAGAACGTCTATGCGATTCGCATGCCTTATCGTACGTCGAGCCAGGCGAGCCTTTCCGACGCACAGCTCGTCATCGATGCACTCGGGTGCGAAGGAATGACGATCGACATCAGCGATGCCGTCGATGGGTACTTGAAACACGTCCCGCACGCAGATGCGCGGAGACGAGGAAACGTCATGGCTCGAATGCGTATGGTCGCGCTCTTCGATCTGTCGGCGCATCTCGGCGCGCTGCCGATCGGGACGGGAAACAAAACGGAGCGGCTCCTCGGCTACTACACGTGGCACGCCGACGACGCGCCACCGGTGAATCCGCTCGGCGATCTCTTCAAGACGCAAGTCTGGGTACTCGCCCGGTATCTCGGCGTACCCGATCGCCTCATCGAGAAGGCGCCGACTGCGGATCTCGAGGCGAACCAGACGGACGAAGCCGATCTCGGCATCACGTACGCGCGCGCCGATGCGATTCTGTCGCGGATCCTTCTCGGGTACTCCGGCGAGCAGCTCGTCGAGCGCGGCTTCTCCGCCGGCGACATCGCGCTCGTGCGCAGGCGCGTCGATAGTACGCATTGGAAGCGTCATCTTCCGACGACAGCAATGCTCTCGAACACGGCGATCAACGAGTTCTACCTCCGCCCGGTAGATTACTGACCCCAGCATAGCGCACGCAC
>DAHUYK010000073.1 GCA_027315245.1 Vulcanimicrobiota bacterium | reverse complement strand
TTCGCGCGCGCGCTCGCGTCGCGCGTGCAACGCATCGATCCTGCGCTCGTGCAAGCAGAGCGCGTTGCAGCGGCCGGTTTCGGTGCCGGCGCGTCGCTCACGCGGTACGTTACCTCCGGCGCGCCGGAGCCTTTCGCGCAGCGAGTCTGCGCGTTCGACGCCACGGCGTCGGTCGAGCACATCGGCACTCCTTAACGATCGGGGGAGGCGCAGCGCAGCGGGGAAACGAAGGCGCTTCATCCGCTTGAGGAACCTCTGACCAACCCCTTGAGAATGAGTTCGATCGCACAAGCACCCGTCGACGCGCTTCCGTCGATTCTCACCGCGTACCCGGGTCGCATCGCTGACGCGATGCGACAAGAGGCGCTCGTGGCACAATCGATGACCGGGCGCATGTCGGGCTACCACATGGGCTGGCTCGACGAAGAAGGCCGCGAGCAAGAGAGTCTTGCCGGCAAGCTCGTTCGTCCGAGCCTCTGCCTGTGGGCGTGCGATGCATGCGGAGGCGCTGCGGACGACTCGATTCCCGCGGCCACCGCGCTGGAATGGGTGCACAACTTCACGCTCGTGCACGACGATATTCAGGACGGCGACCGGAACCGGCACGGCCGTGCAACGGTATGGGCGGTGTGGGGCGTGGCGCAGGCGATCAACGCCGGCGACGCCCTGCACGCGCTTGCGTTTCGCGTGATCGCGCGCGGAGGCATCGATCCGGAGCGCACGCTGCGTGCCGTGCGCGCGCTTTCGAGCGCGACTCTCGAAGTCGTGGAAGGACAATGCCTCGACCTCGCGCTCGAGGGACGCGTTCACGTTCCGCTGCGCGGGTATCTACGCATGGTGCGAGCGAAGACGGGAGCGCTCTTGGGCGCCGCGCTCGAGATGGGAGCCATAGCTGCGGGTGCGCCGGAGGAAAGCGTGCGGCGGTTTCGCAGAGCCGGGTATCTGCTCGGTCTCGCATTTCAGATGCGAGACGACTGGCTGGGCACGTGGGGAGATTCCGCCGTCACGGGAAAGTCGAGTGCCGGCGACGTCGGACGGCGTAAAGCATCGTATCCGGTGATCGCTGCGTACCACGCGTTGGCGCCGGCGGAGCAGCGCCGCTTGCGAGCTGCCTTTTCGGAAAGGACGGACGCTGCAACCGCGCAGATTCGCTCCCTGCTCGACGCTGCGGGCGGTCCGGAACTCACGCGGGACGCTCCCGCGCGCTTCGCGGCGAAGGCGGTCTCCGTCGTCGCGTCTTGTTCCGTTCGACCCAAGCCGCTGCGTGCATTCGAGGAGTTGGCGACCTATGTTGCAAGCCGATCGCGCTGATACGACGGCCGGCCGAAAGGCCGACCACCTGCGCATCAACATCGAAGGCGACGTCAGCAGCAAAGGCGTGACGAGCGGCTTCGAACGCTGGCGATTCGAACACTGCGCTTTGCCCGAGATCGACTTGAGCGAGGTCGACTGCAGTGCGACGCTCTTCGGGCACAGACTGCGCGCGCCGCTCCTCATCTCGTGCATGACGGGCGGAACGCAGGCAGCCCGCGAGATGAACGAGCGCCTCGCTCGCGTCGCGCAGACCTGTGGCATCGCGATGGGCGTCGGGTCGGGACGCGTTCTTCTCGAACGGCCCGAGGCGCTGGCGACCTTCGACGTGCGGGATCTGATGCCGAGCGTACCGCTCCTGGCGAATATCGGCGCCGTGCAGCTCAACTGCGGGTACACGCCGGACGACTGCCGCCGCCTCGTCGATCTTCTGCGCGCCGACGCGCTCGTACTTCATCTCAACGCGCTGCAAGAGGCGGTCCAGGTCGAGGGCGACACCTGCTTTCGCGGTCTGCTCGGCAAGATCGAAGACCTCTGCGGCGCGATCGGCGTTCCCGTCGTCGTCAAAGAGGTCGGTTGGGGGCTCGCGCCCGACGTCGTGCGCGCGCTCGCCGGCGTGGGCGTCCACGCTCTCGACCTGGCGGCAGCGGGCGGCACGTCGTGGACGGAGGTCGAGCGCGAGCGTCTCGCTGAACCGCGCCGCCGCAAGGTGGCTGCGGCCTTCGCCGGCTGGGGAATACCGACGGCGCGATGCATCGTCGACGCGCGAGCGGCCGCGCCGGACGCGCTGCTCATCGCAAGCGGCGGCGTGAAAGACGGCCTCGACGTCGCCAAAGCGATCGCTCTCGGCGCCGACGTCGCAGGCCTTGCAGGACCGTTCCTTCGCGCGGCCGACACGAGCGAAGCTGCCGCTGCCGATCTTGCATGGGAACTCGCGCAGACGCTGCGCATCGCGATGTTCGCGATCGGTGCCGCGCGCCTTGCCGACTTGCGTGGGACGACGCGACTGAAACGTGCCGAGGACGACGCATGAGCGAGTACGCGGAGCTTCGAGCGGCGGACGCGTACTGCCGCATCCTGACGCGCAAGCACTACGAGAACTTTCTCATCGTCTCGGGTTTGCGGCAGGGGCGCGTGCGGCGCGATCTCATGCGCATCTATGCATACTGCCGGACGACCGACGACTACGGCGACGAGAGCGGCGGCGCCGCGCTCGAACGCCTGTCGTCCTGGCGTTCTCAAGTCGACGCTCTCTTCGACGGCGGTGCACCCGTGCATCCCGTCCTCGTGGCGTTGCGCGACACGGTCCAGCAGCACGCGCTGCCGCGCAAACCGTTCGACGATCTCATCGACGCGAACGTCCGCGATCAATCGACGGCACGGTACGAGACGTGGGAATCGCTGCGTGAGTACTGCACGTACTCTGCGGTTCCCGTGGGGCGGATGGTGCTCGGTGTCTTCGGCATCGAAAACGCCCAGACGCAGGCGCTCTCGGACGACGTATGCATCGGCTTGCAGCTCGCCAACTTCGCGCAAGACGTCACGTGGGACACCGCAAAAGGACGCAGTTATCTCGTCGAGCGGGAGGTTCGTGAGAGCGGGATGGTGGGTGCCGTGCGCGCGCACTGCGAGCGGGCACGCGTGCTGCTCGCCTCGGGTTGCGAGCTCGAGCGCATTGCGCCGGCTGCGCTGCGGCGCCAGCTCGCGCTTTACCGGCGCGGCGGTCTTGCGATCGTGCGCGCGGTCGAGCGTGCGGGCTATCGCAGCGACACCGTCCGCCCGCGCGTGTCGATGCTGGAGAAGGCGGCACTGCTACTCTCCGTCACCTTGAGCGCGAGCGACAAGGCGCGCGATCGTAGGGCTGCCCCGGATGTTTGAATCGCAGCGCTACGACGCAGTGGCGACGCAGGACGAGTTTGACATCGTGCTTTCGGAGGCCTATTGCAGCGCGATCACGCGCGCGGAAGCAAAGAACTTCTACTGGGGCTTCATCTCGCTTCCCGCCGAACAGCGTTTCGCGATCTATGCGTTGTACGCATTCGCACGCGAGATCGACGACGAGGTCGACGACCCGCATCGCTCGCGCGCGAATCTCGGCGTAAAACTCGCCGCCCAACGCGATCGCGTGCGACGCTGCGTGCGAGGCGATTACGCCGACCCGGTCATGCACGTGCTCTCCCGCGCGGTCGAACGCTTCGGCATTCCCGAATCGGAGCTTCAAGGCCTTATCGACGGCGTCGAAATGGACGTCGAACCGCGCGAGTACGCGACGTGGGAAGAACTGCGCGGCTACTGCCGGCTCGTTGCGGCAGTCGTCGGCCGGATGTGCGTGCGCATCTTCGGATACAGCGATGCGCAGGCGCTCGACCTCGCGGAGGAGCTGGGCATATCATTGCAGCTCATCAACGTGCTGCGCGACGTGCGCGAGGATGCCGAGATGGGGCGCATCTACCTGCCGCGGGAAGACCGTGACCGTTTCGGTGTCACACGCGAGCAGCTTCGCGAAGGCGCGAGCAACGATGGCTGGGAGCGACTCGTCGCGTTCGAAGCCGCGCGCGCGGAGAGCCTCTACGAGAACGGCTTGCGCGTCGTGCACTACCTCCCGCATCGTGCGGGCGTCTGCGTCCGGTCCATGGCGGGAATCTACCGCGGAATCTTAGGGCGCATCAGCGCGGACGCGACACGGCCGCTGCGCGAGCGCGTCTCGCTCTCGGCGCGGGAGAAGCTCGGCATCGTCGTGCGCTCCTGGCTCGCCGTCCGCTAGGGCGACGGAATGCGCGTCGGAATCGTAGGCGGCGGCCTCGCCGGCCTTGCCGCCGGGCACGCCCTCTCGCAAGCGGGCGTCAACGTCGAACTCTTCGAGCGGAGCAGGCTTCTCGGCGGGCGCGCGACGTCGTTCGAGATCGACGGCGTCGAAGTCGACAACGGACAGCACGTCTTTTTGGGTTGCTGCACCGCGTTTCAGGCGTTCGTGGACGACATCGGATTCGGCGATTCCCTCTACGTGCAGGAGCGATTCGACGCGCTCGTCGTCGAGCGCGGAGGCATCGCCTCGCGCCTGCGCGCCGCACCGCTTCCCGCACCGTGGCACCTCATTGCATCGTTCCTGCGCTTCCGGCTGCTCAGCTTGCGCTCGAAGATCGACGTTGCACGTGCGCTCGCGGCGGCTTCGGGCGCTACCGCCGAACGCGACGAGAGTTTTGCCGGCTGGCTCGCACGCCATCGGCAGGGCGCGGAGGCCGTTCGCGTCTTCTGGACGCCCTTCTTCGTGCCGGCGCTCAATCTGCCGCTCGAGCGGATGGACGCTCGCGAGGCGCTCTTCACGCTGCGCACCGCCTTTCTCGGCGACGCCGCTGCGGCGCGTTTCGGCTTCTCGACCGTTCCGCTCGCGCACATCGCGCAAGCCGCAGCCGAGCGCATCGGCCGCGTGCACCATTCGTCGTCGGTTGCGTCGCTGGAGTTGGACGAGGACGCACGCCGCGTGCGCGCGCTCGTCACGACGAAGGGCGAGCGCGTCGCCTTCGATGCGTTCGTGCTCGCGTTGACGCCGCCGCAACTCCTGGCACTGCTCGGCGATACAGCGCCGTACGGCCTGCCGTCGCTCGACGCGTTCACGCCGGCACCGATCGTCGACGTGCACCTTCGCTACAACGGGGCCCCGGCGTCTTTCGATTTCGCGGCGCTCGTCGGATCGCCGGTGCAGTGGGTCTTTCGCAAGGCTCCCGGGTATCTCGTCTGCAGTATGAGCGCAGCCGACGCCTACCTTCGCCGCACCACCGACGAGCTCGTCGCGCTAGCGTGGGAAGAGGTGCGTGCCTCGCTCGGCCTAGATGCCGCGCTGTTGGAGCGGGGGGCCGTCACACGGAGCCCAGAGGCGACCTTCAGCGCCCCTCCCGGCATGGCGCATCCCGGCCCGGCAACCGGCATCGAGAACGTCGCGCTCGCCGGCTCGTGGACGGGGACCGGTTGGCCCGACACGATGGAGTCGGCCGTACGCAGCGGTTTGGCAGCCGCTCGTCGCATCATCTCGTCATGAGCGACTGGCGGGTTCCGGAAGCAGTCTCCTGGCTCTTGGAGCGGCAGTCTCCGGAGGGTTGGTGGTTCGGCGAGCTCGAGACAAACGTCACGATGACCGCCGAGTACGTGCTGCTCATGCGGTTTCTTGGCGTGAGCCTCGATGCGGTGCGCGATGGCGCCGTCGCGCACATCCTGCACAACCAGCGTGAAGACGGCTCGTGGGCGCTTTACTACGAAGCACCGGCGGACGTCAGTTCGACGATCGAAGCGTACGCCGCGCTCAAGGTGCTCGGTGTCGACCCGGCGTCGGCTCCCATGCGCAAAGCGATTGCGGTCATCACCGGTCTAGGCGGCGTCGCGCGTGCGCGCGTCTTCACGAAGATTTGGCTGGCGCTCTTCGGAAAGTATCCGTGGGAAGGCATTCCGACGATGCCGCCCGAGATGGTCTTTCTGCCGCCGTCGATTCCATTCAACCTGTACGACTACGCGTGCTGGGCTCGCGGAACCGTCGCCCCGCTGGCCGTCGTCATCTCGCGTCGTCCTACGCGCGATCTCGGCGTGACGCTGAACGAGATCGTCGTCGAGGGTACGGAACGCGAGTTGCATCGCGTTCAAGGATCGGGATTCTTCTGGTGGCTCGATCGTCTGCTCAAACTCTACGAAGCCTCGCCGGTAAAGCCCGGGCGGCAGATCGCGCGCAATCGCTTGACGCGCTGGATCGTCGACCGCCAAGAAGCAGACGGCGGATGGGGCGGCATCCAGCCGCCGTGGGTGTACTCGCTCATCGCGCTCAACCTCGAGGGGATGACGCTCGACCATCCGGTGATGCGCAAAGGGGTCGAGGGTCTGCAGGGCTTTTCCCTGCAGGACGACGCAAACGGCTGGCGTCTGCAAGCGTGCATGTCGCCGGTGTGGGATACCGCGTGGGCGGTGCTCGCGCTGCGTGCCGCCGGCGTCGCTCGTTCCCATCCGGCGATGCGCAAAGCCGTGCGATGGCTGCTCGACGAGCAGATCTCGAGCGGCGGCGACTGGCAGATCCGATGCAAGGAAGCGCCCGAGTGCGGCGGCTGGGCCTTCGAGTTTCATAACGACATCTATCCCGATATCGACGACACGGCTCTCGTCGTGCTCGCGCTCGTGCGCGGCGGCGAAGAGGCGGAGGTGCGCGAGGCGGTCGAACGAGCACGCACGTGGGTCGTCGCGATGCGCTCTTCGAACGGCGCCTGGGCTGCATTCGATCGCGACAACTATCGCGAGCTTCTCTATCGCCTCCCCTTTGCCGACTTCGGCGCGTTCATCGATCCCCCGACCGAGGACGTGACCGCGCACGTGCTCGAGATGCTCGCGGCCTTGGGAAGCGACGAGCGCGATCCCGCGGTCCGCAGCGGCCTGCAGTATCTGCGCGCCACGCAGAAGCCGGGGGGCAACTGGTTCGGGCGCTGGGGCGTCAATCACGTGTACGGAACATGGTGCACGATCGCCGCGCTGACGTCGCTGCGTACGGGCGACGACATGGTGCGCCGGGCGATCGCATGGCTGGAGTCGCGTCAGAATGCAGATGGAGGATGGGGTGAAACGTGCCACTCCTACGTCGACGAGTCGTTCGCCGGCGTTGGCAATAGCACGCCGTCGCAGACCGCGTGGGCGGTACTCTCCTTCCAAGCCGCAGGCTTGCAGGGGCGTGAAGCCTGCGTGCGAGGTCTGCGTTATCTGCGCGAGCGGCAGGATACGGCGGGAACGTGGCCCGAGTCCTACTACACGGGAACCGGCTTTCCGCGCGACTTTTACATCAACTACCACCTGTATCGCCATCTCTTTGCGATGATGGCGCTTGCGAACGACGAGGCACTCCACACGCGCGGTATCGCCGAAGGCTTTGAATATCCGGCAGGCGTGCCGTCCCTTCCCGGGCAGAGGGGCTACGGGGATTTGAGGGCAACTACAAGTTCATGAGCATGCCCATTGCGCAGAAGATCGCCATCGGAAAGTATATCTTCACGAAACGCCTGCGGGGCGTGAAAAAGTATCCGCTCGTGCTGGAGCTCGAGCCGCTCCTGCAGTGCAACCTCGCCTGCGCGGGCTGCGGCAAGATCCAGCACCCCACCGACATTCTGCGCAAGCGGCTCTCGGTCGACGAGTGCGTGGCTGCCGTCGAAGAGTGCGGCGCGCCAATCGTTTCGATTGCCGGAGGCGAGCCTTTGGTGCATGAGGAGATGCCGCAGATCGTCGAAGCGCTCGTGAAACGTGGTAAGTTCGTGATCCTGTGCACGAACGCGCTTCTGCTGAAAAAGAAGATCGATCTGTTCAAGCCCTCGATCCACTTCGTCTGGATGATCCACATGGATGGCTTGCGCGAGCGGCACGACGAGTCGGTCTGCCGCGACGGCGTCTTCGACAAAGCCGTCGAGGCGATCAAAGTCGCCAAGGAGCGCGGCTTTCGCGTCTTCACGAACACGACGTTCTTCAACCAAGACGATCCGGCGTCGATCCGCGCCGTGCTCGACTACCTCAACGACGATCTCAAGGTCGACATGATGCAGATCTCGCCTGCGTACGCGTACGAGAAGGCTCCCGACCAAGAGCATTTTCTCGGCGTCGAGCAGACCCGCAAAATCTTTCGCGCAGCCTTCGCCGACGGCAAACGTAAGAAGTGGCGCCTCAATCATAGCCCGGTCTACCTCGATTTCCTCGAGGGGAAAATCGACTTCGAGTGCACGCCGTGGGGTATACCGTGCTACACCGTATTCGGATGGCAGCGCCCGTGTTATCTCATGAGCGACGCGCCGTACGCCAAGAGTTACAAAGAGCTTCTCGACGAGACCGACTGGTCGCAGTTCGGACGCGGACGCAACGACAAGTGCGAGAACTGCATGGCGCACTGCGGTTACGAACCAAGCGCCGTCGCGCGTACGACGAGTTCGATCAAGGAGTCGATCCGGGCAGCGTTCGCCCACTAGGCATCTTAGGAACCTGTAGGGTGCCCTCGACCGTCTTTCTCACCGGTGCCACCGGATTTGTCGGAGGCCATGTGTTGCGCGCGTTGCGCGAGGCCGGCTACGAAGTGCGGGCGCTCGCGCGTTCGCACGACGTGCGGCTGGATGCCGAGATCGTCGCCGGCGATCTGTTGCAGCCTGGGTCGCTCGCACGCGCGCTCGACGGCTGCGGCTACGTCGTGCACTGTGCGGCGCTCTACTCGTTTGCGCCGGCGGCGCGCGCGGAGATGCATCGCGTCAACGTCCTCGGCACGGCCGGCTTGTTGGAAGCGGCGCGCATCGCCGGCGTCGAACGCGCCGTCGTCACGTCGAGCTCGGCAACGCTCGCCGCCCACGCCCAGAACGGATCGGCGTACCATCGTTCGAAGCTGGAGCAGGAGCGCGCCGCGATCGCAGCGCGCGTTCCAACCGTGCTCGTCCTTCCGACAGCGCCGATGGGTTCCGGCGACGCGAAACCAACGCCCACCGGAAGGCTCGTTCGGGACTTTTGCGCAGGCAAGGTCGTCGTACGGCCGCCGAACGGCGGGATGAACGTCGTCGCGGTTGAGGACGTTGCAGCGGCGCACGTCGCGGCGCTGCAACGAGGGCGTCCGCGCGAACGCTATGTCATCGGCGGAGAGAATCTTACCTTCGACGAGCTGTGGGCACTGCTCGCGGATGCGACGGGGCGACGGAACCCTCGCATGCGCGTGCCGTATACGGCGATCTTGGCTGCCGCGTGGTGCGACGAACTACGCTGCCGCTATCTGCAGCGAGGCGCGCAG
>DAHUYK010000064.1 GCA_027315245.1 Vulcanimicrobiota bacterium | reverse complement strand
CGCCGAGGCTCTCGGCGAGGCTGAAGTAGCGAAGCGTCGCTGCAAACGCCATCGCACGCTCCTGCGGGACGCGCAGCAGGAACGAGAGCATGCCTCCAAAGCCGGACATTTGGCGCGTCGCGAGCGCGTGCTGCGGATGTGAGGCGAGGCCGGGGTAGTGCACGCGCTCGACTTTTTCATGATTTTCGAGAAACGAGGCAATGGCCACGGCGTTCTCCGCATGCGTGCGCATGCGCAGCGCAAGCGTCTTCGCACCGCGCATCGTCAGCCACGCATCCATCGGGCCCGGAACGCCGCCGACCGAGTTTTGATGGAACTTGATCGTCTCGTGTATCGCTGGATCGTTCGTCATGGCAATGCCGCCGAGAACGTCGCTGTGGCCGCCGATGTATTTCGTCGTGGAGTGTACGACGACGCTCGCGCCGAGTGCGAGCGGTTGCTGAAAATACGGCGTTGCGAACGTGTTGTCGACCGCGACGACGATGCTTCGTCCGGCAACGAGATCGCAGACGGCGCGAATGTCGACGATTTTGAGCAACGGGTTCGTCGGGGTCTCGAGCCAGACGAGGCGAGTCTTTGACGTGATTGCAGGCGAGACGGCTTGCGGATCGCTCGTGTCGACGTAGGTGAACGTGATGCCGTAGCGTTCGAGCACCCGGCTGAAGAGACGATACGTTCCTCCGTAGAGATCGTCGCTGGCGATGACGTGATCTCCGGCGGAAAGCAGATTCATCACGGCTGACGTCGCCGCCATGCCGCTGCCAAAGGCTGACGCGTGCTGGGCATTTTCTAGCGACGCGAGTTGTTTCTCGAGCGCGACGCGCGTCGGGTTCACGGTGCGGCTGTAATCGTAGCCTTTGTGCTGTCCGACGGCATCCTGCGTGTACGTGGAGGTTTGATAGATGGGGACGATCGTCGCTCCCGTCGCCGGATCGGCATCTTGGCCGACGTGGATCGCCTTGGTAGAGAAGCGCACGGAACGAAGGCGCCTAATGGTGTGGCGCGGGCGCCGAGATGTCGGAGAGGAAGGAGATGACGTCTTGGCGCGTGACGACGCCGATCGGTTCGCGCTCGTCGGTCACGACAATCGCGGGGTTCGCCAGCGTGAGCAGCTTGTAGGCTCGGTCGATCTCTTCGCTTTGCTCGAGCGAAGGGAACGGTCGCCCCATGACCTCCCGCACCGGCTGATGAATGATGTCCGCACGATCGAAGACGGCCTGCATGACCGCGACGTCGTTGATGCTCCCGATGACCTCATGACCGTGCATGACGGGAATCTGCGATATCTCGTATTTGCGCAGCAAATCGAGCGCTGTGCTCACGGTGTCGTCTTCGGAGACGGTGATCATCGGTGGCAGCGGCGTCTTCCCGCGCAGCACGTCGCCCACGGTCGCGCGTCGCTTACCCTCGCTCAAGAAGCCGTTCGCGATCATCCACTCGTCGTTGAATATCTTCGACATGTAGCCGCGCCCGGAATCGGGAAAGATGACGACGACGATCGCGTCGCTCGGAAGCGTCTTTGCGAGTTTCGCGGCTGCGACGGCCGCCGTACCCGACGATCCTCCGACGAGTAGCCCTTCTTCGTGGGCGATGCGCCGTGCCATGAGAAACGAGTCGCGGTCCGCGACACGCACGACCTCGTCGATGACCTTTAGATCGACGGTCTCGGGCAGATAGTTCAAGCCGATGCCCTCGACGGCGTACGATCGCGGCGTGTCGCCGGAGTAGATCGAACCCTCAGGATCTGCGCCGACGACGTGGACACTCGGGTTGCGCTCCTTGAGGTAGCGCGCCGTTCCCGATATCGTGCCACCCGTGCCGATGCCGGCAACGAGGTGCGTGATCGTCCCGCGCGTCTGTTCCCAAATCTCGGGCCCGGTCGTGTGGTAGTGCGCCTCGGGATTGTGATGGTTGTGAAACTGGTTCGGTTGAAATGCGCCAGGAATCTCTGCAGCGAGTCGATTCGCGACGCTGTAATACGACTCGGGCGAGTCGTTTGCGACGTTCGACGGCGTGACGACGACCTCAGCACCGTACGCGCGCAGCAGGTCGACCTTCTCTTTCGACATCTTGTCCGGCATGACGAGGATGCAGCGATACCCTCGAATCGCCGCTGCCATCGCGAGGCCCGTACCCGTGTTGCCGCTCGTCGGCTCGACGATCGTGCCGCTGGAGCGCAGCAGCCCAGCTTGTTCTGCGGCATCGAGCATGGCACGTGCCGGACGGTCCTTCACGCTTCCCCCGGGATTCATGTACTCGATCTTCGCGAGCACGAGGCACTGCGCGCCGTCCAGCGTCTTGTCCAACTTGACGAGTGGCGTATGGCCGATTGCGTCGAGCGCGTTCTCGCAGTAGAGCGGCTGAGTCGTGTCACGCTTCGGGGTCATTGCCGCCTGCCTTCGCATTCGCGAAGGCGGGCGCCTTGTCGCGGCTTCTGCGGCCCTACGTCCTAGGGCGTCGCGACCTTGCTTGTCTTTCGATATGCGCTCAGCGGCTTTACAAACGTTGCGCGATCAGCGACGTGGCGATTGATCACCGCCAGAACGACGCTGGCGAGACGGTGGGGATCGTGCCGCACGTTCTCCGTCTCGCTGATCACGCCGGCCGGCACGGGCGTCAAACCAAGCTCGGCGATGCGGTCCGTGTCGGGGATGACGGGCCCTTGACCTTCCTCGGCGTACGCCGCGAGGAGACGCTTCGGCGGCTCGTCGTTGACGACGACGTAATCGCAGACGCGTTCGCCGGCATTGGCAAGTAACGTCCTCACGTGATCGGCCGCAGACATGCCGGTCGTCTCACCCCGCTGTGTCATCACGTTGCAGACATAAATCTTCACACCTGGAGCGTTGGCGATCGTCTTCGCGATGCCGTCCACGAGCAGATTGGGAAGGATGGACGTGAAGAGGGAACCTGGACCGAGCACGATGGCGTCGGCATCGTGAAGTGCCGCGACGACCTGTTCGAGCGGAGCGACGCTCGCGGGCTCCAAGAAGACGCGCGCGACGCGCTTGGCGGCGAGGGGAATCTGCGACTCGCCTTCGACGACGGTGCCGTCTTCGAGCTCGGCGCAGAGCCGTACGCGTCCAAGCGTTGCAGGCAACACACGACCGACGATGTTGAGGACGCGGCTCGATTCCTGAATGGCGCGGTCGAAGTTGCCGGTGATGCCCGTCATCGCCGCCAAGAAGATGTTGCCGAATGAGTGCCCCGAAAGCCCCTCGCCTTCGTTGAAGCGATAACGAAAGAGTTCGGTGACGAGCGCTTCGTCGTCGGCGAGCGCAACGAGGCAGTTGCGAACATCGCCTGGCGGCAGCACGCCCAGTTCTTTCGTGAGTCGGCCGGACGAACCGCCGTCGTCGCTGACGGTGACGACCGCGGTAAGGTTGCTCGTTTGACGCTTCAATCCACGCAGGAGCGTCGAGAGACCGGTTCCCCCGCCGATGGCGACGATCTTGTACCCCTCGCGCAAACGCGAGCGCTCGCGTGCGCCTCGCAGCGTCGCACCCTGGACGATCGCGCGCATCGCAAGCAGGACGCCGCCCACGAGCAAGAGAGCTCCGAGCGCGCCGAGGATCCATGTGAGGTAGCTGGGCGCAAAATAATCGGCGACCACTCCGTCGAGAAGCTCGTTGACGTTGAGCGCATTGCCTTGTGCAACGACCCAGCGGTTCGCTGCGTCGGCAAGCATGATTCCGCCGACGAAGGCAAGCAGTAGCCAGCGTTTGAGACGCATGCCCGGCAGGAGCCAACGCATCAGACGATCTCCACGTCGCGTGCCGTTGTGGAGACGAGCCAGCGGTCGTCCAGGCGCAGGTGCTCGCCGACACGGCCCGCGACGTAGACGGAACGATGCCGTCCGCCCGTACAACCAAGCCCAATTCTGACCGACTCGCGCCCTGCGGTCGCATACGCGCAAAGCAGAAAGTCCAGCAATGGGAAAAGATGTGAAAAAAACGGCGCGAGGGCGGGGTCGCGCTCGATGAATGCCGCAACGGCTGCATCGGAGCCGGTGCGGGGCTGGAGCGCCGGATCGTAGTTTGGATTGCGCAGAAATCGCACGTCGAAGAGCAGGTCGAGGTCCAGCGGTATTCCGTGCTTGAAGCCGAAAGCGATGACGGAGACGTTCACATGAAGTGGTTTTCGCCCGAACGGGCCAACGCCCTCATCCCGAAGATAGCGCCCCTCGTGGATGAGCTGCTTGCGCATCGGCGAGAGCTCGCCATCAAACTGCTCGAGAACGACCCGGCCCTGCACGGGATGCCGGCTGCCGGGGCGCACATCGCGCGGCCGCGCTCGCCCTTCGGCGTGCCGAGGTTCGGAGAACTCAAGAGCGAGATCGTGCGCCTCATTCATCGGATCGAGTCGTTCGGCTGTATCGTCAAGGACATCGACCTCGGACTACTCGACTTTCCCTCGCATCGCGAGGACGTCCCGGTCTATCTCTGTTGGAAGGCCGGTGAACCTGAGGTGGCATTTTGGCACGCGCCCGACGAAGGCTTTCGCAACCGCAGGCCGGTCGACTTCCTCTAAGTTCCTAGGAGGCGGCGGGAAGAAAATCCTCGCTTAAGCCCTGAAGCCGAACGTCGCCGAACTCCGCGGTGTACGCGCCGTTTTCGGCGCCGGTGATGACGCCGACCTCTGGGACGTTTGCAAGTTGCGGAATCTTCGTGCGGATCTCTTGCGGGATGCGTACCTGGTCGCCGACAGAGAGCGCACCCTGATCCCACAGCGCGTTGAGCCCGTCAAGCAACATCGGGAGCGGTATGCCGTAATCTTCGCTGATCTGGCCGATCGTATGGGTCTCGCTGATCGCGCAGTTCGAGCAGCCGCCGAGGTGGAAGCGCGCGAAGACGCGCCTGGCGCCGGCGTGAAGGCGGAACGCTTGGTCGACGGTGATATCCGGGGTGAATTGCATCATATTCTGTTCGCTTAGACGGCCTCGATGGCCCCTTCGGTTGCAGTCGCGGAGTGCAAGTGAGCGCGCAAGCGCTCGACTTCGCGTTGCAGCGCGCGGGTGCGCAGTGCAGCCCAGGCGTGAGCGACGGATTCGGCAACCGCTTCGAGCGAGGCCCGCTCGTCGGGTGCGTAGCCTTCCTCGTCGGGCTTGCTGCCGCAGAGAAGGGCCCCGACGAGTTCGCCGCCGGCCGTCATTGGGAAGGCGATCGTTCCCGGAAGCGCCGAGCCTGACCCGTGCAAGTCGACGACGACGTGCCGAGCGCGCATGGCCACGAGGGCAGGGTCGTCGGGGTCGACCGCTCCCGCGATGAGGTCGCCTGCGACGCTTCGGTATGCGCCCGACGCCGCATCTCGCAACCAAATGCCGGCTCCGAGCGCCTGCACGTGTCGCTCGACCGTCTCAGTGGTTCGCTCGAGCAGAACCGTACCGTCGGTAAAGTAGGCGGCATCGAGTGAGAACGCGCGCATTGCCGCTTCGGCTTCGTGCCGCTTGCGGAAGAAGAGCTGGTCGACGATGCGATCGACGCGCTTGTGAATCGCATTGACGGAGAAGCCGAGCACGAGCGCGACGGCAAGCTGCACAGCGGTGCTCGTGACGTGACTGACGCTCTCGACGTAGCGCGAGAGCAGGTACTCGACGAGGACGACGACGCCGACGACGACGACGGAGACCCCCGCGAAGACCGCGGCTTGATTGAGTACGAATCCGACGTCGATGAGCCGATGGCGTAGGATGACGTACGAAAGCCCGATGGGGATGACAGCGATCGTGACGAGCGCCGACTGGTCGACGATCGCGTTGTAGCCAAAGAAGGCGCCGACGAGAATGTCGATCGCCGGCCCCACGAGACCCAAGCCGATCACCCACAGTATCCAGCGCTTTCGGATGCGATCGGCGCCGCGCGCGTTGACGTATCCGGCGACGACGGTAACGATTGCGAGGACGAACGGCGCCGACCCGAGCAACGCGAGTGGTCCGCGGAGCACCGCGTTGATTACCGTCGGGAGCAAGAGCTCGACATACCCCAGTGCGAGAATCGCGAGAGCGGCGACGCCCGTCGTGACGCGCGAGAACAGGCGCTCGGCGCGCGACGGCGTTCCGGTGACGTGCGCAGAGAAGTCCGCCGCCGCGGCTACCGCCGCGATGAGCAGCGCGATATTTCCATAGGTGAAGACAGCGTACGAAAAGGCAGAGGAGACGACGGGGTTCGAGCCCGACAAGCCGAGACCGAGGCCGAAGCCCGATAAGAAGAGCGCCAGCGAACGTACCGAGCGCTCCTGCCATCGGCGCAGCAAGAGAAACCCAGCGACGAACAAGAACGCAAGCCGGAGCGCGACGAGCAGCGCGGGGAGTCTTTCGCGCGGCGCCGGCTGCGCGACGAGCGTTGCGGTGCCGCCGTTGGCGGCTGCAAGGGTCGCTCGGGATCCCGGCATCGGCTCGGCGACCGCCGCACGCGTCGCCAGGCTCCAATTGACCCAATGGACGACGGCGCCCCTACGAAAGCCGGCACGCGCGATACTTGAGCCCGGCGTGATCCGTCCGAGGAGAAAGTTGCGGCTCGTGACCGAGCCAGCCCCGAGGTTCCCGAACGTCCCCGGCGTCCCGACGTACCCTTGGAAGCCGACGTAGAGGATGGCCGCGACGATCGCAGCGAGCGCGACAATGCGCCATACGGGCGAAGACATAGTCACATCTTCGGGAAGCGTTTGGGAGTACGCCTGTAAGCCGGATTCTGTCCCCGCGGAGCGGGTGGTGACCATCTCTCTGGGATGCGCGTCACCGCGCACCTCGGTGCGACGTGGCTCGTGCGGTTGGACGTCCGTCCCTCGCCGTGCGAGGGAGTTCGAGCGGTCTTGCTTCAGGTGGGGTTTACCCGAGCCCGCGTCTCCGCGGAACTCCGTGAGCTCTTACCTCACGATTTCACCCTTACGCGATCCTTGTGAGAGCGCGCGGTATGTTTCTGTGGCACTTTCCTTCGGGTCGCCCCGACAGGACGTTATCCAGCACCCTGTCCAATGAAGCCCGGACTTTCCTCTCCCGCCGAGCGGGAGCGGTCACCCGGCGTACTCCGTATGGTAGTATAGCCGATGGGTTCGCGGGGGCATAGCTCAGCTGGTAGAGCATTACGCTGGCAGCGTAAGGGTCAGGAGTTCGAGTCTCCTTGCCTCCATATTGCTTAAGGGTAGCCTCACGTGATGCCCAAAGGGGCGATGGCGAAGCATTTTTGGAGATCTGGGGCCCCGCGCGAGCGGGGGCGCGCAGGTGCGAAGCACCGAAGTGCTCTCGAACGCACAAGGGGTCCCCGAAAATGCGAAGCATTTTTGGGGATGTAGCTCAGTTGGTAGAGCGCCTGCTTTGCAAGCAGGATGTCAGGGGTTCGAGTCCCCTCATCTCCAATAGCTTGCGTGCCCTACCAATGACGTATTAGCCGGCATTCTGCGGCGGTATCATGCTGCTTGGTGCCCGCCAGGGAAGAGGCGGCCCGTTGTTGGAGGTGATGGAGCTATGATCTTCGATCACGACGTGGTCGTCGTCGGTGCGGGATTGGCGGGCATGCGAGCGGCGCTTGAAGCCGCGCGCAGCGGTGCCGATGTCGCTGTGGTGAGCAAAGTCCATCCCGTTCGCAGCCACTCCAACGCAGCGCAGGGCGGCATCAACGCTGCTATAGGAGAGGGCGACTCCTGGGAGTCGCACGCGTTCGACACGGTCAAGGGCGCCGACTACCTCGCCGACCAAGATGCCGTCGAGGTCATGTGCGAGGAGGCGCCGACGGACGTCATCGAGTTCGAGCACATGGGCGTCATCTTCTATCGCGACGCAGAAGGCAAGCTCGGTACGCGCGCGTTCGGCGGCGCGTCGCAGGCGCGGACGTACTTCGTCGGCGACATCACCGGTCAAGCGCTCCTCATGACCCTCTACGATCAGATCCTCAAAGCGGGCGTCAAAGTCTATGAGGAATGGTTCGGCACGGCGCTCTTCGTCGAAGACGGCGCCTGTCGCGGCATGGTCGCGCTCGACTCGCTCACCGGCGAACTGCACCTCCTTCGCGCGAAGGCAGTCATCGATGCTGCCGGCGGGTGCGGACGTCTCTACGAGCCGAGCACGAACGCACTCATCTGCACCGGCGACGGCTACGCGCTCGCATATCGCGCCGGCGCAGCGCTCATGGACATGGAGATGGTGCAGTACCATCCGACGACGCTCGCTGGAAGCGGATTCCTCATGACGGAAGCGGCGCGCGGTGAGGGCGCCTTCCTGCTCGACAAGAACGGCGGTCGCTTCATGAAGAAGTACGCGCCGAACAAGATGGAGCTTGCTTCGCGCGACGTCGTCTCGCGCGCGGAGGCGACGGAGATTGCGCAGGGAAACGGTATCGACGGGAACGTCCTTCTCGACCTGCGGCACCTCGGACGCGACGTCATCCTCAAGAAGCTTCCCCAGATTCACGAGGTCGCGCTCGACTACATCGGTATCGACATGGTCGAGAAGCCCGTTCCGGTGCGCCCCGGAATGCACTACATGATGGGCGGCGTGAAGACCGACGTCAACGGCGTGACAACGCTGCCCGGCTTGTATGCTGCCGGCGAAGTCGCATGCGTTAGCGTGCACGGCGGCAATCGTCTCGGCGCGAACTCGCTCCTCGACACGATCGTCTTCGGGCGGCGAAGCGGCAAGCACGCCGCGCAGTACGTGAAGAACGTCACGCCGACGACCGGCGGAGAGTCGCTCCTGCGTGCCGAGCAGGAGCGCTTGCGCGCGCTCCTCGCGCGGCCGTACAAAGGCGAGACGCATGCACGCGTGCGTCTCGACCTTGCAACGATGATGGATCGCAACGTCGGCATCTACCGCGACGAGGCAGGGCTGCAGTCCGCGCTTCGAGGGATCGGAGAGCTTCGCGCGCGTTACGAATCGGTTTGGGTGGGAGACAAAAGCAGGGTCTTCAACCAGGCGCTCCAGTTCGTGCTCGAACTCGGGTATCTGCTCGACATCGGCGAGGCGGTCGTACGGAGCGCGCTGCTGCGCACCGAGAGCCGCGGCGCGCAGTCGCGCACGGATTATCCGGAACGCAACGACACGGAGTGGCTCAAACATATCCTCCTGACGTACACGCCCGGAAGCGAGCCGGCGGTCTCGTATGTTCCGGTCACGATCACACGCTGGAAGCCCGAGGTGCGAACGTACTAATGCAGTTTACTATCGAGGTTGGCCGCTACAGTCCGGAAGGAACGTATGCTGACTCTGCGTCGCCCCCGCAGGGCTTTCCGGTGCCATGGGACAAGTCGCCGCCGCGCCGGTATCAGACGTTCACCGTCGATTTGCCCGAGCACGCCGTCGTACTCGACGCGCTTATCGCGATTCGCGAATATCAGGACGAGTCGCTCGCGGTGCGCTGCGCGTGCCGCAGCGCAATCTGCGGCTCGTGCGCGATGTGGGTGAACGGGCACGCGAACCTCGCTTGCAAGAGCAAGCTCCAGGATTGCACGAAAGACGGCAAGACGCGCGTCGAGGCGCCGCCTTCGATGCCGGTGATCCGTGACCTCGTCTGGGGGATGGATCCGTTTTGGAAGAAGCACCACGCCGTCACGCCGTGGTTGGAGAACAAGCAGCCCGTTCCGGGCCCGCGCGAGGAGTATCGCGTCGAGAACGCAGCCATGGACGAGCTGCTCCAAGAAGTAAGTTGCATCAACTGCGGTTGCTGCCTCATGGACTGCGAGTCGTTCGCAGTCAACGCAGACTTTCTAGGCCCGCACGCGCTCGCAAAGGCGTACCGTTACGCGGGTGACCCGCGTGACGCCGACGCGAAGGAGCGCCTGGGAGAGTACAGCAAGGACGGCGGCGTCTGGGACTGCACGCATTGCTACGAGTGCGTGCAGCAGTGCCCCAAGGGCGTCGCTCCCCTGGAGCAGATTCTAAAACTTCGCAAGATGGCTGTCGACGCTGGGTTCACGAACAACGCTGGAACGCGCCACGCCGACGCGTTTGCGGAGTCCGTGCGCGGCAGCGGACGTCTCAACGAGCTCACGCTCATGCCCAAGTCTACCGGCATGTTCAATGTCGTCAGGCAGCTCAAGACGTTGCCGTCGGCGATCGCGATGCTGCGCGCCGGCAAGCTGCCGCCGATCATCCACCATAAGATTCCCGGCGTCCAGCGCATCAAGACGATTTTCCAACGGGTCGGAGGCCGTTTCAAGTGAAGGTTGCGTTCTATCCCGGCTGCGTCTCCAAGGGGGCGTGCCCGGAACTCTACGTCTCGGCGAAAGCAATTGCCGGTCCCCTCGGGCTGCAGCTCGAGGAGCTCACCGAAGCGCCCTGCACCGGTGCCGGCGTGCTTTCGGAGCAAAATTCGGAGCTCGCCGATTCGCTCAACGGTTTGACGCTCGCCATGGCCGAGAGCAAGGGCGCCGACCTCATGACGATCTGCAGCACGTGCCAGGGCGTGCTATCGAACCACAACTACCACTTGCGCAAAGACGAGAAGCGGCGCGAGAAGGTCAACGCGACCATCGGCGATCAGGGCTATACGTACGGCGGCAAGGCGAACGTGAAGCATCTCCTCTGGATGCTTTTCGAAGACATCGGCCTCGACAAGATTCGCTCCGCGATCAAGCGGAAACTCACGGGGTTGAAGATCGCGCCCTTCTACGGCTGCTACATTCTGCGGCCGGAGGAGTACCTCGGCATTCGAGAGCGGCCAGAGCGCAAGACGTACCTCGAGCAGCTCATCGCGCTCGTCGGTGCTGAGCCTGTCGAGTACCGGGGCGCCACGAAGTGCTGCGGCTTTCCGATGCTCACGTTCAATCGTGATAAATCGCTCGCGATGGGCGGCTCGCATATCGTCGAAGCGAAGGAGAAAGGCGCGGACCTCCTCGTGACGCCCTGTCCGCTCTGCCATCTCAACCTCGACGGACAGCAACCCGACGCAGCGAAAGTCCTGCGCAAGGACATCGGCGTCCCCATCTTCCATCTGCCGCAACTGCTCGGGCTCGCCTTCGGCTTCACGCCCAAAGAGTTGCGCCTCGACCATCACGTCGTCAACACGATGTCGGCGCTCGAAAAAGTCGAACTGAAGGTATAGCCCCGACGACGCGCCGAGCTTGTCGCTCCCGAGCGAAGCATCGCGATTGTCATCGCGAGCGAAGGATCGCGCTTGTCATCCTGAGCGTAGCGAACGCAGTGAGCGAAGTCGAAGGGCGAGCGGCCGCTCTAGGTTTGTGCATCGCTTTGCTCGGCGCTGCACCAAGCGCGTGGCCGATGTACCAATACTATCCGTCGCATAACGCCGTCTTTGCGGGAACGCACAGCTACCGTTGGCACGTCGACGCCGGAGGAAAGATCAACGGGGGCCTCGCCGTCGTCGGCAACACCATCTATGCGCAGACGTTCGCAAAGCAGCTGATTGCCATCGATCGCCGGAGCGGCCATGTGCTCTGGCGTGCAGCTCTTCCGAACATCGCCATGACAACTCCGATCGTCGAAGACGATGATGTGATCGTCGGCACGGGCACCAACGCGACGCTCTTGCAGACGGCGACCCGCTTGGTCTGGGGCGTCCCCGGCGGCGATGAGATTGTCGCCTTCGATGCCTCCTCCGGGCGCGTACGCTGGCGCTATCACACCGCCGGTGAAGACATGCCTAGTCCTGCGTTCGTTGTAGCGGGGGGTCGAGATCTTGTCGTGTTTGCGAACGGCGACGGTCACGTGCGAGCACTCGACGTGCGCACGGGGAAACTCGCTTGGAGCAGATACCTTGGCGGCGTGTCGACGATGGCGTCGGCAGCCGCGGACGACGGCACAGTGTACGTGCTCCTCGGCTTCGCGGCGGGGATGCACGTTCCAAATCGCGTTTACGCGATCCATGCGTCTGACGGGCGCATCGTCTGGAGCGCGCCATACGGCAACGCCGACGATTCGCCCACGGTGGGCACAGACGACGTCTACGTGGAAGATTCGCAGGGCGTCAAGGGGCCGCCCACGGTCGACGAGATCAACGATGTGTACGCAATCTCGCGTTCTCGGGGTCTCCTCGTCTGGGGGCGCAATGCCGGCGCCGGGCATTTCACGAACGTCGGTACCAACGAAGAGGCGATCGCCGCGATGCTCGATCGCGACACACTGTTTCAATCGCTGCCGGCGGCGCGGAAGTTCGCCGCATACGAGGCTGGGCAGGGGAGGCCTGAGTGGACCATCTTGACGCTGGCCGCGGTGAAGATGAGCGCCGTCGCGCTGGACGGACGCGTGTACGTGGGCGACACCGCCGGCATTCTCTATACGATCGACGAAGGCAACGGTCGTATACTATCGCGGCGACGCTTTCCCAAGCCCTTCACATGCAGTTCACCCGTCATCGTCGGCACGACGCTCTACATTGCAGACGAGGATATGCTTTACGCGCTGCCGCTGCCATAGATGCCGCTGAGATTCGGGTCGCTCGGCCTACGGCATGATTGCATTCCTCACCCCGTAGGCCGCGATCTTAGCAGCGAGGTTCTCGGCGTCGTGACGAGTCCAAAAGTTGAACGGCATAAACGCGACGTGTACCGAGGTTCGAAAGATCGCGCCGCTGCTGCGCTCGAAGACGTTCGCATCCAAGTCGACACGAGCAACCGAGTCTCAGGTTCGTGGGCCGTCCTGGGATCGAACCAGGGACCTCATGCTTATCAAGCATGCGCTCTAACCAGCTGAGCTAACGGCCCGGAGAGCCACGCTCAGTTCGCGCCCGGCGCCGCGGCTCCTCGCCCGCGCCGCTAGTGCCCGCGGACGATCATGGCGGCCACGATGCCGCCGCCCACGATCAAGACCGTACCGACGCACCACCGCAACCAGTTATCGATCTTGTCACCAAGAATGTCGAATCGATGCTCCATGCGTTCAAGTCGCGTATCCAGCTGTTCGAAGCGTTTGTCGATCTGTTCGAAGCGCTTGTCGATCTGTTCGAAGCGTTTGTCTTGCAGGCCGAAACGTTGTTCGATTTGTTCGAAGCGCCGTTCGAACTCTTCCCGCAGCGAGCGTAGGGCGCTCTCGACGAAATCGATGCGCTTCTCGATGTGCTCGAGCGCTGCTCGAATGTAATCGAATGGGTGCTCCGGCGATTGTGCGCTCATCATCTGTTTCCCGGCCTTCAGTATAGTACAGGTTTGTGATTTGCGGTGGCAAGTAAGGCAATGCGCTGTTCCCCGAAGCCTAAATCATGGCGATCCACTTTTTCATTATCTCGTCCTCATTCTTGAGCTGCTCCATCATGAGATCTTCGAGTGCCGCCAGCTCGCGCAACAGTTCCGCATGCTCCGCTTGGCTTTCGTCGAAAGCTGTGTGCTGCGCGTCGACACGCTGCTGCACCGCCGGGTCTTGCGGAGGGGAGGCGGCTGCACCGCGGGTGACGGTGCAGCGCCAGCGCGTCGGGAAGAGCAGCGGCGTCATTGGGTGATCGTCTGAATGAACTTCTTGGTGATATCGTCGTCTGCTTTGCGTTCTGCCATGTCGACATTGCGCAGCGTGTTGACCTCGCGCATGTTCTCGGAACGCTCATCCATCATTTGATCAAACATCGTCGACTGCAGCGAAAGCTGCTCTTGATTCGCGATCTGCGACGCGTACAGCCCGAGCTGGAAGTTTTGGTCCTGCGCGTTGATGGCGCTCATCTGTGCGTTCTGCATGGAACCTGATGCGCTCCCGAAGAGTCCGCCGAGCAGCGAACTGCCGGCTCCGATGGCAAGTGGAAGTAAGAATGACATCTGTGCTCCTTTACGACGGCTCGGTGACGGGCGCAGCGGCATCGTTGCCGATGAGCTCGCGGAAGGTATGGCGGTGCGTGGGTGGAGGAAGATTGAGCGGCGGCAGACTCAGCGTTGGAAGTGCCTGCGACGGAGGCGCGGAAGAACCGGCGGACGCGACTGCCGACGAGAGCGGCGCGCCGGCGATGCCGGCCTCGTGGCGCAAAACCGAATCCGCATATCCGAGCCGCGCGCCGTCGCTCCAGCGAGTGACCGTGCCGGTCGCATCTGGACTGCCGGCGTTATACGCGCTCAGCGCCCGATGGACGCTCCCGTAGCGGCGAATGAGATTCGAAAGCATGCCCGCCGCGTACTCGGCGTTATGCTGCGGATCCATAGCGCCATCGCTGCGCGCGAAAGTATGGTAGCGATCGTCGATCTGGAAAATGCCGTGGCCGTGGCCACCGTCGCCGACGACGTTGCGGCCGGCGTTGGTGTCGGGTCCGCCCGTCTCCTGTGCTGCGACCGCTGCAAGAAGGGCAGGATCCAGGCCGTGGTCGTGCGCGGCGGTTGCGATGGCCGACGAGTAGGCGACGCCGTGCTGGGCAAGCGTTGCGGATGTCATGGAACTCATGCCCCTCTATCACTGCGGGGCAGGCGTTTGACAAGAGGGGTGGGGGAGCCTAAAATGGGCGGGTTTGGTTCGGGGACACACGGTCGACATCTCGGGGCTGCTCGCGGGAAGCCGCAACACGCTGCAGATCGAAGACGAGGTACCCGTCGAGACCTTCGAGGGAATCGTCTTCGATCGTCCGGCGATGGTACGGCTCGAGTTGCGCTCGGCGGGCGGCTGGCTCGAACTCCGCGGCGAGGCCGCGGCCGGGGCGCGAGCCGAGTGCGACGTCTGTCTTGCCCGGGTCGAGTTTGCGGTTGCGGCTCAAATCGACGAGCGCTTCGAGACGCACGGAGACGGCGGCAGCGATCCGTTCGGCGAAGCGAACGTCATCGTCGGTACGCGCCTCGACGTCGCGGACCTAGCGCAGCAGGTGCTCTTGAGCGCCTTGCCGATGGGAGTACGATGCCCCCGACATTCAGAAGGAACGATGGAACGTGGCGAACTTAAAGTGGAAGACTCCGCGCAGTAAGACGCGCAGCCGGCGGGCAGCGAATTGGAAGCTCCAGCCGGTCACGACCGTGCAGTGCCCTCAGTGTAAAGAGCCCAAGCGTCCGCACTTTGCATGTGAGAGCTGCGGCACGTACGACGGGCGGCAGGTGGTCGACGTCGCCGGCGAACACTCGGGCGCATAGGGCCCGCACGGTTGGCGCTGTCGGGAGTACGCATTGCGGGTGCGGCGCGTTACGCGCCGGCTCGCGTCGTGACGAACGAAGATTTCGAGCGCTGGCTCGAAACGACGGACGAGTGGATCACCGTCCGGACCGGTATGAAGCGCCGCCACTGGGCGGCTGACGACGAAGCGACGAGCGACTTTGCGCTCGAGGCTGCGAAGCGCGCGCTGGAACAGGCTCGTCTGCGCCCGCAAGACGTCGACTGTTTCATCGTCGCGACGGTCACGCCGGACTACGCCTTTCCCGCAACGGCATGCATCGTGGCAGCGAAACTCGGTGCGGTGGGCAAGGCCGCCTTCGACATCGGTATCGCGTGCAGCGGGTTCATCTACGGTTTGACCGTCGCTGCCGGCCTCGTGCGCTCGGGCGTTTATCGCCGTGTGTTGCTCGTCGGCGCAGAGACCTTGTCGAAGATCGTCAACAAGGACGATCGCTCGACGGCCATTCTCTTCGGCGACGGCGCGGGCGCCGTCGTGCTCGAAGCTGCGGAGCGAGACTGCTTTCTCGCCTCCGAACTCGGTGCCGACGGGAGCGTTCCGCAACTACTCTTCCAGCAGGCCGGCGGTTCGCGGTGCCCGGTGAGCCATGCCTCCATTGACCGCGGTCTCCAGTACATACAGATGGAAGGCCGCGAGGTGTTCAAGTTTGCCGTGACGAGCATGATTTCGGCAACCGACGTTGCGCTCGCGCGCGCTGGGTTGACTCGGCACGAGATCGACTTTCTCATACCCCATCAGGCGAACCGGCGCATCATCGACGCAGCGGTGAAGTATCTCGAGCTGCCTCGCGAACGCGTGCTCGTCAACCTTGCGGAGTACGGCAACACCTCTGCAGCCTCCATTCCCATCGCCCTGGCGGAGGCCGTCGAAGCGAACCGCATCGGCGACAACGACGTCGTCCTCATGGTCGGCTTCGGGGCGGGCCTTTCGTGGGGAGCGGTGGTTTGGCGTTGGAGTGCGCTGCGGTGACGAAGCGGGTTGCGGCGATCTTCCCCGGACAGGGCTCGCAAAGCGTCGGGATGGCTGTCGATGCGGCCGAGCACGCCGTGTCCGCTCGCGACGTCTTTGCGCGTGCGGCGCGTGTTCTCGGTTACGACCTCTTGGCGCTCGTTCGCGAAGGCCCCGACGAGCGGCTGCGCGAGACGCAGTACAGCCAGCCGGCGATCTTCACGGCGAATCTCGCGCTGTTCGCCGCAAGCGACGTCAGCGTCGTCGTGAGCGCGGGGCACTCGTTTGCGGAGTTCTGCAGTCTCGTCATCGCAGGCGCGATCTCATTCGAGGATGCTCTCCACGTCGTCGACGAACGCGGACGCGCGATGGGCGAGGCCGCCGGGCGGGCGCGCGGCGGCATGTCCGCCGTGCTCGGGTTCGATGCAGAGCGCGTTCGTCCGGTCGTCGAGCGCGTGCGTGAGGAGACGGGCAACGTGCTGCAGCTCGCAAACTTCAACGCTCCTACACAGATCGTGCTCAGCGGCGATCTCTACGCCGTACGCATCGCCGGCGAGGCATTGCTCGAAGCCGGCGCGAAGCGGGTCGTCCCCCTCAACGTCTCCGGCGCTTGGCACTCGGAGCTCATGCGTCCCGCCGTCGCGCGCGTCGCAGCAGCCGTTCGCGCAGCAGAGATCCGGGTTCCGCGATTCGACGTCATCTCGAACATCAACGGAGAAGCGTATCGCGACCCGGAGACGATCGCGGCTTCGCTCGTAGGCTCCGTCACCGGCGAGGTACGGTGGCACGAAGCTGCGCAGCGGCTCCTCACATACGACCTCGACCTCGTGGCCGAGTTCGGTGCGAGCGCGGTATTGACGCCGCTCATGCGGCGTATAACGAATGCGCCGCAGACGGTCGCCGTCACTGACATGGAGAGCGTGCGAGCACTCTGCGACGCCGTCGCGGAGGAGGCGCGCGCGTGACCGTCGCCGGACAGACCGCACTCGTAACGGGGGCGAGTCGCGGGATTGGGCGCGCCATTGCCGTCGAGCTCGCCCGCGGTGGGGCGGATATTGCACTCGTCGGGCGCGACGAAACGGCGCTCAAGGAGACCGCGGCGTTGTGCGCGCAGGCGCGCCCGGGTGCAGCCGCGCTCGTCATCGCGGGCGACGTCGCTGAACGGTCGGCCGTCGAGCGCGCCGTCGAGGAGACGGTCGAGCGCTTCGGGCGGCTCGATGCCGCAGTTGCCAATGCGGGGCAGTCGGTCGACGGGCTTCTCGTGCGCTTGAAAGACGACGTCCTCGACCGGCTGATCGAGGTGAATCTGAAGTCGGCCTTCTACCTCTGCAGCGCGGCCGCACGGCCGATGATGAAGCAGCGGTCGGGCTCGATCGTGCTCGTCTCGAGCATCGTCGGCCTGACGGGTAACGCGGGGCAGTCGGCCTATGCTGCGACGAAAGCCGGACTGCTCGGGCTGTGCGCGTCGGCTGCAAAGGAGTTGGGTTCGAGGAATATAAGAGTCAACGCCGTCGCGCCGGGCCTGATCGAGACGGCGATGACCGAGAAGATGCCGGATGCTGCACGGGAGATGCTCGTGCAACAGGCGGCGCTCGGACGTCCGGGAACTCCGCAGGACGTCAGCGGCGTCGTCGCGTTCCTCTGTTCGGGAGCTTCAGGCTACATAACCGGCCAGACCATCGTCGTCGACGGCGGGGTCGTGATGTGAAGGGAGAGCAATGGCTACCACGTTCGAAAAAGTGAAGAAGATCATCGTCGAGCAGCTCGGCGTAGACGAGGCGGAGGTGACGCCGGAAGCGTCGATAACCGACGACCTCGGCGCGGACTCGCTCGATCAAGTCGAGCTCGTGATGGCATTCGAAACCGAGTTCAACATCGACATCCCTGATGAAGAAGCGGAGAAGATAAAAACCGTCGGCGACGCCGTCAAACGCATCGACGAGAGCACGGCGAACGCCTAGGAGTTTATACCGGCCATGTTCGATCAGCTGGGCGATCGGCTCGGCGCAATATTCTCGCGTCTGACGGGACGCGGCAAGATCACCGAAGAGCAGCTCAACGAGGCGATGCGCGAAGTGCGCGTCGCCTTGCTCGAAGCAGACGTCGCCTTGCCCGCGGCGCGCGCCTTCGTCGTGCGCGTCAAAGAACGCGCGCTCGGCGCCGACGTTCTCGAATCACTGACGCCGCAGCAGACGATCTTGCGGATCGTGCACGACGAGATGGCGGCGTTGCTTGGCCCGGCAGACCCTGCTCGGGGCCGACTGCATTTCAGCGATGCACCGCCGTCGGTCATTCTTCTCGTCGGATTGCAGGGTTCAGGAAAGACGACGCAGGCTGCGAAGCTCGCGCTCCGCTTGAAGGAGCAGGGGCGCCGCTCGCTGCTCGTCGCAGCCGACGTCTACCGTCCCGCCGCGATCGCTCAACTCCAGATGCTCGGTAAACAGGTTGGGTTGCCGGTTTTCGAGGCCGGCACGGGCGACCCGGCCGGCATCGTTACCGATGGCATCGCGCACGCGCAGCGGCTCGGACTCTCGACGGTCATTGTGGATACCGCGGGGCGCTTGCAGATCGACGACGCGCTCATGGCCGAGCTCGAGCGAATCAAGAGCGTGTCGCACCCGTGCGAAATACTCTTCGTGGCCGATGCGATGACCGGGCAAGAGGCATCGGCGATCGCGAAGGCCTTCCACGAGCGGCTCGGGATCACCGGCGTCATCTTGACGAAGCTCGACGGTGACGCGCGCGGAGGCGCGGCACTGTCGATCTTCGATGCAACGGGCGCGCCGATCAAGTTCGTGGGCGTCGGAGAGCGCGTTTCGGCTTTAGAGCCGTTTCACCCGGACCGCATGGCATCGCGCATTCTTGGCATGGGCGACGTCATGACGCTCATCGAGAAAACGCAAAGCCTCTACACGCAGGAACAGGCAAAGAAGCTCGAGCTCAAGATGGCGCGCAATGCGTTTACGCTCGACGATTTTCTCGAACAGCTCCGCCAGGTGCGCAAGATCGGCTCCATGGGCGAGCTCTTGAAGATGATCCCCGGTCTCTCAGCGAAACTGCCGAGGGATTTCACCGTCCCCGAGGCCGAAGTAAGCAAGGTCGAGGCGATCATCTGCTCGATGACGCGGCGGGAACGTCGCGATCCGGGCGTTCTCGACGGCTCGCGCCGCAAACGTATTGCGCGCGGGTCTGGAACGCAGGTGTCAGACGTCAACCGTCTCGTCAAACAGTTTGACGAGACTCGCCGCATGATGAAGCAGCTCGGCGGAAGCCGGCGCGTGCCTGCGGCGTTTCGCGGGCTTCCCCTAAAGTAAGAACGAAAGTTGGAAACGTGGTAAAGATCAGGTTACGCCGTATGGGGTCGAAGAAGCAGCCGACGTATCGCTTCGTCGTCGCCGATTCGCGATCGCCGCGCGACGGGCGCTTCATTGAAATACTCGGACATTATAACCCTCGAACGGAACCCAAGACGCTCGTCGTCGACGAAGCAAAAGCCAAGGAATGGCTCGCAAAGGGCGCACAGCCGACGCCGACGGTGCGCCGCCTCCTCGCCGAACGGGGCGTCATGGACCGGGGTCCCGTTCGAGAGACGAAGCGCGCTCCCAGAGCCGCCAAGGCGGGCTAGCGCAGATGAGCGGATTTGACGACGAGTTCGGACTCTTCGGCGAAGACGCCGAACCAGAACGCAGATCGGCGCTTCCGGCCCGCCGGATCGGCAGTGAGCATGGCGATGACGAACCCGAAGGGGGAGCACGCCCGTCCGGGCGACCGGCACGAGGTCGCCGGCGCAGCGGCGACGAGCCACGCGCGCAGTCGCGTCCGAGAGCTCAGCGTGACAACGCCGATCCATGGGCGCCCGCGCGCCGGGCGAGCGAGCTGCTCGTGTTTCTCGCGCAGCGCCTCGTGTCGAAGCCAAATGACGTGAATGTGGAGCTCTTCACGGATGAGACGGGCGAGCCGGTGATCGAGCTCGTCGTCGATTCGGAAGACATCGGCAAAGTCATCGGGCGTAACGGCCGCGTTGCCCACGCGCTGCGGACGCTCGTCCGAGCGACCGCCGAGAGCCGCGTCGGCGTCGACATCCTCAATAGCGAGGAGGCGGCAGAACCGATTGGCGACGACGCCTGACGACGTCGCCGCCGGACGCATCGTCGGGTGCTTCGGCATTCACGGCGAGCTGAAGTGCGTCACTTCACGCGCGGCCCGCGCGCTGTTCGTACCGGACACGCTCGTGCGTTACGAACTCCCGAACGAGAACGGCGAGCTCAAGGTGCTCTCGGTGCGGCCGCACGCCGCGCATCTGCTGTTGACCGTCGAGGGCGTCGGCAGCCGCGACGCGGCAGCGCCGCTCGTCGGCGCAACGCTCATGGTTGAAAGGGACTCGATCGTGCTCGAGCCGGGAGAGTATCTCGACGCGGACCTTGTCGGCTGCACGGTCTTGGGCACAAATGGCCGCAGCTACGGCTGCGTCGAACGCATCGAGCATATGCCCGCGAACGACGTGCTCGTGCTCTCCGGCGGAATGGTGCCGATGGTCTCTGCCATCGTCAAAGCGATCGATCTTCCTCGCCGTTGCATCACGATCGATCCGCCCGAAGGCTTGCTGACCTAGCCGAGGCCGATCGCGCCGCGCCTGCCACCGTGAGCGTAGGTTAAAACTCTTGTCATCCAGAGCGTAGCGAACGCAGTGAGCGAACGTGTCATCCAGAGCGTAGCGAACGTAGTGAGCGAAGTCGAAGGACGAAACATCAAGCTTGACCAGTACTAGTGGCCTGTAACATCCGAATGAGAGGTGCAATCGCGCTTGTCTTTTCGCCCGGCTCTTCGTCGCTCATCGGTCACGACGCTACGGCGTCGCTCCCTCTTCGCTCCTCGATCCGAACGAAAATCCGTCGCGATCTT
>DAHUYK010000059.1 GCA_027315245.1 Vulcanimicrobiota bacterium | reverse complement strand
ACTACGTTCGCTACGCTCAGATGACAAACGACTACGTTCGCGGAGCTTGTCCTGAGCGGAGTCCCAAAGGGACGCAGTCGAATGGCTCAGGATGACCGGTGGCGCGCGTCTACGCTTTTAGGGAACCGCAATACGATTTTTCCGAACTGTGCTGCTTCGTCCATACGGCGCATTGCTTCAAGGATCTCGTCGAGCGCGTAGATGCGATCGATCGCCGGACGCAGATCGCTCGTCCAAAGCGCGAGCATCGAGTGAAAGTCGTTCGGGCTTCCCATCGTCGATCCGATGAGCGAAAGTTCGTTCCAGAAAAGGGGGAACATCTTCAGCGTTGCGGTCGGATGCGTGCCGCCGTACGAGACGATGCGACCGCCCGGACGCAGCAACCCTAACACCCTTGCGATCGTCTCTCCGCCCGACGAATCGACGGCGAGATCGATCGGACCGGCGGCTTTGACCTGACGCTCCCAACCCTCCGTGCTATAGTTCACCGTGACGTCGGCACCGAGTGAACGCGCTCGCGCCAGCTTTTCGTCGTTGCTTGACGTCACGACGACGCGCGCGCCCGCTCGCTTCGCGAAGAGAAGGACGAAGCTTTGGACGCCGCCGCCGATACCGGGAGCAAGCACCGTCTCCCCTGAACGGAGCCGCCCTTTCGTGAAGAGCGCGCGATATGCTGTGGCGCCGCCAAGTGGAATGGCAGCGGCCTCTTCCATCGAGAGATGCTCGGGTTTCCGATACACGTTAGCAGCCGGAACGCAGACGTACTCGGCAAACGTTCCAGCGCGCGGCATGCCCAATATCGTCGATGCAGGAGAGCGCATCTCCGGATCGTCTCCCCAACCGAGCATGGGATCCATGAGGACCGCATCGCCGACTGCTAGGCCGTCGACCCCACTTCCGAGCGCAGCGACCTCTCCGGCACCGTCACTCCCCGGCAGCACCGGCAACTCGATCTTCGGGTAAAGTCCCCGCGTGATGAAGAGATCCCGGTGGTTGAGTGCCGCAGCGTGAAGGCGCACGAGTACCTCTCCAGCTGCTGGCTCCGTGACGGCAATCTCCTCGACCACCAAGCTCTCGGGGCCGTCGAGCGAGTGCAAGCGTACCGCGCGCATCGTCCATCCGTACGACACGCTCGTCGCCAGGCCTTCGCCGGCGCCATGCCGTAACGAGAAAGACTCAATGAATATACGCGGCCGCACCCTCAAAAAATTCTTTCGCGGAGTTGCACGCGTGCAGCAGACGTTCGAATTACACATCGGACCGATTCATGCGAGAGGCGTGCCCGCGATTCTCGTCGGCGTTACCGGCATCGTCGTCGCTTCGGGCATCACCGCACTGCTTGCCAAGAGCGCCGAGCGGCTACCGGAAACCCTTCGCGAAGCGCGCGGGTTGACTGACTCCATACGGGGCACGCGCCCTCCGCTCAACCCATGATCGACAATCATTCCTTAGGGGCGCTGATACAACAGCAGATCCCTGACGCCGCGGTTGAAGTCGTCGATCGAACCGGGACGATGGATCACTTCAACGTGACCGTGCGCTCTGCGGCGTTTGCCGGAAAGACCTTGTTGCAGCAGCACCAGCTCGTTTACGGTGCGCTGCGCGAAGCACTTCGGGACGGGCGCGTGCACGCAGTCGAACTCAAAACCATAACGACGGAGGAATGATGTCGCAAGACCTTCAGACTGAGATCGGCCGCGAGGTCGACGAAAACAAGATTCTCGTCTACGGCAAGGGAACGAAAGACGCGCCGCGCTGCGGCTTCACGCTGGAGACGATCGAGTTCTTCAACCGGCTGGGCTATCCGTACGAAGTCATCGACGTTCTCGAAAATGTGCCCAAGCGCGAAGCGCTGTCGCAGATGACCGAGTGGCCGACATTGCCGAAGGTCTTCATCGGCGGTACGTTCTACGGCGACACCGACGTGCTCGGCCCAATGGCGGAGAACGGTGAGCTGCAGCAACTGCTTGCAAAGACGTTCGGCGGCCCCGCCCGGGAGAAGCCCACGATCAGCATCCGCAAGAGTGTTTGACACGATCGTCGCGCCAACGACGCTGCAACGGTATCTCGGCGATGCGTCGTGGGTCGCCGTCGACTGTCGCTTCAATCTGCAAGATCGAGAAGCTGGGCGGCGTGCGTACGATGCCGGGCACATACCAGGGGCCTTCTATGCCGATCTCGAGCGCGATCTCGCTGGAGCGAAGACGGGAAGCAACGGGCGCCATCCGCTCCCGGATCCACAAGCCTTCGCGGCGCTTCTGCAAACATTTGGCGTTGAGGATACGACGCAGGTCGTCGCCTACGACGACGGCGGCGACATGTATGCAGCGCGTCTTTGGTTTCTCTGCCGCTGGATTGGTCACGACCGCGCTGCCGTATTGGACGGCGGCATGGCAGCGTGGCGCGACGCCGGGTACTCGGTGAGCCATGCACCTGCGCTCGCGCGAAGCGCAGCTCCCGCGCTGCTCTCGATCGACCTTCGCCCCGATCTCGTCGCCAGGATGAGCGAGGTGTCCTCGCAACTCAGCTCCTCCGCGATGCAGATCGTCGACGCGCGTTCGGGTGAACGCTTTCGCGGCGAGAGCGAGCCGCTCGATCGCGCTGCCGGTCACATACCGGGAGCGCGCAATCGCTGGTATAAAGAGAACTACGACGAACACGGGCGATTCAAATCGCCCGCACGGCTGCGCAGCGAGTTCGCACGCTTCGGTGCTCCTGAGAACATCGTCAACCAATGCGGCTCTGGTGTCTCGGCGAGCGTGAACGCGCTCGCGATGGAGATCGCCGGCCTGCACAACGCGCGTCTCTACGCGGGCTCGTGGAGCGAATGGTCGTCCGACCCGTCGCGTCCCGTTGAAACCGGCCCCGAACGCGCGCTCTAGACCGGTCGCAAACCCGCCTTCTGCACTTCCTGATAGGGCAGCAGCCACACGAGCGACTCGTCATGCAGATCGACGACCTGCACGCGATTCCCAAACGGATCGTGGAAGTCGCAGCGAAAGCCCGGTATCAATGCGATGCCGTACTTCTCCGTGAGCTTTGTGCGCAGGCCGGCGATCTGCGACTCGTCGTGGACGATCAGCCCGAAGTGGCGCACGACGTCGCGCTCGCTCTTCGTACGCTCGAACATGGCGAGAAATTGATGTTCGCCGAGCTTGAAGAACGCATCGCCTTCGCCCTCGTCGAGTTTCTGCAACCCGAACACGTCTTCGTAAAAGGCGACCGCCCGTTCGACGTCGTCGACCTCGATTGCGATGTGGTTGCAGCCGTAGACCTTGACGCTCACGAGCGCAACCTCGAAGGCAGCGGAACCGCAAACGGCTTTGCGACTGCTCCCGCCGGCGTGTCTTTGAGTCGTGCGATGTCCTCTTCGGAAGGTTCCTGCGGAACGTCTCGACAGGCGTCGACGATGCAGTAGAAGCCGAACGGCTCGTCGCCGCGATTGAGAAACTGATGGATCTCGAACGGCGCGACGTACACGACGTCGTTCGGGCCGACGGCCGAGACGCTCTCGCCGACGATCGCATAACCGGCGCCGCGCCGAATCAACACGTAATGCTCGTGCTCGTGCTTCTCCATGCGCGAGACCGCTCCGGGCGCAAGCTCGAAGTAGCGCAGTTCCATGCGAGGACCGGGCTGCGCCGGGTCGCTCTTACGTCCGCCGAGAATCGTGTGACGCTCTACGCCGACCGCCGCACCGGGCCGGTATCCCTCAGGCTCGACGTTCTCCCAACCTTCGCCCTGCGAGCGTATCACGCGGCGTTGCTGCATCGCATCCATCATCGTTTGTAGCATACCACAACTTAGCGCAAGCGGAAGCTTCCGGCGCGCAGGACGATGAGGGCGACGCTTGCGAGGATGATGATCGCAAGAAGCGCTCCCACGATCGGAATGACGAGCAGCCGCCTGCGCAGATGCGCGCATTGTTCGAACTGCGCCCCGGCCGTCGTTTGCGCGCACCATGCCGCGCGCCAGTCGCCGGCATCGACCTCGGCGACCGGCGAGCCTGCGACGAGAGAGGCTGCCCAACGCTGCCGCACGGTTGCATCACGCTCGATAGCAGCGTGGGCGGCAAGCATCGTCGCGACGTCGACGCGGCGCGCGCCGTAGACACGATCGAAATCGAACTCCGGAGCCCAGCGCGCCGTCCGCGCATCGTACGCGACGAGCGTATAATCGCGTAGCGCTCCGCCGGCACCGACGGCGAGCGTAAGAAACGCTGGGTTGTTTGCATAAATGGGCGAAATGGAAGGCGCGACGATCGTCGGCACGCCGCCGAGGACGCGGAAGTCGCTGCGATGCGCGTGGCCTGCAATTGCGAAGGCAATCTGGGGCGCGTGCGCGCGCAACTCGTTCAAATATGCGCTCTCATCGGCCTGGCGCATGTAGTCCACGAGGAGAAAGCGGTGCGCGTCGAGCGTGCTCATCGCATCGATGCCCGGTGGCACGTGTTCGACGAGCACGACGCGTTGCGGCGCGCGTGTCGCGGCAAGTGCCGATCGCAGCCATGCAAGCTCGCGCTCCGGCGCGTTGCTTCGCGTTCCCGGGCACGGATCGTAGAACAGCGACCAGTAGACGTCGTCGAGGACGATGGCGCGATCGTCATTGGGAAGGGCTGCGACGTACGAGCCTGCGTTGCCGAGCGGACGATGCCAAACGCGCGCGAGCGCATTGAGATAGGGGCCCGATGCATGCATGCGATAGTCGCCGCATGGGTCGTCGTTGTTTCCGAGGGCGACGACGATTCGAGCGTGCGGAAACGCGCGCTTGAGGCTCAGCTCGATCCGCCGCATCGTCGCGACGGCGACGGCAGCGGGCTTACCGTGATGGGCGAGGACGAGCGCGGGAAAGTGATGCGCGAGGAAATCTCCGGCAACGACGATCACCGCTGGATTCGGCTGCTCGGCACGCATGGCCGCGACCGCCGACGACCAGAGCGCCCAGTTCGTGTCGAAGCCGTAGCCGCTCGGCACCCGGCCGCTGTCGTACGGGTTCACGTGGAGGTCGCTTATGACGAGCCACGGGGCCGCCGCAACGCAAACCGGCACCAAGCATACGAGGAGCACCGCGACGAACAGCCTACGCATGCAGCACTGGTTGTTCAAAAGCGAACCCGACGCCTATGGGCTCGATCAACTCAAGCGTGACGGAACGACTCCTTGGACCGGAGTACGGAACTGGCAGGCGCGCAACAACATGAAGGCAATGCACGCAGGCGACCTCGGCTTCTTCTATCACTCGTCGATTCCGCAGCCATGCGCCGTCGGCATCTGCCGCGTCGCCCGGATGGCATACCCTGACTTCACGCAGTTCGACGAGAGCAGTGAGTACTACGACGCAACGTCGCGTCCCGATCGTCCAAAGTGGTACATGGTCGACGTCGAGTACATCCAGAGGCTCCAGCGCCCCGTTATGCTCGCGCAGATGCGTGCCGAGCCGCGCCTCGACGGCATGGTGCTGCTGCGCCGAGGGCGTCTCTCGGTTCAGCCGGTGACCGAACGCGAGTGGGGGATCGTGCTCGAACTCGCCGGCGAGAAGCCGTTCTAAGAGCAAAGAAAAGCGGGCTGCGCCGAAGCGAAGCCCGCAATCTCATCGTTCTTTCTCCGTTTTAGGGCCCGGTGAACGTTTTCGTCAACTCGACGTGCCATACGGCGGGACCGAGCTGGTTCTCGATCGACGCCGCTTGCTGGCCATTTGCCAGACCGTAGTTCACGCCGGTGCCGATGTACTCGTAGTAACCCGGCAGCGAGTTGAAGATGTTATCTCCGGAGACTTGGAGCGACAACGCGCTATTGATCGGCACGCGAAGCGACGCGTACGTGATCCAGAACGGTGGTGCGTTGAACGAGTTGTTCTTGCCTAAGAACGTGCTGCCGAACACGGCACGCCATCCGCCTCGCCCGGTCCAGTTTATCTCGGCGTGCCCCGTAAGGTAGGGGATGTTCGTGTTCGAGAAGCCGTTCGGGCTGTCGCTGCACGTGAACGGGAAGGCCGCGTTGTGGTAGTGCGGCGCAGCCCATGTTCCGCAGTAGTACGATCCGGCGAAGCTCGCGTTGCCCTCGAACTGGCCGCCGGCGATGATGTTGAGGTTCGTATTGTAGTTTTCGGGAATACACGGCAGACCGGGATGGCCCGACACCGGCATGCAGTAGAAGCCCGGCGCGAGATTGTACGCGTACGCATGCTCTAGCGACGTTGTCAGGTCGAAACCGATGCCGTGCTCGGGAGTATGCCTGAAGCCGAGCTCCGCGCCTTCGAACCGTGCGTTGGACACGTTTTGGTTTTGGCTGTAGTAGATTGGAACCGGCGTGGTGCCGCAGTTCGAGCCCGGATAGAGGGCGTTCGTGCAGAACAAGCCGCTACTGTACACCGACGTGATGAAGTGGTTAAAGAGGTTCGTCATGTAGAAGTCGACCGATGCCACCGTGTCACCGTCGCCGAACCGATAGTCAGAGCCGAGATCGTAGCCCCACGACGTCTCGGGGTGGAGGTTCGAGTTAGGGGCATTGATTGTCACCGCGCCGCCGCAACCGAACGGGCACGATGGGTACCCGAGCGGCCGCGTCAGCTCCGCGAGGTACTCAGGAGCGATACTCGAGCCAGCTGACAGTCGCACGGCCAGGTTTGGCCGAGGACGCCATTCGAGCGCCGTACGCTCGTCCAAATGTGACTGATTCGTCGTCGCCCAGGCGACATTCGTTCCGTACGGCGAGCACGAAGCGCCCTGCTTGTTGAGGTTGCTGCCGTTCTGGCCATACCAGCCGGCCGTGAAGATGCACTCGTTGGCAAACGTGTTGTGGTACGTGTTGTCGTAGAGCGACAACGTCCACTGCAGCGTCGGACTCACATTGATGATGTTCCGCAGCATGTACGTGTTCATGATCTGGCTCGAGCCGCCTGGAACCGTCGTCGACGGCGCGGCGAGCCCGGGGTACGGATCGAGTGCGGGGCAGCTGAGCCCCGTGAACTGTCCCGCCGCGTTCGAACCCGGCGAACACCCAGAGAGGCTTCCTACGCCGTTCGTTTGGTAGTCCGTCGACTCAGCGCTGAGGGTCGTTTCGTTGCCCTCTCCGTACGGATGCGTAAACTCGAACGACCATCCGTTGAGCTTGTCGAGTTCGAACTGCCGGTAGTAGGAGAAGAACGCCGTCGGCAAGGCGGCGCCGTTGTACGTCGTGTAATTCGCGCTTTCGTGATTGACGCCGTAGTACGTGTAGTCTTGCACGACCGGGACGTACGGGCTATCCGATCCACCGTCGATCAACCGATTGACGTTCGCGTGGTAGTAGCGCGCCAGGATCGTGTTGTTGCCGATGGCGCTGGAAAGCTCCGCCTGAACGACAGGCTCTGAGTTCACCTCGCCCTCGGTGCCACCGGTCGATCCCGGGTACGGACCTCCGGATGGGCCCCAAAAGTGCGTCCCGGGCGTAAGCGATCCCGCGTAGCCGTGGCCGGAGGCGGGAGCGAAAACGTCCGGTTGCAGCGTGGACGCCGTGTTTGCGTTTTGATCGGCATACGATTCGGTGACGAAGTAGCTCACCGTCAAGCGCGTGTAGTCGGAGAGATGGTACTGGGCCTTGAGCAACTCGGCGTACTGATTGAAGTACCCGTTGTACGTGTAACAACACCCGACGAGACCTTGCAGTGAGAACGGCGCCGTCTCCGTGTTGCCGAGATACGCCCGGCTGTCGTTGTAGTTCGCCACGTTTCCCGTCGTGCCGTTCCAGCCGATGACCCCGTTCGGCCCCGGACCGACGTTGAAGTACGTTCGCTGGTTGTGCATGAGACCGGGGTCGTTCACGCCGGCCAGTTCAAAAACAAATCCCATCTTTCCGTTCAAGATGGTGTCGGAAGCACCGAAGTGATAGTACGTTCCGCCGTCGCTGATGTAACCGATTCCGTAATCGGGAACGAACGTCAGCGTGGGGTCCTTCGTGTGAAAGTTCAGCGTACCGCCGATGGCGTAGTTCGTCTCCGGCGACATCGCACCCGGGCCTTTAATGACTTCGACGCCCGAGAAGAGGTAGCTGTTCAAGAACGTCGTGACGTAGTCGCCGTAGTCGACGACCGCGAGCGGGTGACCATCGATGAGCGTTGCCGTCTCGTACGACAGGCCGCCGCGAATGTTCGGCACGACGATAGAGCCCGCAGATGCGCCGTTTGCGCTCGACGTCGGATAGCTGATCTGAAGGCCAGGGATTTGATCCAGCGTATGGTTGACCGAGTACTGGCCCTCTTCTTCGAACTGCTGCGAGGTCAGCGTGTTGACCGCGGCGGTCGACGTGTTGAACGCGCCGCGCCCCCTGACGGAGACGCGAGCGATCGTGCGCAGCGACGTAAACGTTGCGATAGGCATCGTCACGGCGACGCTCACGGGTGCTCCGCTGACGACCGCAACGTCGTTCTGAGCGGTCTGGTATCCCGGCTTCTGCACGGTGAGGCGGTAGATGCCGGGCGCAATGTTCGAGATCGTGAACGCACCGGTCGCGTCGGTCGTCGTCGTATACGTCTGCGGCCCGACGAGCGAGACGGACGCCCCCGGGACGGGAGCGCCTTCGGACGTGGTCGCGCTGCCCTGCACCGAACCGGAAGCCTGAGCCACGAGGTTTGCATGCGTCACCGTCGCCGCGCTTACGGGTCCGACGGTGAGCGTCGCAAAGAGCAACGCCGTCAGGATGCGGATGAGAGTACTCACGTGTCCTCCCTACAATGATGAGTAGCGGTCGAAATGGCCTCAGCGCCCGTGCAAAGGGGGCGGGAGGGGCCTAATAGGCCGCGACCTTCGCCGCCAAGCGCCTGGCCCCTACGCTCGATGAGATTTTGCTAAGAAAATGCGTTGGGCATCCAGAAATGGGTGGCCAGTGCCGGCGGTGACGCGTTCGTACGTGCCGTCTGAAAGGAGTCTCCTGCTCCGCGCCGTGTCGCGCAGCAGCATGCCGAGAACTCTGCGATCGATGGTCTCTGCGAGCGCCTGGTCCTGCACGGGAACGGTGAGTTCCACCCTACGATCGAGGCTCCGGCCCATCCAGTCGGCGCTCGAGATGAGGACTTCACGTTCACCGCCGTTCTCGAAAACGTAGATCCGGGAGTCCTCGAGAAAGCGCCCGACGATGGAGCGCACGCGAATCCGCTCCGAGAGACCCGGCATGCCGGGGCGCAAGATACACATGCCGCGCACGAGCAGGTCGGTCTCCACCCCTCCTTGGCTCGCGCGGTAAAGCGCGCGTACGATGTCGAGGTCGGTGAGGGCGTTGAGCTTCGCTCTTATGCCGGCCGGCCGGCCGGCGCGCGCGTGCTCCGTCTCCCGGTCGATGCGTGCCAGAAGTTCGCGCCGCATCGTTACGGGCGACACGAAAAGGTCGTCGAAGTCCGTGACCTTCGAGAATCCGGTGAGTGCGTTGAAGAGTGCGACCGTATCGCTTCCAAGGCGGGGCCGGCACGTGAAGAGCCCCAAATCGGTATATATGCGAGCCGTCTTCTCGTTGTAGTTTCCGGTTCCGAAGTGAAGGTAGCGGCGCAAGCCGTCGTCGTCTTGCCGGATGATCATGAGCACCTTCGCGTGCACTTTCAACCGCGGAAACCCGTAGACGACGTGAACACCCGCACGCTCGAGCCGCTTTGCCCACTCGATGTTGTTCTGTTCGTCGAAGCGTGCCTTGAGCTCGATAACGACCGCGACCTGTTTGCCGTTCTCCGCCGCTTCGAGCAGAGCGCTGACGATCGGCGAGCTCGAGCCCGACGTGCGGTAGAGCGTTGCTTTAATGGCCAGAACGCGTTCGTCTCTTGCGGCTTGCCGCAAGAACTGCAGCACAGGGTCGAACGAATCGTACGGGTGGTGGAGCAGTACGTCGCCTTCGCGGATGAGCGCAAAGAGATCCGTGACGCCGCGCAGCCGCTTCGGAATCGCCGGCAAGAACGGCGGATAGCGCAGCTCGTCGTACCCAGGCAGCTCGATGATTTGTCGCAGATCGCCGAGCGCCATCGGGCCGTCGATCTCGTAACAATCGATCGGGCGAAGATCGAGCGACCGCAGGAGAAAGTCGCGCATGTACTCGGGCATTCCTCGCTCGACCTCGAGCCGTACGGGCTCTCCGAAACGCCTGCGCTGCAGCTCCGACTCGATTGCCTCCAAGAGGTCGTCGGCCTCGTCTTCTTGCAGGTCAAGATCTGCATCGCGCGTCACGCGAAAGAGATATGCGTCGCGTACGACCATGCCGGGAAACAGGGCACCGAGATGACGCGCGATGAGATCTTCGAGCAGCACGAAGCGGCGTTCGCCTGGCGGCGACGGCTCGACCGTAACGAAGCGCGACAGCGTGGCGGGAATCTTCACGCGCGCGAAGTGGAGCGTTACGTCGTCGCTCGTGCTCTCCTCGAGCTCGACGGCGAGCGACAGCGACAGGTTGGAGATGTACGGGAACGGATGTCCGCTGTCGACGGCCAGCGGCGTGAGCACGGGGAAGACGCGCTCGTCGAACGTGCGCTCGAGCGCTGCCTGCGCCTCTTCTTCGACGTCTGCGACGCGCACCACGCGAACGCCTCGGCGTTCCAACGCGGGCAGCAGACGCTCGGCGAGGAGACGCATTTGTTCGGCTTTCGAGGCGCGCACCCGCTCAGAGACGGCGGCGAGCTGCTCGCCTGGCGTCCGCCCGTCTTCCGACTTGCGCAGTACCTGCGCATCGATCTGCTGCTTGATCCCGGCGACGCGAATCATGAAAAACTCGTCGAGATTCGTATCGTAAATCGCAGTGAAGTTCAGCCGCTCCAAAAGGGGGTTCCGGCGATCGGCCGCCTCTTGCAGCACGCGATCGTTGAACTCAAGCCACGAGAGCTCCGGGTTGAGATAGGAGGCCGGATCGTCCTGGACCGCGGTGCGGCGCGGCTTGGCGGGGGCGAGCATAGGGGGAGTCGGTTTCGACGCGAAGCCGCCCCCTGCCATGCGGGTAGAAGCAGAATCGATGCTGCTCGGCGCGCTCGCGGTTCTCGTCGCCGGCGACGGACTCTCGACCTTTCTCTACCACGTGCCGCAGCATGCCTGGTTCACGCTGCACCTGCGAACGCATCACGATCGCCGGCGTCCGTATCGCGACCACGCCGTGCTCTCGCTCGATCCGTGGGTCGTCCTCGACGGGATGCTCGGCGCGCTTGCGTACATCGCCGTCGCGTTCGTCGTCGCGCAAAACTCGTGGCAAGGCGCTCTGTTGGGCCTGGGCATCGGACAACTGCACGTTTGGTGGCGACACACGTCGGACTTAGGCTGGAAAACGCCTCCGTGGGCCGCCGCGCTCTGCCGTGCGCTCTGGATCGTCCTTCCCGAGGAGCACGACGGCCATCACAGAAACCCGAACGTCGAGTTCGGCGATATCTTTCGCTTCTACGACGCGCCGGCAAGGGCGTTGCTGCGCATGCTGCGGCCCGCACGGAGGTACGGTTGAAGAAACGCGTTCTCTTGCTCATCTCTGACACCGGCGGCGGCCACCGCAGTGCGGCGAATGCCATCGCTGCGGCTCTCGAGGAGATCGTCGAACCGGACGCGTTCGAATGCCGCATCGAAGACGTCGCAGCGCACTGCGCTTTCCCACTGACGCAGCTGGGGCGCGGCTACAGCATGGCGCTGCGCTACGCGCCCCCCGTCTACGGCGCACTCTACCACGCAACGAACGGGCGGCGGCGATATCGCGCGCTCGTGCGCTTCTGCGAACCGTTGTATCGCGAGCGGCTGCGCGATCTTTTTCTCGATTACAAGCCCGACGTCATCGTCTCGGTGCATCCGCTGCTCAATCATGCTGCGCTCAGGGCACGCGCAGACGCACACATGGAGAACGTCCCGATCGTCACCGTCGTCACGGATCTCGGCAAGGTGCACGAATCCTGGCTGACGCCCCAGAGCAACGCGGTGGTCGTTCCGGCGCGCGAGGTCTACGAACGCGCTCTCTCGCGCGGTGTCGCGACGGCTCGCCTGGCGCTGCTCGGCCATCCCATTCATCCGAGGTTCGACGACGTCCAGGGCACGCGCGAAGAGCTGCGCCGCGCGCTCTCGCTGCCGCGGGACGCGTTCGTCGTCATGCTCATGGCAGGAGGCGAAGGGGGAGGAAAGCTTCTCTCGCGTACGCTCGCGCTTGCTCGCGCTCGGCTGCCGATACACCTCGTCGTCGTCTGCGGCAGAAACGAAGCGCTGCGCCAGCGTCTCTCCGACGCTGCCGCGACCCTCCCGACGCCGATGCAGGTACTCGGATTTACCGACAGGATCCCGGAGTACATGCGCGCCGCCGACATCCTCGTTACGAAAGCCGGCCCCGGCACGCTCGCGGAAGCAAATGCAGCCCAGCTGCCGGTCGTCGTCTACGACTACGTGCCCGGCCAGGAGCGCGGGAACGTCGATTTCGTCCGCCGCAACGACCTTGGCGCCATCGCGATTCGCAGCAACGCCGAGGTCGTTCGGGCGGTGCGGGCACTCCTGCACTCACCGCAGCGCCTCGAAGAGATCAGGCGCAATCAAGCCGCGGTGGCACCGCGGAGCAGCTCTCGGCAAATCGCCGCGCTCATCGCGCGTGCGTCGTAAGGCCTCCGCGAAATGCCATCGTTGCAGCGCCTACCTGCCCCGCATCGTTGCCGAGTTTTGCAATCGCGATCTCCGTCGTTCCGCGGGGAACCATCGTCGTCAGTTCGTCGACGCGAGCGCGCACGGCCTCGAGCATGAAGTCTCCCGCGCTCGAGACGCCACCGCCGAGCGCGATGCGCTGCGGGTTGGCGAACGCGATGAGGTTTGCGAGCCCCAGCGCGAGGTCGGCCGCAAAGTTTTCCCATGCGGCACGCGCGTGTCCGTCGCCCGCCTGCGCGGCCTTGCGTATCTTTTTGGAGCTGAAACTCTCGCGCGCAACGTCGAGCAGCGCGCTGCGCGGGAACGACGACGCCAGTGCGAGCGCGTGCCGAATCAATCCCGTTCCCGACGCTTGCGCTTCGAAGCAGCCAATCTTCCCGCAACCGCAGACGAATCCGTCGCGCGGGCGTATTTGATGATGGCCGAACTCACCGGCGCCGAACTGATGTCCGACGAGCAACTCGCCTGCCGAAACGATCCCGCCGCCGATGCCCGTTCCGATCGTGAGCAGCGCAAAGTCACGCGTTTCCATACCCGTCCCGAAGGTGTATTCGCCGAGCGTAGCGCAGCGCGCGTCGTTGCCGACGACGACCGGGATGCGCAAGCGCTTCGCTAGCGCCGGGCCGAGCGGCGCGTCCTCCCAACCGAGATTTGGGCTGTACCGAACGATCCCGGTGGCCGGATCGACGTTGCCCGGAGAGCCGATTCCGATCGCCGCCGCCTTGCCTGCTTGACCCAGGGCTTTGCCGACGACGCTTTCGAGCGCGTCGATGACCGTCGCAAAGTCGGTCTGCTCCAAATCGTGCTCGTGCTGTCCGAGAATGCTGCCGTCCTCGCCCACGATCCCCGCGGTCACGTGAGAACCTCCGAGATCGACGCCGATCGCGGTCTGCATGGTCGCCTGTTACGCCCTCGCGTCATCGGTCCCCCTCGCTGCAAGCGTCAGGAAGCTAAAGGCATCGGGCCCGATTTACCGCGAAGATGCCGCCCGTGGAAACCATAGATCTCATCTCGCTCCGCGGGTACAGCCGCCGCACCGGCCAACAAACGCATCCCGAACTTCTCGACGCGCGTCCCATGGAGCACGTCAACAACATGGAGATCGACGAAGAACACGTCACGATCGAGTACGATGAGAAGACGACCCGCTTCTACAACGTCAACGAGATCACGAAGCGAGAATGGGTGTACAAGTACAACGACGATCCCGAGTTCGTCGCGGCGGTCGCGCGTGTCATCGCGCTCGCTCGCAAACACCTCAAAGACGTGCCCGAGACCATTGCGTGTCCGGCCGGATGCGCAGAGTGCTGCAGCGGCTACGAGCCGTTCGTCAGCAAGAGCGACGTGCAGCGAATTGCAGATCATCTCGGCATGACCTACGACAACGTCATGCGCGAATATGTCGTTTCACGGCCGTCCGCCGACGGTCACTACGTCGGGTGGCTGCGCAAGATATCCGACGATCTCGCCGATCAGTGCGTCTTTCTCATGGGGAACCGCAGCGGGCGGTACTACTGCGGTATCTACGCAGCGAGGCCGGGCGACTGCCGCGAGTTCACGCCGATCGGCTGCCACGACGTCGACGAGTCGCTCTCGCATCGCAGTACGCTCAAAACCGGGCCCGCGTTCCAACCAAAGCGGCGCGCCAGGCACAACGGCAAGCGAACGTAGGGAACGTCACTGCGCCGCCGTAGCATCCCCGTATGCTACGTTCTCTCCTAAGGGAGTCTCTCGCATTGGGCGGGATTTTGGCACTGCTCGGCGCAGCGCCCCTTCCAGATCTACACTGGCGCTTCGTCGGTCCGTTGCGCGGAGGCAGGACGGCTGCGGTCTCCGGCATCGCGAGCGAGCCGAACGTCTTCTACATCGGCGCGGTCAACGGCGGCGTATGGAAAACCGACGACGCGGGACGCACGTGGAACCCGATCTTCGATCGCGAGGACACGGGTTCAATCGGCGCTCTCGCCGTCGCACCCTCCGATCCGAACGTCGTCTACGCCGGTAGCGGAGAAGGGCTCCAACGGCCGGATCTCGCCGTTGGCGACGGAATCTACACGTCGACGAACGGCGGAAGAACGTGGGTGCACCGCGGCCTCCGGACGGCGCAGCAAATTGCCGCCATCGCGGTCGACCCGCGCGATGCGCGGCGGCTCTTCGTTGCGGCGGTCGGCCATCCGTACGGGCCCAACACGGAGCGCGGCGTCTATCGCTCCGTCGACGGCGGCGCAACCTTCCAACGCGTGCTGTACGAAAACGAGAACGTCGGCGCGTACGACGTCGTCGTCGATCCCAACGACTCGAGTGTCGTGTACGCGACGATGTGGGGAGCACGCCAGCCTCCGTGGGAGACGCCGGACGCGGAGTCGTTCATCGTTCCGGGCAGCGGCATCTTCAAATCGACCGACGGCGGGACGACGTGGCATCGGCTGCGTGCGGGATTGCCCGCGCACGTGACGCGCTGCGAGGTCGCGGTCGCACCGAGCGACTCCAGCATCGTCTACGCGTACGTCGATACCGAAGCGCGAGGGGCAGCCGTCTACCGCAGCGCTGACGGCGGCGCTCACTTCACGATGCAAGACGCCGAACCGCGCATCGCAAAACGGGGGGACGACCTCGCGTCGATCGCCGTCGATCCGCGCGATCCGAACGTCATCTACGTGACGAACACGTCGACGTACCGGTCAAGGAACGGCGGAAAGAGCTTCGTCGCGATCAAGGGTGCGCCAGGTGGTGACGACTACCACACGATCTGGATCAACCCGCAGCAGCCCAATCACATCATCGTCGGTAGCGATCAGGGCGCCGCGATCTCCGTTGACGGCGGTGCCACGTGGAGTTCGTGGTACAACCAGCCCACCGCCGAAATGTACCACGTGAACGCCGACAACCGATTTCCGTATTGGGTCTGCGGCGGACAGCAGGAGAGCGGATCCGCTTGTGTCAGCAGCCGCGGCGCCTGGGGTGAGACGACGGAACGCGACTGGCACCCGGCGGGAGCGGAAGAGTACGGGTACGTCGTGCCGGATCCGCTGCATCCCGGCGTCTTCTACGGAGGACGCGTCGAAAAGTTCGACGAGCGCACCGGTCAAACGCAGGAAGTCTCCCCGATCCCGATTTTGGGCCGCACGTACCGTATGGATCGCACGGAACCGCTCGCGTTCGATCCGTTGCATCCGCAGCGACTCCTCTTCGCGGCGAACGTCGTCTTCGTCACGAGCGACGGCGGCCATAAATGGCAGCGTATCAGTCCCGATCTCACGCGCGTGCACCCGCGTGTCCCCGCCGTCATTCGTGCCTTTGAAGGCGATGATCCCGAACACGGCGCCCATCGCGGCGCCATCTACGCCCTTGCGCCGTCCTACGTACACGAGGGTACGATCTGGGCCGGGACGGACGACGGCCTCGTGTGGATCACGCACGACGGCGGCGCTCACTGGCGCAACGTCACGCCGCCCGGGTTGACCGCCTGGAGCAAGGTCTCACAGATCGACGCATCGCACTTCGACGACCGCACGGCGTACGTCGCGGTCAATCGCTTCCGGCTCGACGATCTGCATCCGTACATTTACCGCACGCACGACGGCGGCGCGCACTGGACGCTCACCGTCAACGGCCTTCCGGACGAGCCGGTCAATGCCGTGCGAGCGGATCCCGTGCGGCGCGGCCTCCTCTACGCCGCAACCGAAAACGGCGTCTTCGTGTCATTCGACGACGGCGCACGCTGGCAGTCGTTGCAGTATAACTTGCCACACACGTCGGTACGCGACCTCATCATACACGGCAACGACGTCGTCGTTGCGACGCATGGTCGCGGATTTTGGATTCTCGACGACGTGGAACCACTGCGTGAGCTCGCATCCGTTCGCGGGCCGCTCTACCTGTTTGCGCCGGCAGCCGCATATCGGCTGCGGCGCGATACGAACACCGATACGCCGCTACCGCCTGAGGAGCCGCACGGACAGAACCCTCCGAACGGCGCTATTCTCGATTACGCGTTGAACTCGGCGGTGTCGCGCTTGACGATCTCGATTTACAATGCGAGCGGCCGCCTGGTACGGCGTTACGCCAGCGATGACCGGCCTCCGGCGCCGCTCGTTCTGGACAAGCCCACCTACTGGGAAGCACCGTTTCTACGCCCCGCGTCTTCGGCAGGAATGCATCGGTTCGTCTGGGACCTGCGCGAAGCTCCGCCGCACGTCGCGTACAGCGACCTTCCGATTTCGGCCGTCTACGAAGCGACGCCGCGCGTTCCTCAAGGACCGCTCGTTCCGCCGGGAACCTATCTCGTCCGCGTCGATGCCGGCAGCTCACATGCGACCCGGCGCCTCGTCGTTCACATGGATCCGCGAGTTCGCATGACGATGGCGGCGCTCGACGAACAGTACTCCATCGCGCACGGTATCTGCGCTCTGCTCGACCGGCTCTACGGCAACGAGCGAGCGATGCGCGTGACCGGCAGACTCGAGGGGCTGCTCGGCGTCGTCGACGGCAGCGACGCTCCGGTTACGGCACAGGCGCGAGCCGCGTACCTCACCCTGCGCGCGGAGGCCGCGCGCTACATCCGTTGACGATACTTCACGTGAGGAGAAACAAACACATGGTACGACTCTCACTCGGTCTCATCGGCGCCGCGGCATTGCTCGGCGGCGCTTGCGGCATCGCGGGCGCCGCGTCTGCGATGGCGAACTTGCACGCGGCCACCAAGGCAACCGTTGCGATCTCTGCCCAACATGGCAGCGGCCAACACGGAACGGCCGTTCTAACGCAACACGGCGCCAATGTCGTCGTGTCGCTCACCATGAGCGGCATCCGGCACGGCGTCATGGAGCCGGCGCACATTCATCCCGGCACATGCGCGAAGCTCAATCCCGCGCCGAAGTGGCCTCTCACCAATGCCACGGCGGGCACGACGATGACGACGCTCCGAGGCGTTCGCCTTGCGACGCTGCTCGGCGGAAAGTACGCGATCAACGTGCACGATCCGCACAACCTCGCACATTACGTCGCGTGCGGGAACATCAAATAAGCTCGGCGTAGCGCTGCGCGTCGGCGTTTCCTCCGCTGAGGATCACGCCGACGCGTTTACCCTCGAGCGCGAGACGCCCGGCAAGCAATGCCGCGAGCGCCGCCGCACCGCTCGGCTCGACGACGAGCTTGAGGCGCTCGAACGCGAAGCGCATTGCGGCACGTAGATCTTCGTCGGAGACGGTGACGATACGCACGGCGTGCTCGCGCACGATGGCGAACGTCAGCGGGCTCGGTGCCTGCGTCTGCAGCCCGTCGGCAATCGTCTGCGGCACCTCGATCGTAACGATTTCCCCGCGTTCCAGCGAACGACGCACGTCGTCGCCGCTCTCGGGCTCGACGCCGAAAATAGCGATGTTCGATGCAACCCCGTGCGCCGCGACGGCCGTCCCGCCGATGAGACCGCCGCCACCGACGGGGACAACGATCGCGTCGAGCGGCTCAGCCTGCTCGAGCAGTTCGAGGGCCGCAGTCCCCGCACCGGCGATGATACGCTCATCGTCGAAGGGCGGTACGAGCGTCGCTCCGCGCTCGTCGCAGAGGGCGCGCGCGATCTCCTCGCGATGCGAGCGGGCGCGCTCGTACGACACGACCTCGGCGCCGTAGCCGCGCGTCGCGGCAAGCTTCGAGGCGGGTGCGTCGCTCGGCATGACGATCGTTGCGGGAACGCCGAGAAGCCGCGCCGCCAAAGCAACGCCCTGCGCATGATTGCCGCTCGAGAACGCGACGACGCCTCGCTCGCGTTCCTGCGACGTCAGCTGCACGATGCGATTGTACGCCCCACGAAACTTAAAGGCACCCATGCGCTGCAAATTCTCGCATTTCAGGAAAACGCGTGCGCCCGTGCGTTCGTCGAGCGTGCGTGACGTCACGACCGGCGTCCGGTGCGCAACGCCGGCGAGGCGCTGTGCTGCTGCGCGAACGTCGGCGATGCCGATCATGCGGCGGCGTCATCCATACCGAAGGGCACGAATGTGAGGCCGGGATTCCATTCCCGCGCTAAGGCGAGGCTCCACTCATTCTCGAAGAGCGCTGCTATTCTGCCGCCCGCATCACGCACGAAGCGCGCGCTCGACGGCAGATGCGACGCTTCCACCGCCGTCAGCTGAGCGTCGACGTGCATCGCCAGCGAATACGGCTGCGTGGCGACGGCGGTCTTGACGTTGTACTCGGACTCCAAGCGGTACTTCGCGACCTCGATCTGGAGTTCGCCTACGACGCCCAGTAGCGGCTCGTACGAGGCCGCATGCAGCGGCTCGAAAACCTGTACCGCTCCCTCTTCACGCAGCTGAGCGATCCCTTTCGCGAACGCTTTGTAGCTCGCGGTGTCGACGTTGCGCATCGAGGCAAAGTGCTCGGGAGCGAACGCGGGAATTGGCGGAAACTCGACCGCATCTCCCTGCGAGAGCGTGTCGCCGATGCGGAAAACACCGGGATTTGCCAACCCGAGGACGTCGCCAGCGTACGCGGTCTCGAGCGACTCGCGTGCATCCGCGAAGAGGCGCATGGCTCGCGCAAGGCGCACGCTTTCGCCGCTGCGCGCGTTTCGCACGACGAGATCGCGCTCGAAGCGTCCGGAGCAGACGCGCACGAAGGCGATACGGTCGCGATGGCGCGGATCCATGTTCGCCTGGATTTTGAAGACGAATCCCGTGAAGCGTTCGTCGCCGGGATCGATCGAGCCGCCGCCGAGCAGCGGCTGCGCCTTCGGCGGCGGAGCCATGCGCACGAAGTCGTCTAAGAACATCTGCACCCCGAAGTTCGTCACCGCGCTTCCAAAGAACACCGGCGTGACGGCGCCGCCGAGCATCGCCGTTGCATCGAAGGGTGCGCCGGCTCCTTCGAGCAGGGCGAGTGCGTCGCGAAACGCTGCAAACGTCGGCGCATCGACGAGCGTCGCGATGCGCTCGTCATCCGCACCCGCGACGTCGACGGGAGCGCGTGTCGCCCCGTGGGCGCTGCGTTCGAAGAGGTGGAGCGCCCGCGTGCGACGATCGTAGACGCCACGGAACTGGTCGCCGCTCCCGAGCGGCCAGTTCACCGGATAGGCTTCGATGCCGAGTACGTGCTCCAGCTCGTCCAGAAGCTCGAGCGGATCGCGGCTCGGGCGATCGAGCTTGTTCATGAATGTGAAGAGCGGGATTCGTCGCTCACGGCAGATGGCGAAGAGCTTTTTCGTCTGCGGTTCGACGCCTTTCGCGGCGTCGATGAGCATGACGGCGGCGTCGGCGGCCAAGAGCGTGCGATACGTATCCTCCCCAAAGTCCTGGTGGCCGGGCGTGTCGAGCAAGTTGAGCGTGCAGCCGGCATACGGAAACGCAAGCACCGTCGACGTGATCGAAATGCCGCGCTCGCGTTCCAGCGCCATCCAGTCGCTCGTCACTTGACGCTGACGCCGGCGCGCGGAGACCTGGCCCGCAACATGAATGGCGCCGCCATAGAGCAGCAGCTTTTCCGTCAACGTCGTCTTGCCGGCATCCGGGTGCGAGATGATCGCGAACGTGCGACGGCGCGCGACCTCGCCGTACAGCGCGTTCATCACGTAGGACTGTAGATGCGCAACACGGATCGGCAGGCAGCCCGAACGCAATCCGACCGTATGAGCGCGATACCCTGCGGGCGACCGTTCGCAGCCGGAAAGCGGTAAAGGTGCGCGATCGGCGGGATACGCAGCCGGTCGCTTCCGCGGCTGACGACCGCATCGTCGCGCGAGACGACGATCGTGCAGTTATTGTATCGCAGGGTCGATGACGGCGCGACGAGCCGAGCGAGACGCGGCAGGTGGCCACGCACCCACGCGAGCGTCCCTTTCCACTCTTGCGTCTGGATCATGCACTCTGGAAGTGCCGAGAGCGCCCAGGGCGCGTCACCGCGCAGGGGCGGCGGAGCGTGGTGCGACGAAACGTCGCGCGCAGCGGCACGAGGCTGCATCGTGGCGCGGCCTCCGCGTACCACGATGTGCAGCACGTAGTGTCGGTACGCAGTGACGGCGACGACGCTTCCCACCACGAGCACGAACGCTATCGCGAAGTAACGCAACACGTAAATCGAGCGATCAGAGTCGCATGCGCACGGCTCCGCACGCGTAGTCGGCCATCCCGTAGTAGATGTCGAACGTGCGGTCGCCGAGATCCGGCCGCGGGTCGATTCCGGTCGGAAAGACGACGTTATCGACGACGCCGTGCCGCTCCGCGTGGGCTTGCGGTACGAGAATGGGTTCCGGCGAGCGGTACAGCACGTGATGTGGGCGCTCCGCATCGTGCACGACGATTCCGGCGCAGTAGCGAAAGCTCTGTGCGCCCCCTTGCCCTTCGACGAGGTCGACGGCGTGGAACAACGCCATCCACCCTTCCGCGATGCGTACCGGCGGTGTGCCGGCACCGATGCGAATCGACCCCCAGCGACCGTCGGGAGACAGCACGAGCACGCTCTCGGAGACGTGAAGCAGCGCTTCTCGGTCGGCAAGCACCGCATCGAGCGGAACGTACGCAATGCGAACCGACTCGCGGTCGGCGAACGGCATCCGCTCGATCATCGGAATTGCCGCAGCTCCGTCCACGGTCGAAATGTGCAGCATCGGACGATGGTAGAAGGCGATCGAACGCACCCCCGCGGGAGAGATTACCGGCTCGGGAAAGAAGGCGGCGTCTTTATCGTCGCCGACCGTCGCTCCGGGATGTTCGAAGACGGCCAGGCCGATGCGTTCCCACTCATGCCCGTCCGGCGAGCGGGCGATCGCGACGCGGGGCCCGTCGGGTCCAAAGGCGGTATACGCCATAAGATACTCGTCGAGTACCGGCACGAACGTGATTCGTGCATCTTCGCACCCGTACCCGGGCTGCGGGCGGACCTCGTACGGGGCGTTGGGCTCGAGCGCGAAGCCTAGACGCTTCACGTCGAAGCCGCGCTCGTTTTGCTGCACCGCAACGCGCTCGATGCGGGAGATGTTGCCGCTCTCGACGGCACGCGGATAGAGCAAGGCGACACCGTCTCGTGCCCGAGTAAACGCAGGATTCAGGACGCCCTCCGCTTCCGCTGCGCTTCCGTCAGGGGAAAGCACGGTGCCGAGGCGCTCGACGCGTACGTCAAGCCGAAGGGTTGGAATGAACGGAAATCGTTTGGTCTGCACTTCTCTCTTCGCTTATTGGAGCACCGTCGACGTTATGGGAGAATCGGCCGGAGTGACGACTTCGACGCGAACGCCGCGCCGGTAGACCCCGTTCGGTACGATCCACAACGTGAACGTTCGATACGGCGCTGTCGGTTCGCCACCATTGGCGGGCGCCTCCTCGAAAGCGACCACGCGAACGCGCATTGCATTCGCCCCGATCGATTCGACGATCTGCCGGTATCCCGTACGGTCGTGCGGTCCCATGAGCAGCACGACGCCGAACTCCCCCCGAAAGCGGATCGGCTCGTGGATGCCCAAACGCACCAGCGCGGCCTCGTCGCGCACGACGACGATCTGGTTCCCACCCAGTACCGCGGTGGTTCCTGCGGCATACGTCTTGACGCGCACTTCACGGCAGCCCATGAGGAGCAGCAGGGTTGCTAAAGCCCACCAGCGTTTCACGTGCGGCCTCCATTCTCTCCTGAACGACGAGTGTCATTGCACGAACGCACGTTCCCGTATAGGCTTGAAACCCTGTGAAGACTCTGAGGCGGCTCGCGTTCGTCGCAGACCTCGTGGCATTTGCGGTCGTGATGCTGGGAAGCTGGACGCGCATAGAATCTGCGGGCCTCACGTGTCCCGACTGGCCGACGTGCCGCGGACGGCTTATCCCCGTTTTGCAGGGCGGCACGATTTGGGAGTGGACGCACAGGCTGCTCGCTCTCATCCTCTTGCCCCTCATCGTCGCCGTCTGCACGGTCGCTTGGCGGCATCGTAAGCGTTCCGCTGCTCTGGCGGGAGCGGGAGCCGCCATCACGGCACTCTTTCTCGTGCAAGTGGCCCTCGGCGCGGCGACGGTCGATCTCGACAACACGCCGTTCTCCGTCGTCCTGCACTGGGGAACCGCCATGGCAGTCATCGCGGCGCTCACCTCACTCGTCGTCTTCACGGGCGCCGCGGAGCACGACGGCAGGATTCGCGCTCGCGCGAGCGGCACACCCGTCGCACTCTTGGGCGTGACGACCGTCGTCGCCTTCGTGACGATGTGCGTGGGTGCGTATGTGAGTTCCAGCGGCGCGGGCCTCGCTTGCCTTTCGATTCCGGGATGCGCCGGCACCGTCGTCGTATATACGCCCGGACAGATCGCGCAGATGCTCCACCGATTCCTAGCGGCGGCGACGCTCCTGTGCGCAACGGGGACGTTTGCGTTGATCTGCACGAAGCCGGTAAGCGCGCGCGTGCGCGCCTGGACCGGCATCGCCCTCGGCCTCGTCTGCGTTCAGGTGGTGTTAGGATTGCTCAACGTCGCGCTCCGGCTGCCGACGGATCTCCGGGAGGTCCATGCCGCCAACGCCGCGCTCGTCTTCCTCGCATTCGTCACCGCGACGGCGTGCGCCATTCTCGATTCGGCATCGCCGCAGCCGGCCCGGGAGTTGCGTTGAGCGTCGCGATAGCTCGCGTGAACGACTACGTCGCGCTCGGCAAGCCGCGCATCATCGTCCTGCTCCTCATCACGACGGCTGCGGCAATGGTCATGGCCGCGCGCGGCATGCCGCCCCTGCACACCCTCGTGGTGACGCTCGTCGCCGGCGCGCTCGCATCGGCGTGCGCCGGCACGCTGAACTGCGTCTACGATGCCGACGTCGACGCGATCATGGGCAGGACGCGCAATCGTCCGATCCCGGCGGGGCGCATCGAGCCCCGTAACGCAGTTATCTTTGCCGCTTGCTGCGGCATACTTTCGTTCGTCACGTTCTATTGGCTCGTGAACCCGCTCTCCGCATGGCTATCGCTGGCAGGGAACGCGTACTACGTCGCAATCTACACGATGTGGCTCAAGCGGCTCACGCCGCTGAACATCGTCATCGGCGGAGCTGCCGGCGCCGTACCGCCGCTCGTCGGCTGGGCAGCCGTCACGAACTCCATCGGAGGCCCCGCGCTCGGCCTCTTCGCCCTTATCTTTCTCTGGACGCCGCCCCACTTTTGGTCGCTAGCGCTCACGACGGAGACCGACTATGAGAAGGCGCGTATCCCCATGCTTCCCAACGTGAGCGGCGAGGAACGCACGAAGCGCGAGATCGTCTACTACACGCTGCTGCTCGTCGCAGCGTCGCTCGCTCTCTATCCGCTGCACGTGATGGGCGCCATCTACCTCGGCGGCGCGGCCCTGCTCGGCGCGATCTTCATCGTCGAAGCGGTACGGACGTGGCGCGGCTCGGCGCCGGCTGCACGAGCGCTCTTCCGATATTCGCTGCTTTACCTCGCGCTCATGTGCGCGTTCATGGTGGTGGACCGCATTCTTGCGTGATCGCTCGGCGCTGCCGCTGCTGCTGACGCTCGGCCTCGGCGTTTTCGCAGGGGCACTCGATCTCGGCGTCCTCTCCCCCGCACTTCCGGCACTCGCGCGCGCCTTTCACGTCGTCACCGGCGATCTGTCGTGGATATTCACGATCTACCTTCTCGTCAACGTCGCGGCGATCGCGATTGCGGGTGCCCTGGCAGACCGTTACGGTCGCCGGCGCATCTACATGCTGTCGATGAGCGTCTTCGCCGCGGGCAGTCTCGTCACCATTTTTGCGCATTCTTTCGAATACTTTCTTGCCGGGCGCGCGATACAGGCGCTGGGAGCGGGTGGCCTCTTTCCCGTCGCGACGGCGGCAATCGGCGATGCCGTTGCGCCGTCGCGACGTGGTGCAGCGCTCGGCGCCATTGCAGCGACGTGGGGCCTCGCAGCCATCGCCGGGCCGATTCTCGGAGGGGCGCTCACGCACTCCCTGTCGTGGCAATGGATTTTCGCGGCGAACTTTCCGCTCGCCGCCATCGTCTTGATCCTCGCACGCAGGTACGTCCCAGCCTCCGCGCCACAGCAGCGAGGATCGCTCGATGTGCTCGGCCTCTTCCTCCTCTGTTCAGGTCTGCTCTGCCTCGTGGACGGCATCGTCGGAGCGCGAGCCGTCATCGCGCTCATCGGCTTCGTGCTGCTCGGCGCTTTCGCCGTACACGAGCGAAGGGCGCCGTATCCGCTTCTACCGGTCTCGCTGCTGCGCACGCCGCAGATGGTCAAGACGTACGCCCTCGAGGTTCTTATCGGCGTCCTCGAAGGCTCGCTCTTCTTCATCCCAACGGTACTCGTGGCAGCACAGCATATGACGACGGCAAGCGCGGGCCTCATCGCAGCGCTAGGCGCCTGCGTCTTCGTCCTCGTCATCCCGCTCTCGGGCCGCGCGCTCGATCGCGTCGGGTCGCGCGACGTCCTCGTCGTCGGCGCGGTGTTGACGGAAGCCGGGCTCGCACTCTTCGCGCTCGGCTTCACATCGCTATGGCTTACGCTGGCAGCGATGATCGTCTCCGGAGCGGGCTTCGGGGCGCTGCTCGGTGCGCCGACGCGATACATCGTCACGAACGAAACGGGGCCCGGGTCCCGAGCAAGCGCTGTCGGCCTGCTGAGCCAATGCCTCATCATCGGCCAGATCTTAGGCAGCGCGCTCGCCGGCGGCGCGATCGGCAGCATGCGCAACGACATCGAAGGCTACCGCCTCGCCTATCTCGCCTTCTGCGCCGTGGCGCTCGCTGCGCTCGTCGTCTGCTCGACGTTGCGCTCCAGGGCGGCCGAGCGAACGGCTCCCCTCGAAGAAGCTGCTCCGTAGAGGAAGCCTCTCGCTCGCGCTGCGCCGAAGAACACATGGTGAGGCGCGAGGAGACGAATCAGGTGCCGCCGCTCGAAGGCGTCAATCTCTTTCGTAGCGACCGTCCGCTTTGTGATGCGCTCTCCGCCGTTGCACCGCAAGCATCGTCCGGCGAACTCGACGACATCGGCACGATCGCGGGCAGCGCGAATGCGATCGCACTCGGGTTTGACGCGAACGAGAACCCACCGCAGTTGCGCGCTTACGATGCAAACGGCGAACAGATCGACGAAGTGCGATTTCATCCGGCGTGGCATCGCCTTCTCGAGTATGCGACCTCGTTCGGTCTCCATGGCACTGCCTGGAACGATCAGGCCCCGGTTCCGCACCTGCGGCGTGCGGTAAAGTTCTACGTTTGGTCTCAAGTGGAGTCGGGGCACGGCTGTCCCATATCGATGACCTATGCGGCGGTCGCGTCGCTTCGTGTCCAGCCTGACCTCGCGCGGCTGTGGGAACCTCGGTTCACCGCGCGCGCGTACGAGCCTGCGCTCGAGCCGATTGCGCGCAAGCACGCGGCACTCTGCGGCATGGGTATGACCGAACGGCAAGGGGGCTCCGACGTGCGCGCGAACGCGACGCGCGCCATTCCGTGCGCAGGCGGGGGCCCCGCCGAACGCTATCTGCTCGACGGGCACAAGTGGTTCTGCTCGGCGCCTGCCTCCGATGCGTTCCTCGTGCTCGCGCAAGCGCCGCGCGGCCTGTCGTGTTTTCTCGTACCGCGTGTGCTCGACGACGGAACGCACAATCCGTTTCGCATCGTACGACTCAAAGATAAGCTCGGCAATCGCAGCAACGCGTCGGCGGAGATCGAACTCCACGACACCCAAGGCCTGCTCGTCGGCGAAGAAGGGCGGGGCCTATCGGCAATCGTGGAGATGGTCAATCACACGCGCCTCGATTGTATGATCGGGTCGGCAGCCCTGGTGCGGCAAGCACTCGCGCAAGCGGTACACCACGCGCGGCACCGCCGGGCGTTCGGCGCGTTGCTCGCCGATCAGCCGCTCATGCGCAACGTCTTAGCCGACATCGCGCTCGAATCGGAGGCTGCGACGTGGCTCGCGCTTCGCGTCGCGCGAACCGTGGACGACGATGACGCGCTGCTTCGGCGCATCGGCACGGCGCTCGGAAAGTATTGGGTCTGCAAGCGTGCACCGGTGCTCGTCGGCGAAGCATTGGAGTGCCTCGGCGGCAACGGGTACGTCGAGACGTCGATCCTGCCTCGTCTCTACCGCGAATCGCCGCTCAACTCGATCTGGGAAGGTGCGGGAAATATCAACGCGCTCGACGTCCTGCGCATTCTTCGCAAACAGCCGGAGGCTCTCGCTGCGCTGCGCGCGCAGTGGAGCGCCGCGCTTGCCGAACCTCGGATTGCCCGCGCCGCCGCCGAGTTCGACGCGGCACTCGCCGACGGCGACGCACTCGAAGCGCGAGCGCGCTTCGTTGCCGAGCGCGCCGCGATGCTTTGGCAGGCAGCGCTCTTGCTGCAGCACGCGCCCGCGTTCGTCTCCGATGCGTTTCTTCGCTCGCGCATAGCCGATGAGGCCGGCCGCGCGCTCGGCACGCTGCCGGCGCATTGCGCGCTCAACGAACTCGTTGCGCGCGCATCCCCCCACACACAGGCAGTCTCGGCATGAGCCCCTCCCGGCAGCTCGACCCGCGTGCGCGCCAACTCGCCAAGCGTCCCTGGACGCACCGCGAGCGGACCATCGTGTGGCGTGGGCTCACCGGACGCATGGCGATCGCAATCGAACCGCTCGCAGGCTTTGTTTTCTTCAGCCTCTTCACATGGGGCATCGTCTGGCGCGCGCACCACGTGAAGGGCGATGCCACGCTCATCGCCGTAGCGCCGATCTTCGCGCTCGGCGCGGTCGCGTTCTTAGGCTACTTCATCGCGGTATTGGCTGCGCCGATCCTCGCCTATGCGCAGACGCGCCGTCCGATCTACGTCGTCGACGGCTACGTGAGGTACCGCCCGCCCGACGACGGGACCGCGCCCGGAGAGTGCGGGTACGTCGCGGTGCTCTTCGAGGATAAGAGCGTAGCATGCGAATGGCGCGCCAGAGGAAAGAAAGCGTATCCGGCGTGCACGATTCCCGCAATGGCCGAGTTTTCGACCTTCGCCGGAATCCACACGATCGACGGCAAATCGACGGGGCTGCTTCCTGACGGGGAGCTGCCGCCGCTCACCATCGGCATCGCGCCTCGCCACTAGCTGCAACGCAGCAAGAGGCGCAGACATAGTCTGGGGCCGTGCTCTCGTGGTTTTCGGGGACGCTCGCCTCGCGCGTCGTGCGCTCGGCTCGCTCGCCTCTGCGCCGCTCCCGACGTCCTGTCTCCGCGGCGCATTCACACGCCCCTCGAACCACGAGAGCACGGCCCCAGCCTACGCTGGACCCACTTCTACTTCACGTGTTCGCGTAGGGTCGTCATCGACGGCCACATGTGGCCGTACCCGGAGAGCAGCACGACGCCGGCGGCGATAAGAAAGATCATGACGAGCCCGATGCCGACGGTGATCAAGAGTCCGCGTGGGACGCCTTTGCTCTTCGGGAGCTGGCCGAAGTCCGGATGATACTCATCGCGCTCTGAGTCCATGCTATGCCTTTCCGATGACGCCGAAGCCGGTCAGCGCCGCAAGCACGCCGCCGAGCGCGAGCAAGCCTAGCATCAACTTGAAGACCTGATTATCCATGCCGGGCGTCTTCCAGTCGTTGCGCAGGGCGACCGAGGCAACGAGAAACACCGCGATCCCGCCGATGACGGCGAGAATGTGCTCGATTTGTACAAGATTCATGGCCCGGTCCTCGTTGCAGCGCTAGACAAGATAAAAGATGCTGAAGAGCACGACCCAAATGACGTCGACGAAATGCCAATAGAGCGTTCCCGCGGTAAGCCCGAAGTACTTGTTCTTATCGTACACGCCGTGTACCGACTGCAGCAGCAAGACGATGAGGTAGCACACGCCGCAGAAGACATGAAACCCGTGCATACCCGTTAACGTAAAGAAGGATGCGCCAAAGATGCCGCTTCCCGCCCACGAGACGTGGTCGTGCACGTAGAGCGTCGTGTACTCGATCGCTTGGCCGCAGAGGAAAAGAATGCCGAGTACGATCGTGCAGAGCATGAGTGACGCGTAACGCGAGAAGTTCCCTCGCTTGAAGTTCTCCAACGCGTAGTGCATCGTGGCGCCCGAGCCGAAGAGTACGGCTGAGTTCAACGCAGCGAGCGATATCGACGGGCGCGTGATGCCGGGCGGCGGCCAGCCCTGGCCGCTGTTGCGCAGATAGAGATACGCGAAGATGAACGAGGAGAAGAGCACGATGTCGCTGACGAGAAAGAGCAGAAAGCCCTGTAAGCGCAGCTCCCGCGTCTCTGCGTAGAGCTGGTCGACTTCCCCGCCGCCGGGAATAGAAACGACTGCCATTATCCCGCTTCCTCGAGCGGCACGTCAGTGTGCCCCGACGGCAACAGGCGTGTCGCTGAGTTCTTCTTCAAGATGCTTGTACGGCAGCGGCTCGGTAAAGTCGTACGGCAGCCCGTAGACGCTTGGGATACGCTTGAAGTTGTAGTACGGCGGCGGTGAGGGAATCTGCCACTCGAGCGTGCGGGCGCCCCACGGGTTGTGACCCGCCGGCTTCCCGTTACGGATGCTGTAGATCATGTTGATGAAGAATATCAGGATCGCCGCCGTCATGATGAACGAGCAGATCGATTCAAACTGGTTGATGCCCTGGAACTGAATATCGTAGGTGGCGACGCGTCGCGGCATGCCCTGCGCGCCGAGGTAGTGCATCGGAAGGAACGTGCCGATGAAACCGATCGTGAAGAGCACGAAGTGCGCGCGGCCCCACAGTTCGCTCATGTAACGTCCGGTCATCTTCGGGAACCAGTAGTACATGCCCGAGAAGACGCCCATGAGGCTGCCACCGACGAGCACGAAGTGCAGGTGCGCTGGGATGAAGTACGTCCCGTGAACGTGTAAGTCGAACGGGATCGCCGCCAAAAACACGCCGCTGATCCCGCCGAAGGTGAAGAGCACGAGAAATCCGATCGCAAAGAGCATCGACGTCGTGAGGTGGATCTTGCCACCCCACATGGTGGCGAGCCACGAGAATATCTTCACGCCGGTTGGAACGGCGATGACGAAGGTCAGCACCATGTACGGCAACTGCATGTAGGGCGCGATGCCCGACGTGAACATGTGGTGCGCCCAAACCATGAATCCGGAGAGCGCGATCGCCGCCGATGAGAACGCGATGAGCCGGTAGCCGAAGATCGGCTTACGCGAAAAAACCGAGATCACTTCCGACATGATTCCGAACGCGGGCAAGATCATGATGTAGACCGCCGGATGCGAATAGAACCAGAACATGTGCTGCCAGAGCACCGGCGAGCCGCCCTTCGTCGGGTCGTAGAAGGGTACGCCGAACTGCCGCTCCATGAAGAGGGCAGCGAGCGCGGCGGCAAGCGCGGTCGTCGCGATCATGAGGAGCGGCGCCGTTGCGAACTGTCCCCAGCAGAAGAGCGGCATACGGGTGAAGGTCATGCCCGGCGCGCGCATCTTGAGCATCGTCACGAGAAAGTTCATGCCGGTGAGCGTCGAGCTGACACCGACGAGAAAGATCGCCGCGCACCACATCGAGGTGCCTGCGCCGCCCTGCAGCGACATCGGAGGATACTCCGTCCAGCCCGCCACCGGAGCGCCCATGAGGAACGACGAGAAGAGCATGAGCCCCGCGATCGGAAAGATCCAAAAGCTGATCATGTTCAACCACGGGAAAGCGACGTCGCGGGCACCGATCTGCACCGGCATGACGAAGTTCCCGAAGCCGCCGGTCAGAATCGGAATGACGACGAGCCAAACCATGGCCGAACCGTGAATGGAGTAGACTTCGTCGTAGACGTCCGGCGTCAAAAAGCCGCCGTTCGCGTTCATGAGCTGGATGCGAATGAGCTCCGCCAAGCATCCTGCAAGCACGAAGAAGACGAAGGCGGTGATGATGTACTGAATCCCGATGATCTTGTGATCGAGCGAGAAGATGTACTTGCGGACGAACCCTTGCGGCTCGGGATGAATGTGCTCGGCGATTCCGCCGTGTTCTGCGATCACGGACATGCGATGCTCACTCCGGTCATTTCAACGTGTTCAGATAGGCGACGAGATTGGCGATATCCTTATTCGACAAGCCGTTTTGTGCCTGGTTCGGCATATGCCCGATGCTGCCGGTATATCCGTTCTGCAGAATCTCTGCGACGTTTGCCGGAACCGCCAGATCGCCGTTGACGAGGTTGGGGTGCGACGGATCGTGCAAGACGCCGAGCAGGCCGGGTCCGACGATGCGCTGGTTGAAGGGGCCGAGCGCGTGGCACGCGCTGCATTTCTCGTTGAAGAGCGCCTTGCCGGCCGCCACGTTGCCACCTGCCAGTTGGATCTTTCCCCCCAGCGTCGCCGTTGCCAATGCGTTGGTCACATGTGCGTTGCGAAGTTGCCAGCCATGGTACCACTTTTGGTATGCGGCCATGGGCTGGACGACCATCACTTGCTTGTTCATCTCGGAATGCCCCGTCCCGCAGAACTCGGTACAGATGATTTGGTACGTTCCGATCCGCGTCGGCGTGAAACGGATCGTGTTGATAATACCGGGAATCATGTCTTCCTTCAACCGCATATCCGGCACCCAAAACGAGTGAATCACGTCTCCCGACGTGAGGTTCAGCGTCACCGGCACGTTCACCGGAAGGTGCATTTGATCCGTCACCTCGCCGTTGACGTCGGGATACCGGAATGTGAAGTACCACTGCCGGCCGATCGACTCGACGACGAGACCGTTCGTCGGCTGCACCTGCAGGACGTACCAGATTCTGATGCTGAGAACCGAGAGGAGGATGACGAAGAGCGTCGGGACGATCGTCCACGCCGCTTCGAGCTTCGGGTTGTCGTGGAGATTGACACCGAGGGCATCGTCGGGATCCGATCGCCGGCGGCGGAAGCGAATCGCGAAATAGATGATGTAACCGACGACATACGTGTAGAGCAGCGCGGCACTCGACGCCATGAAGCGGAAGAGCCAGTCGACCTGGTCGCCCGGATGGCCGCCCTCGGGCGGCAGCCACGGTTCGACGGTCGGGATCATCCAGAAGTAGAGAATGCCCCCGAGCGAGATGAGCCCGAGGATTGCCGTGACTATCCAAAAGCCGCGATCGGGCTTTGTCGACTGCTCCACGCTCGCACCGCTTCGCTTACGATGCTTACGACCCTTCGGGTCGCTGAGCGAGCGCATCTGCGAACGCGCGCGTTCGGCGCGCGACCGTTTCCCGTGCGGTTGCGGTTTCGATACAGCGGGTGATCGCAGCGCCGACGACGATGGCGTCGGCCCCCGCTGCAATCGCGGCCGCACCTTGCTGCGGGTCCGCGACCCCTCCTTCGCAGATCGCAAATGCCGAAAAAGTCGCAAGTTCTGCAACGAGGCTCAGCGCGGGCAGCTTCACGCCACGCGTTTGCGCCGTGTAGCCGCAGAGCGTCGTGGCGATGACGTCCACCCCCGCAGCGCTTGCCTCTTTTGCGTCCGCGGCAACCGCGCAGTCTGCCATTGCGAGCGCTCCGCCGCGCCGGATTGCCGACACGATACGCTCCGTAGAGCTACCGTCGGGCCTACGCCGGCGGGTTGCGTCGAACGCGACGATCTGCGCTCCGGCTGCCAAGAGCTCTTCCACCTCGCGAAGCGGCGGCGTGATGTACGGCTCGAAGCCCGCGTACTCGCGCTTGACGATCCCAACGACCACGCCGTCGATGTGCGAACGTACGGCTGCGACGTTTGCGGCCGACTCGATGCGCACGCCGCGTGCGCCGGCGTCGGAGGCCGCCTTAGCCAAAGCAGCGATCGCCTCCGGCGCGCCGAGGGGCGACGCCGGTGCAAGCTGCACCGACGCGATCAATGCTCCTCGCAGCGAATCGAGGACGTTCACGCCGAAAGCGTGCAGCGGAGGTTCGCCTCCCGCAATGCGAGCACGACGGCACCGAGAACCGGCGCATACGCCGGCTCGACGATGCGCATCTGCGGTGCAGCGGTCCGCACTGCGGCATAGACGCCGCTCTTGAAGGAAGCGCTTGCCGTCAAGCCGCCGACGAACGCGGCGCGCGGCGAAGCGTTCCAGCGCCAGGGGTCGCACGCCGCACGGCACGCGAGCCGAGCCAAGTGTTCGTGCGCCGACGCCACGGTTCGCACGGCGCACGGATCCTTCTCGCCGCCCTCATGCTCGGCGACTTCGATCACGATCCGAGCGAACGCGGCAAGCCGCTCGCGGTCGAGTTCGCCGTGGTAAAAGGCAGCGAAAATCTCACGTATCGAGGACTTGGAAAAGTGTTCCGTTGCGACTTCGGTGACGACACAGTGCGCATCGTGCTCGGCGGCCGCTGCGAGCGCGGCCTTCGCAATCCAGAAGGCGCTGCCCTCGTCGCCGAACACGTAGCCGAGGCCGCCGTGCGCCCCGGCGTTCCCCTCGTCGTCGACGATGTACGCGATTGAACCGGTCCCGGCGATGACCGCGACGCCGCTCCCGCCGTCAAACGCTCCCGCGTGCGCGACGGCCGCATCGTGAACGAGCGTGAATCGTCGCGCCGGGAGCGACGGCCGCACGCCGTAGAGCCGCCCTTCATAGCCGCTGACGCCGGCGACGATCGCCTCGAACACGACGCCGCGATCCAGGCCGGCGGCGCTGCGTGCCGCGTCGAGCGCACCGTTGAGAGCGTCATGCATGCGCGTGGAACCGGCAGATTGCCAAATTTCGTCGGCAGGACCGGCGTTCGCCGTCGCGAGCACGCGTCCGCGTTCGTCGGCGACCGCGGCTTTCGTCGCGCTCTGCCCCCCGTCGATACCGGCGACGTACTTCATGGCAGCGTCGCTTGCGCAAAGCGTTCAGCCTTGCGCTCGCGTTCACGGCGCGTGCTCGCACACTCCACGGCGCCGAGCGCTTCGAGATGATGGTAGAGCTCGTGCGCGATGGCGCGCACGAGAAAGCGCCGGCGATTCTTAACGCACAGGGCCTGCAGACTGCGGCGGTTGATGCGAATGGTACGCGAGCGCGCATCGTATTCGGCCAAAAGCGCAGCGCCGCTCCACACCCCAAAATCGGCGACTTCGATCCGCGCCCCCAGCGCGCGCGCGTCACGCACGACACTCATAGCACGACGCCATCCGCACGCAACGCTGCACGGAGTTCGCCGGGATCGATCGCGCTCGGCGCAATGCCGCGTTCGCACGCTATCGCTGCAGCGGTTCCCGCTGCCTGTCCAAGCGTCATCACCGTCGGCGTGAGCCGCGTCGACGCGAGTGCCTCATGGGTCGTCGAGATACAGCGTCCGGCGACGAGCAGCCCTTCGCAGCCGACGGGCACGAGACACCGGTAGGGAATTTCGTAGCTCGCGCCCGCCGGAAGACGCTGCGTCACCGTCCCCGCGCCGGAGGGATTGTGCATATCGATCGGATACGCGCTGCGCGCGACCGCATCCGGGAAGGCTCGCGCTTGGAGGACGTCGTCGCGCGTGAGCGTGTACCGGCCGACGATGCGGCGCGATTCGCGAATCCCGATCTGCGTTCCGGTGGCCGCGACGCGCGCGCTTTCGAACCCCGGAACGCGCTCGCGAAAGAAGGTCGCCAGCTGCATCGCCTGCCGGCGCGCCTCGACCTCGGCGCGCGTGAGATCGTCGGGATCGAGCGGATCGATCTCGAGAACGCGCGTCATGTTGACGGTCACTTCGTCGGGGTAGGGCGAGACGAAGAATGAGACGAGTTCGCGCGGGACGTCGACGAGCCCATCGTCTTGCGCACGAGCCCAAAGCTCGTGCAGGCCGGCAACCGCCGTCACCGTCGATGCGGTGCGCTCGTGCGCCTTCAGCGAGGTGCGCATCTGATCGGGATGCGTACGCAGGTAGGATGCCGTCTTCGCGAGATCGACGTGGCTCATACGGAACATGAGCGATGCCGGCTGCACGCGCCCGCGAGTATCGCCCTGCTGCGTCGGAACGCCGGCAGACGCGGCGACGTAGGCGTCGGCGGTAGCGTCGACGACGACGCGCGCGCGATAGACGCGCTTGCCGCCGACCGTATCGAATGCCGCCCCGGTCACGACCGGCGCCTCGACGAGCGCGCTCGTGAACCAGGCATGGAGCAAGAGCCGCACGCGCGCCTCGCCCATCATTTCGAAGAGCAGCTCCTTGTGCACCTCGGGGTCGAAAGGCGTGATCGTCGGGACGTAGTCCGAGGTATCCGGGATATGGCCCGGCGAGGCGCCGAGGGCTTCGAGGCGCGAGACGATCTCCTGCGCGATCCCCCCGACGACGCGATCCTTGCCCGAGTGGAAGGTCATCCATGGGCCGACCATTGCCGCGGTCGCCGTCCCCCCAAGGAAGCCGTAACGCTCGACCAAGAGCGTTTTCGCGCCATGGCGAGCGGCAGCGAGGGCTGCAGCGCAGCCGGCGTTGCCACCGCCGACCACGAGCACGTCAAACTCGCGCATCTAGGGACGCCCAATTCGCCGTGCGCGCAGGCAGGCCATTTTGACGCAAACGCCTGAATCAGATGCTGGCAGAAGACGATGTTGACCTATTCGCGCTCCGCCGTTTACTACGACGCTCTCCTCGATGCGGGCGGAAAGAACTATGCCCGGGAGGCGGCGGTGGTCTGCGAGCTCATCGAGCGTTATAAGCGCGCTCCCGGACGGCGCCTGCTCGACGCCGGCTGCGGGACGGGTCGCCACGTCGAGCACTTGCGCGAGCGCTTCGAATGCGAAGGGTTGGACATCGACAGAGGTATGCTCGCCGTCGCAGCCGAGCGCTGTCCGGACGTTCGCTTCCATCTCACCGATATGATCGGCTTCAACCTCGGCACGCGCTTCGACGCGATCGTCTGCCTCTTCGGCTCGATCGCCTATCTTCCAACGGTACAGCGGTTCGAACAGACCATTGCAAACTTTGCCCGCCATCTCGTTCCCGGCGGCGTCGCAATCGTCGAGCCTTGGTTACGCCCGTACGAGTGGGAAGATGGGCGCATCGGTGCCAGCTTCGCCGACCTGCCCGAGATGAAGATCGCGCGCATGCACGTCGCACGCCGTGACGACTGCGTCGCGATCCTGAACTTCCATTATATGGTCGGCATGCGCGACGGAATTCGCAACTTCGAAGAGACACACCGTCTCCTCATTATGAACGACGATCAATACCGCTCCGCATTTCTGCGCGCCGGGTTCGAGTTGCACCAAGGCACGCAGGTCATCGGCGGCCGCGATCTCTTCGTCGGCGTTCGCTCAGATTAGGGGCCTGTCATCCCGAGCGTAGCGCGCTCAGTTTTTGTCATCGCGAGCCCTTCGACTCCGCCTCTTCGGGACTTCGCTCGAAATGACAGAAGGGGAAAGCGTCGTAGGCCGTGCTGCGGATCGGCAATGGAGGCCACAGGCGATGGGGCGGTAAGAGGGAATCGGCGCGCGGGGGCATAGCCTGGCGGTATGTCGCTTTTTTCGCGCGTAAAGCCGCTCTCGACGATACTCGCCGAGGGAGCCGATAGCGAACACGGCCTAAAGCGCTCGCTCGGCCCGTGGGCGCTCACTGCCATGGGGATCGGCGCAATCATCGGTACAGGCATCTTCGTTCTGACAGGCATTGCCTCGGCAACGCGTGCGGGCCCCTCGCTGACGCTCTCCTTCGTCGTCGCGGGCGTCGTCAGCGCGCTTGCAGCGCTGTGTTACGCCGAGGTCTCGAGCAAGATCCCGATCTCCGGCAGCGCGTACACCTACACGTATGCAACGCTTGGGGAGCTCTTAGCTTGGATCGTCGGCTGGGCGCTCGTGCTTGAGTACGCGCTAGGAGCGGCGACCGTCAGCATTGGTTGGTCGGGCTACTTCGTCAACATCTGGAACCACATACCAAACGTGTGGCAGATTCCGGCGGCCCTCGCGAACGGGCCGCATTGGGGTCTGGCAGGTCAGGCCGGCGTGTCGGGGATCGTCAATCTTCCAGCGGCCGCAATCGTTCTCGTCATCACCGCGCTCCTCGCGAAGGGCACGCGCGAGTCCGGAACCGTGAACGCGTTCATCGTGGCCATAAAAATCGCTATCGTGCTCTTCTTCATCGTCATCGGCATCAGCCACATCAGCGTCGTTAACTACCACCTCCCTGCGGGTGGGCCCGCTGGCATGGGCGGCTACTTTCCGTTCGGCTGGCAAGGAATGCTGGGCGGCGCTGCGTTCATCTTTTTCGCCTACATCGGCTTCGACGCGGTCTCGACGACCGCCGAAGAGGCGAAGAATCCTGGGCGCGATCTCCCGTTCGGCATCATCATGAGCCTGGCGATCTG
>DAHUYK010000057.1 GCA_027315245.1 Vulcanimicrobiota bacterium | reverse complement strand
CGACGGCACGCAGCGCACGCCGGACCAAGCGTTCACGTATGATGCCGATGGCAATCTCCAGACGTACAACCCCGGCAACGGCACCTGGCACCTGACGTATGATAACCTCAACCGCGTGCTCATGCGCGAAGACCCCGACGGGGTGTACTCCTACGCGTGCTACTTCGCCGATGGCAGCACGCACTACACAGAGTCATCCTACCAGCACGAGTTGGACAACGGCACGATCGGTGCTGAAACCTGCGCTGCAACGCCACCGGAGTATGCTGAGTCGGGCGCGTACGATGCGGACGGGAACACCGTCACGAGCGTTCGGCACTTCGGAGGCACGCATAACTTCTCGGGCCCGCCGACGCTCCCCGGCACTGCGGATACGACGCAGAAGTTTTACGACGCGGACGACCGCCTCGTGGAGGTCGTGCAGCCGTATGACTCCAGCACCGACCTGTACCAGAATCCGTGGATCACGCGCTATCTCTACGACCTCACGCAGAACGGAACGCAGGGCACGATCGGCTTCAACGGACAGGCGGTCCTTGCCCACGGTAACCTCTACGAGACGCGCGAGTTGCTTCCAGCGGCCGGCTCGCCGGTTTCCGTTGAGCCGTTTGCAAACCCGGCGCCGACGCCCGTTCCCAACACCGTCTACCAGGAGCTCAAGGGCACGGCCTTTGACGCACTCGATCGCCCCACAGAGAAGTACAGCTTTACGTATATTCCAACGCAAGGTGACGTCACGAACGACGAGGCGCTCACGTACGATGCCGACCCGACGCACCTTGGGCTCTTGGCGCAGGACTGCAACGCCGTCGCACAGTGCCAGACGTTCTCCTACGACCAACGCGGGTCGCAGACAGCAGTGCGCTTTAGTGATTCGACGCCGAGCCGTACCGTGCTCTACGACCCAGACGGCCGGGTGACCGCCATCGCCTCATCGGTATTCGGCACGCAGAGTTATACCTATGATGCCGACGGAAGACTTGTGACGAGCCAAGACCCCGCTGGAGGCGGGGTGACCTCGCCGGCGCTGCTCACGCATCATTACTATGCCGACGGCAAGGAGGAGCGTCTCGATGTCAGCTCCTCAGCGCTGACGCAGGCCGGACTCTTCGCGTACTCCTACCGTGCCGACGGCGCGATGCAGACGCAAGCCATCGATGACGCGAGCGTCGCCGGCATCGTCAACCCAGGCACCACAACACTCGCGTACAGCTATACGGCCGCAGGGCGCATGCTACAGCGCAGTGAGACCGGCGTTGCCGCGAACGGCACGCCGACGGTGATCACGCACGACGTCACCAGCGGCCTGGAAACCGGAGAGTCCTTCGCGGGCGGATCGCTGAGCGGATTGCAGTACGACGCAGAGGACGGGATCCTTGGGATCGTTGCAAGCACTGGAGGCAATGCGTGGTACAACTATAATGCCCGCGGCGAGCTGTCGTACACTTCAGCGATGGGCTTTCAAGGCGGTATAAACTATGCCAATGGCTTTTCCCACCAGTACTCGACATCCGTCGGGCAGTATACGTGGGACGACCGCATGGCGATGCCGGTGGCAACGCAACCGAACTGCCAGATGTGTCAGCAGGTCGGCTCCGATTGGGCGTTTGACGACGCAGGCCGCATGACGGCGGAATCGATGCCGGCTGGCCCCCAGGGCGACATGTCACTCAGCGTCACGCGGACGTTTGATGCGGAAAATCACACCCTCGCGACGACCGCCAGTCCAGGCGGGAGCACGGACGCAGCGACTGCGAGCGTTGCGTGGGGGCCGAACGGCCATCCGATCGAGATCGGCACGAGCGACAGCAATCAGCCGCCGACGGCTTCCGATACGCTCCACTGGGATGGTAGTCAACTGCTCTTCACGACAACGAGCACCGGCCGCCTTGACGACATCAAGATCGGCGCACAGGGTGACATCCTCCCGTTGGATCCCGGGTACAACGGGTTGACGTTCTACGATCGCGACCCAAGCGGCGGCGTCATGGGTTGCCACAACGCTACCGGCGCGACCTTCGCCGGAGTCAACGACCCCTTCGTCCTTTCCGAGAGGCTCAGCTCCGTCAACATGTCGCCGTGCAGATCGACGACGGCGCACATGCCGACGAGTGTTGTGTGGTGGGGATCCTTTACAGGAGCCTCTTACAACGAAGGCTCCGGCGCGATACCGTTGCCTGCGATCGGCGCGGGAGCGGGCGTGCTTGGCATGCCTCGCACGGACGGCGTGACCGATGGCCTCGATACCATTCAGGGCGTGCGCACGTACGATTCCACCGCAGGGACGTGGACAACACCCGATGCCTATGCGGGCAACGTCAACGATCCCGCATCGCAAAAGAGCTACATGTGGAATGGCAACGACGCACAAGCTTATGACGATCCAACAGGTTACGATTCCAATCTATTTTATGATGCGAACTGCGGTGATAGCTGTGACGCGGCGCCGCCTACCGATACCGGTCCTGGCCCCCGACCGACCAAGGGCCAGCGGCTAAGCAAAGATCAGATGGCGGCGATCAGAGCAGCAGTGGATGCTGGCGAAACGTCGGGGTTCGGATCCGAAGAGGCAGCTGCCTACGCTGCATCGTACAAGTATCGTACTGAGATTGCCAGCGCGTTTGCAGCAGGTTACGGTGAGGTTGGGGCTGCAATAGATAAGGACCCCAACACCGGCCTTTATTCCTTTGGCGGGCTGGTGAAGGGCAACCCAGACAGCTCTGGATGGGCCGTGGGCATACCGCTGGACCCGACGACTGTTGCCGAATGGCACAGCCATCCAAGTGGCGAGACTGACCTTCAGAGTCACGTTCCCTTGACGACCAACTCGCTTAATGGTTTGAGAATGGACATGTTTACAACCTTGTACAACAAAACAGAACTCGTGGAGCAGTTCCCAGGTGCGTCTCGTAATCCCTATGATGTTCGCCAGGCCGAGATTTGCGGTCCGGGAGCTGCGGCATGCGATTTTCAATAGCACTAGGTGCATTGACGAGCATCCTCCTCGGCGCGTCCCCAATGGGTCGGCCTCTCGGTGAGGTCACATTCTATGTCGTATCTTGCCAATCGGGGCTAGAGTCGGCTGACCTTAGGATCGCCGGATACCGGCGCACGTCGGGTACGCATCTCACGATCGTCCCAATCCTGCTAACGTTACATGCATCAGCTGGAGCAACCCTCTTTCGCTATAGAGCACGACTTCCCGAAGGGCTCTACTCGGCAAGCGCTCAGATTCCGCGACACTGCGCCTCTCCGTCAAACGAATTTTTCTCCGTCGTGGCAAAGCGTACTCGAGACATTCTTCTCGGCACGACCCGGCGGTTCTTTACATTGCCGCCTCCATTACTAAGCTCGTTTGTCGTTGAGTTGCCCTTTCACTTTCTTACGACCCGTCTCGAGTCTACGCGTTCTGACTTGAGGTTGACCGGCCGCGGAGCGTACGGCGTCGCCGACGGTACGGCAGTTTACTTCGACGGGCTGCGTCCCGGTAGCTATCGCCTGTGGATTAGCGATCCTCAGTTTAGGTTTTGCTACGTCGTTTCACTGCCTGCCTTGCTTGGTGTCTACGTCTTAAGACTTTCGCCTTCCGATATTCAGCATGGTTTTAGCGAATATGATTCCGGGAAAACGTCGTGCGTTCGACGCAATGCCGATTTACCCGTAGCCGCCTTCTAGCGCGAGAAGATGGCGCGCAGAATCTGCGGCCACGATGGCGTACGGCCGTATAATAGCATGCCGACGCGGTAGAGGCGTCCGCCGGCGATCGCGAAGAGCGCGACGCTGACGAGATCGACGAGCGCGGCTGCGCCGATGGAGAGCGGCGGTACGTTCGAGACGGCGACGCGTGCGAACATGACGAACGGCGACAAGACGGGCACGAAGCTCGCGACGACTGCGAACGGCGCGTTCGGCGCTGCGAGCGTCATGATGGCGAGAACGAACGCGACGATGACCGGCAGAAAGAGCGGCCCGGCGACGCTCCCCAAATCCTCGGTGCGATTGACGAGCGATGCAATGCCCGCCGAGAGCACCGACATCTGCAAGAAGCCCAGGACGAAGAAGAGTGGAAAGCCGATCACCGTTTCGGGCGAGATCGCCGCGAGCGCATCGGCACCGGCGCTCCCCGCGCCGGCGGCAGCGCCCCCGCCGGTGAGTACCGCGGCAATCGCGAGCCACGACGCCATCTGCAGCGCTGCAAGCAGCGTCGAAGCGGCGATCTTTGCCGCCAGGAGCGACGAAAGATCGACCGTCGCGACGAGTATCTCTGCAACGCGGCTCGTCTTCTCTTCGGCCACGGACGTGATGACGAGCTGATTGTTGAAGACGATGAGCATGTAGAGCAGGAAGAGCAGGAGGTAGGCCACCGCGTGCGCCGCCGCGGATTCGGCGGCGCTGTGAAACCGCCGCGTGACCGAGTGCACGGCAACGGGGAACGCGAGCTCCGCGCGCATCTCATGCGGCGTGCGATGCGTCCGGAGCGCAAGCTCGAGCGGAAGCAGGCGCGATCGTACAGCCGAGACCGGTGCCTCGTCGGGATCGTCGGCATAGATCGTGACCGCGAGGCCGCCGCGCTTTCGCGCGAGGACGACGAGGGAGCCGGCTCGCCACGAACGCAGCATGACGGACGTCGGACGCGTTCGCGGCGGCGGGACGTCGTGCACGGCATAGCCGCCGCCCTGTAGCAGCGCGTCGGCAGGAGCAACGAGCGCGGACGGTCCACTGAGCGCGATCGTATGCATCGCTCCCGATTGCACGGAGAGAATCAACGCCGGCAGTCGCGTGACCACCGCGATGCCGATGCCGCCGAAGAGAAGACCCAGGATGAACGAGCGAGAGCGCAGCCGCCGTGCAAGCTCCGCAGCGAAGATCGTACCGAACTGCCACGAGCGCCTACGATGCATCGGGAAGCCGCTCTCCCAGTGCGCGCAGGTAAAGGTCTTGCAGCGAAGGCTCGACCTCTTCGAACGCGGTGATCGCGTCGGCATCGACGAGCCGGCGCAGCAGCGTGGCCCGATCGGTGGAGCGTGGGACGTCGGCGACGAGGCTCGTACCATCGCCGCCGCAGATGCGCGCCGACGGTTCTCGTTCCACGATCGCTCGCACCGTCGGCGTGTCGGGAGAGACGCGCAGCCGAAGGGCCGGCCAGTCGCTGCGAAGCACGGCGAGCGTTCCGCGTGCGCGCACCGCGCCGTGCGCGATGATGCAGAAGTCGGTGCAGAGCCGCTCGAGCTGCCACATCTCATGGCTCGACAGCACGAGCGTCGTGCCGCTTTCGCGCAGGCCCGCGACGACGTCGCGCAGCGTTCCCGCATTGACGGGATCGAGCCCGCTGAAGGGTTCGTCGAGAACGAGCAGTTCCGGCGCGTGCACGGCCGCGCACGCGATCTGAACTTTCTGCTGGTTTCCCTTGGAGAGTTCGGCGAACGCGCGCCGTGCGTATTCTCGTAGCCCAAGGCGCTCGATCCACCCGTCGGCAGCACCGGCGGACTCCGTGCTCGAAAGACCGTGCAAGCGCGCCATGTACACGATATGATCGCGAACGCGCATCTTTCCGTAGAGGCCTCGTTCTTCCGGAAGATAGCCGAAGCGCCGGCGAATGCGTTCGTCGACGCGCGCGTCGTTCCAGGTAATCGTTCCACTGTCGGGCGCCATGATCCCCAAGATCATTCGCATCGTCGTCGTCTTCCCGGCGCCGTTGGGCCCGAGCAGGCCGAGCGTTACGCCGGCGCCAATCGTAAAGCTCACGTCCTGCACGGCAACGACACTTCCGAAGCGCTTGCCGACGCTCTCAACGCGAAGCATGAACGCTGCGCCGCTCGAGAAGCGCCGTGACGATTGCGGCGACGACGAACCCCACGTAGTACGAAAGATCCCC
>DAHUYK010000056.1 GCA_027315245.1 Vulcanimicrobiota bacterium | reverse complement strand
AGTGTATCGAAGGCGTTCGTGCTCGCGACGCCCGTGCGGCCGTCGATGATGGCTCGAACCGAGAGCTCGACTGCGCAGGCGGCGACGTTCTGATTCGAAACCTCGTGCGTGAACCGCGTGAGCGCGCTGTCGCTCGACGAGACGAGCACCTCCGTTTGATCGGCATGCGACCGTTCGAGGACCTCGCGCGCCAGTCTCTCCCGCTCGAGACTATTCATGAGTAGCCGACTCCGACTGCGATATTCCGGAAGCGAGCAGGCGCGGCGGCCTGCGTCGTGCGGCCCACTTGCATGGGCTCGCCCTTGCCGCAGTTCGGCGTGCCCCATGCGAACCACGACGCCGCGTCGCCGACGGCGTCGCATGAGTTCCAGAAGGCGGGCGTCATGCCGGCATAGGTTGGATTCTTGAGCATGCGGCCGCGTTTGCCGTTCTTGATTTCCCAGCCGATTTCGCAGCCGAACTGAAAGTTCAGGCGGCGGTCGTCGATCGACCACGAGCGGTTACTCTCCATGTAGATGCCGTCTCGGACGTCGTCGAAGAGACGATCGAAGGGAGTGTCTCCGGGCAGCAGGCTGAGATTGCACATGCGGATCATCGGCGCAAACGACCAGCCCTGTGCGCGCACGCACGCATTCGATTCGCGGCCGATTGCGCGCGCGGTGTCGTTGCTCATCTCATAACCCGCGAGGATGCCACCGCGCACGATATCGAAGACGCCGGACTTCGTCCCTTCGTCGTCGTAGCCGCAGGTTGCCATGCCGAGCGGCATGGTGTTGTCGATGACGATCGTCACGGCGGGTGATCCGTAGCGGAGGCAGCCCAGTTGATCGAGTTCGAGAAAGCTCGTACCTGAAAAGTTCGCCTCCCATCCCATGACGCGGTCGAGTTCTGCGGGGTGTCCGCACGACTCGTGAATCTGCAATGAAACTTGCGACCCGCCGAGCACGAGATCGAACGTTCCGCTAGGGCATTGCGGTGCACCTAGAAGTGCGGCGGCTTCCTCGCCGATGCGTTGCGCGTTGGCGACGAGGTTCGCGCGGTCCACGATCTCCCATCCTCCCGACTGATAGAGACCGATGTCACCCGGGAACGTTCGCGTCTGCGCGTCGCCGTCTCCCACGGCGAGTGCCTGGATTCCGCAGCCCGTCTGTACGATGCGCTGGTCGATACGCGTTCCCGCCGAACTGTACAGCGTTTTAACGGTGCTCCAGAGATCGATCCATGAGCGTCCCACGGCGATGCTCTGCTGCACGTGCAGCAGGCGCTCCGCTTCGAGCAACATCGCCACACGCTCGCCGAGCGGCACGGAGGCCGGATCGCGTGTAACGGGCGTCACATACGAATCGACGTACGCTCGCGGCGGCGGAAAGCCGACGCGCCGGCGTGCAATGGCCGCGCCGGCCCGCGCGATCGCGCAGGCACGTGCCGCGGTGGCATCGAGCGCCGCGTCGCTTGCATCGTCGCTCGCCGCAAAGCCCCAGGAGCCGTCGACGAGTGCACGCACGCCGTAGCCGCTCGACGTGGAGTCGGCAAGCGCCGCGACGATGCCGTTTCTCACCTCGACCCGTTCGCTGCGCGCCGTTTCAAAACGCACGTCCGCGAACTGCGCGCCGCACGATGCGGCGGTGTCGAGAATGCGCGCGGCCGCAGCGTCGCTCATCGCGAGCCCGCAACGAGGACGCGTACGTTCGCGATCCTCACCGCTCCCGCTTCGGTCTGCGACGCATGCTTTGCAATCGCGTAGAACCCGATCAAGCGCAACGGTTGGGCCAAACCTTGCGGAAAGCGAACGGTCACGTGACGCAGGCCGCTTCGGTCGAGCGCCACGGCCGAGAAGAGAACCTCCTCGCCGGCGCCACTGCGCAGCGCGACGCGCAGCTCTGCGCTGCTAGCGTTGCCGTTGACGTCGAAGCTCAGGCCTACCGCCCCCAGCGGCAACGGATTTTCGACGATCGCGTATGCCGCGCGCTCATTGCTTGCCAGCGAGTACGTCAGACGCAGACACTCCGAGCACGACGGGTCTGCAGTTGCGCTTCCGGGCCCGCCTGCCGGAGAGGATAGGAAATGCAGAGCCGATAGAAAGCCTTCGAGCGGAACCTCATGGCTCCCGACTGTGACATGAACGAGGGCTGCGCGTCTGCCGAGTTCGAGACGGACGTCGGCCGCGTCCTCACCGGCCACGAATCGTCCGAAGGTGTCGATCATGCCGCCTGACGCTCTCCACGGCAGGCGGGCCGGAAGCGTAAGCCGGAAGCCGGTTGCATCGAATGCGCGGGCGTGGAGCTCGAGCGTTGCGTGCGGATCGACGTCGGGATCCGGCGGCGAAAGGACGAGCCTCGCAGGTTCCGATGTTACTTCGAGCGGGACGCTGCCCGTCAATGAAGCGGAACGGAGTTGAATTGAACCGTTGCCGCTCGCACGTGCGACGAAGCGATCGCCGACGACGCTCCCGAGCGACGACGGTTCGACGACGGCCTCGAGCGGTGCCGTGATGCGCGACGCGCGATCGTTCGCGTCGACCGCGGTGACGTGCATGGCGACCTGCGCACCCGGCATGGCCCGAATCGTCTCGGGCGACGCGACCAATCGTATCGCGGGGCCCGCCGGCGCGACGTTGTAGAGAAAGATTCCGTCGGCGATGGATCGCTCCGCGCCGTCCGACGGCGAACTGACGAGCACGGGCTCCGACTCGCCTAAGAGCTGCACTGCGAGGGTCGAAGAGCCGCCTCCGTCGAGCGCGATGCCGTCGTCCGCGCCGAGCGCGCGCATGAGCGCCGAAAGCTCGGGACGAGAGAGGCCAATACTGCGCTGCGTCTGCCGGCCGTCGACTTCGACGAGCAGCAGTGTTCCGTCGTTTTCGAGTGCCGCTCCGGAGCAAGGAGCCCGAGGATCGAACGCATCTCCGGGGCCGCTCGCATCGTCGTACCACGCTCCATTGTAGAGAATGAGCGGGCCGCCGCCGACTGCATCCGCGATCGTCGTCAGTGGAATCGGCGTCAAATCGCCTGTAAACGACACCGCCTCACCCGCAGCGGGCAAACTGATGTTGCCGCCGGCGTCCGATGCTGCCGCGAGATAGTATCCCGCGGGTGCGCTCGCTTCGCCGAGCGCTGGGCCGTCGACTCGATACGTTGCGAGCGGGGGAGTGCCGGCGGTCGGCGTGAGCCGAACGAGCGTCATCGCGCGGTTCGTCGGAACCGGACCGAAGGCGGGCGTGAGCAGCGTCATCGCACCCGCGCGAGCCGGGCGCCGGTTGATAGCGTCGAGTGCGAACTGTTGCGAACCGATGAGGACCGATCCCTTGAAGACGAGCTGGGCAAAGTGCGCGCTGGCAGAGTCGAGCACGACGAGCGCGTAGCGGTCGCTCGGCGTGAGGAGCAGCGTGCCGTCACGGACGACGACGTTCGTGGGGCGATTCGTCTGGCCGATATCGAAGTAGTCGCCGTTGATGCCCGCAACGGCACCGGTTCTCTGCGCCATGGCAGTCACCGTCTCGCCGGCAGAGGTGAGGACACCGTGCGCGAGGACCGTGCGAACGCGTACGGCCGGATTGGAAAGATCCGCGGCGACGACGTGGACGGAGATCGGTCCGGCATCGCTCCAGAGCTCGTAGTCCGCGTACTGAATCCCGGGCGCAACCTGTTCGATCTGCGGCGCCTGCGCCGTCACCGCCGGAAACGGAGGCTGTAGGTCGAGGCGTGCCGGCAAGGTTGCAGCGAAGGCGCGCGCCGGCAGTATCGCGAGCGCTGCAGCTGTGCAGAGCGCGCGCACTACGGCCTCACGACGGAGACGGCGAGCGGATATCCTCCGGTCGGGAAAGGTGCTCCGTGCACGCGGGTCAAGGTTCGTGCGTCAAACGCGTCGACCTCGTTGCTCGAAGCGCACGGGACGAAGAGGCGATCGCTCTCGGCGTCCAACGCCGGCTTCCACGGTGTCTTGCAGGTCGTCAAGATGCGTCGTTGCGCGAGCGTTCGCGGATCCAAAACATAGACCGCGTTCGCTTCTTCGTCGGTGACGAAGAGCCGCCCGTCGCGTTCGTCGAGGGCAACGCCGTCCGGAAACGGCAAATCGGCGCTCCTCGCAATGACGTGAGGTCTGCTCGCGACGTTGACTTCGGTGACGCGTCCGGCTCGAGCAAAGAGCGTCATTGTTCCTTCATTCGACACGACGTACAGCCGCGTTCCGTCGCTCGAGAGCGCGAGTGAGAACGCGCGCGGAAGATGGCCGATACGGGCGATGACGCGCAGCGTATCTGCATCGACGACTGCCACGGAATCGTCGTTGACATCGGCAACATAGACGCGTTGCCGCCGATCGTCGACGACGATTCCTTCCGCCGTCGTTCCCGTGACCGCGTCGCGCACGGCGCCATCCGCGGACACGCGCGCGACCCCGCCTTTACCGTCGAGATCGCGTTCCGTGACGAAAAATGCATGGAGCGGCGGGTCGGCCGCGATTTCGTCGCCGAGCGGTACGCCGTTTATGGCGCGAACGTTCCACGGCTGCAGTGCGATGGAGGTGAGCGCCGCCCCGTCGGTGTCCGTCGTGAGGATATGTCTGCCCAGCGCCGCGACGTCGCTCGGCGCCCCACCCGTTGCGAGCGTTCCGAGCATCGCGAACGTATGGAGATCGTGAAAGACGATGCCGTCGTCGTACGACGCGACCGCTATGACCGATCCCCGTGGCGGAGCGACGATGCGAAGCGCGCGCACGGCGATGGCGTTACCACTCGTCGCGACGAGCGTCGTCCGTGCCGGCGGCGCGTCGGCTGGAAACACGAGGGATCCGCCGACGATCGTCCCAGGTCCAACGGCGAACGCGCGGGTCGGCGCACCGCCGCTCTGTGCGAGGCGCAGCGAGAACCTGCTGCCCGGCAGCAGAACGTGCGCTTGGCTCTCGAACTGCGCGACCGCCATGTGCTGGCGCGACGCGCAGAGTACGAGCACGGAGGCAAACGCGAAGAGCAGTCGCATCATGCCCTGGTCAAGGTATGGACGCGCTCGAATCCTTCGGCGACATCGGTGCCGGGCACGACGAGTGTCTGCGACGTCTTCGCGAGATCGAGCGCGCACGACGCGATGCGGTAGTCTCCGAAGGTTCCGCACACGACGGTGTAATCCGGATCGGCGACGAAGGCGCGGCCAGCGGCTTCGTCGACGGTAATAACGTATGTGCGCGTTTCGCCGGCACGCGCGCGCGCGAGACGCTCGGTCCATGCGTTCGCGCGCGTGTTCCAAACGAAGACGCGGTACCCAATGCGGCGTAACGCCGGCAAGCCGTGAGGGTCGTTGACCGTCGCATCGTCGACGACGGCGACGGGCACTTTCGCGTCGAGTGCGGCGAGGCGCTGCGGCTCACCGGGCGCGACCACATCGGGAGCGTCGAGGTAACGCAGACGTTCGTCGATATCGCAGGGGAGCCGCGCGGCGCTTACGGCAACGCGAATATGGCCGCTCGAAGGCGGTACTCGCTCCTGCATCGTTAGGGAAGGCCCGCGCCGAGGATTCGCTTCGCCCAGCGTGACCGTTGCCAGGAGTTCCTCTTCGTCGCGTTCACCGGCGATGGCAGCGAAAGCGCCGTCCGGCGAGACGATCTGGCTCTTGCCGCAGTACAGCACCATCTCGCGCTCGACGCCGCATTTGTTTGCCGCCACGAACGGAACGCCGTTTTCGTACGCTCGCAACGGACCGAGGAGGTCGGCGATCGGGTTTTCGAGCACGCCTGGAGTACGGCCGCTCGAAACCCATGCCGTCGGCATCGCGAGCATCTCCGCTCCTGCATCGACGAGTGCGGCCGCGATGCCCGGCATTCGGCCGTCGGCACAGACGAGAACGCCGATCGTACCGACGCTCGTCACAATCGGAGCGATGCGCTCGCCCGGCGCGAACCAGCGGCGATCGAAGTGCCACAGGAAGACCTTGTCGGCGCGGCCGGCGACGCTGCCGTCGCGATCGATCACGAGACCTGCATTGTAGAGCACGCCTCGGTCCGAGATCGCGGCACCGGCGACGATGACGGTTTTCGTGCGCGCCGCGATAGCTGCAAGGGAGTCGATCGCACGTGCGACGGCGCCGTCGTCGGCATAATCGTCCCCGAGGACATATCCGGGAATCGTGCCCTCCGGGAGGACGACGAGATCGGTCTGCGCTGCAAGGCGTACGATGCGCTTCTCGATCCGGCCGTACTCGGAGGGGAATGCCGCGCGATCGTGTGCGCGCAACTGCAGCGCGCCGACGCGAAGAGATCGCTTCATCGATGCTGCGACTTCGGCTCGGCTGCGCGCAGGTCCCCGCCGACGAGCGCGAAGAAGGGGCGGCCATGCATCGCACGATTTTCAGCGTCGGCGCGCTCGCCGTTTTCTGTGCCGGCATGCTTGCCGCCGCACCGAGCCGACCGGCACACCCTCCCCGGCCGCACACCGCACCACGAGATCCGTGCGCGGCCCTGCCGAGCAAGTGGCAGCGCGGGCAATGCGACGAATACCATCACTCCGCTCCCGGTGACGAGTATTTTGGGCGCATGAAGCTGAGCTACCTCGGCATCGATAATACCGCGCACGACATTGCGATCGAAGCGGGCGCGTACACGACGAGCGCCGGTTTCGTGACCCGCCTGCAGTTTGCCGCCGAGGCGCTGCAGCAGTGGCAGCAGCGCTATCCCGGCGATCCGCAGCTTGCGCGCAGCTACTTTCTCATGATCCGGGCGCTGCGTAAGGTCTACACGCGGCAAGACCAGCAGCTTGCATGGGCGTACATGCAGCGCGTCATTCACGGTTATCCGTCCTCGTACTTCGCGAAGGTGCTGCGTGCCGACGTTGCTCGCGGCTTCACCGAGCATTGGTTTGCGAATCCACTGTTCTGCCCGACGCCGTTACCGACGCAAAATCCGAATCAGGCCCGTCCAACCCCGACGCCGGCGCCGTCACCGACGCCGCTGCCGACGCCGGTTCAGACGCCTACGCCCACCCCGCCCGGCCAGCCGAAGGTCGACGTCATGACCCCGGCATGCGTCCAGCCTCAGCCGACCGCGACGCCGTTGCCGAGCGAATCGCCGCTGCCGAGCGAATCGCCGTTGCCGAGCGAATCGCCGTTGCCGGAACCGACGCCCACGTAAATCGACGAGCCCCCGGATCACTCCGGGGGCTCGCTCGTTCTTTGACTCGCTTACGCGTTCTTAGAACTTGATGCCGACACCGAAGTACGGACCGTTCTGGACCGTGCCGATGGGTGCGTCATCGAGCTGATAGCCTCTCTCGCCTTGCCATCCAGCCTCGATCATGATCGGGGTGTTGACAATCGAGTAGGATACACCGAGGTCGTACTTCAGGATGTTGTACGCAAGGGTGTACGCGCCGGTCGTGCCCTTGACATTCGGGTAGTACCACGCGCTGCCGTACCAGCTCCACGGATGATCGAGATCCGGCAGCTTCGATAGGCCGAAGCCCCAGTTGTTCACCCGCGGGTAGCCGTAGTTGTTCGAGCGCCACATGTACCCGACGCCGATGTAGATGCGAGGGGTCAGCACGCGAATGCCGAGCCGCGCATCGAAATCGTAGTCACGCACGGTGAACGCCGGAACGAACGACGAGCCGGTGCTACCGATGTTCGTCACGTAGCATCCGGGATCGGCGATGCCCGCGCAGTTGTGCGGGTAGTTGATCTGCCGGTAGTCACCCTGGAGCATCCACGGGATGCCCAAAAGATCGAACTCGGCTGCGCCGTGAAGGCGATACGAGAATCCGCCATTGTTGTCGTTTGCCGTGTTCCCGGGGCTGAACTGGTTGTACACCTTCGGTGAGATGATGTAGTCACCAGCCACGTACACGTCGTGGTATGGCGCCGGGGGTGGCGGGGGGGGCGGCGGCGGTGCTGACGGTTGTACCGTTGCCGGCGGCGGGGGCGGCGGGGGCGGTGTCGGCGGAATGTACCGGACGACCACGATGTGGCGATCCGGAACCCACAGGACGTAGGCTCCCATGCCCTCGGAGATGACGCGCACGGGAACGAGAACGATCCCGTGATAGAGGATGGGCGGAACGTCCAGTGGACGAGTCTCGCCGTTGATCACCACTTCGGGCTTTCCGACGGTTACTTTGACGTCGGCTCCCGCCTTGCTTACGTCGACCGTTCTCGTGGCCGGATCGTAGCTGACGGTTGCGCCCATCTGCTCGAACATCGAACGCAGTGGAATCAGAATCGTCCCGTGGCGCACGAGCGCCGCGAGCACCCGATCCTGCTTCAGAACGTCGGGCTTCGCGTAGACGTGATGATCGTTATAGAGGATCGGTATTTGCCCCGACGGCGGAGAGCCGAAGTCGGGCGGCGGTGCCTGGTCCGATGCCTGCGCGAGCGCATTGGTTCCAATGTTTCCATGCGTTGCAGAGGCCGGAGCGGCGACCGCGTTGAGTCCAAAACCTGCTGCTAGCAGAGCGGTCAGGACCCCGATGCTCAGTCGCTTCAAAGCTTCCTCCTAGGTAGAAGATGAGGACCTCGGCTTGCCCCGGTTCTTCAATGTGAAGTGGAGACTCACGCCGCCGCGCCGGTCCTCGGCTGCGCCGGCCACTAAAGTCTCCCCGCGGGCAATCCTTGCGGCATGACTTCGGGAGGCTGATTAGCCCCCCTGCTGGGGGAGCTTCAGAAGAGGTTGGGCCTTTAGGAGAGCTTCTCTTGTATTTTGGCCACGAACTTAGAGCGCTCGATGAGGTAGCGCTCGTGGCTCCCCTCCGCCACGGCTTCCTGCTCGTCAAATACCCTGACGGCGAAGGTCACGCGGGGCCCGTCGGTGCTGACGATCTCGACCTCGACCCGCACGATGAACCCGACGGGGACCGGCTCGCGGTGTTCGAGCTCGATGTGCGTGCCCAGGCTGACGCGGCCTTCTTCTAAGTGGGGTGCTATGCAATCGGCAGCCGCCTGCTCGATGAGTTGAACGAGGACCGACGTCGAGAGAACGTCGACGCCCTTGTTGCCGGCGTGCTGCGCCGTCATCCACTCCTCGACGCGGCTCTGCAGACTATGCGAAAGGCCAATGTCGAGCTTGGTGCTCATGCGAAGGAAGCCATACGTCGCGGCCGGATGGGGCTCCTAGGAGACCAGAACAGACGGCGGGTTTTTACCGGATGGGTTGAATCATGCAAGGCCCTCCCGAGGTAGTTACAGCCGAAGCGCCCTTGCGCTTCCGGCGCCCGGATGGGCGCCCGCTCTTGGAACTAGGAACAGGAATTTAGGAGAGATGTACCATCACCGTTTGGTCGCGGCGGCGCTAACGGCGTTCGCCTTGGCGGCGTGCGGCCGCGGCCAGCAGCGGCAGGCAGCCGCGCCGCTCAACGTCGACGTCGCCGTTGCGAAGCGGCAGACGATCGCGACGTATCTCTCGCTCGACGGTGAGATTGCACCGCTCGAGCAGTCGTCGCTGGCCTTCCAGCAGAGCGGCGCGATTACGGCGATCTACGCGAACGTCGGCGACCCCGTCCGGCGAGGCGAACTGCTCGCGCGTATCGACGATTCGCTTTTGCGTGCGCAGCTGGCGCAGTCGCAAGCCTCGTATCAGCAGGCTGCGGCGACGGCCCACGGTGCGGTCGTCGGACTTCCCGTGGCGCAGACGCAGAACACGGCGGCGCTGTCGACCGCGCGCGCCGCATACGAGAATGCTCGGCTCGTCTACCAGCAGGATAGTACGCTCTTTCATCAAGGCTACGTTTCGCAGCAGGCGCTCGAAGCGGCGCGTTCTGCGTACGTGCAGGCGCAGAGCGCCTACCAAACGGCGAACATCGGCATTCGCAACAACCTCGTCGCGGGCGAAACCGTCAAGGCGTCGCTTGCAAACGCGCAGAGCGCGCTCGCTCAGATGCATCTGCTCGAAACCGAGCTATCGCAGACGTATCTCTATGCGCCCTACAACGGCGTGATCACCGAACGCTTGTTGGATCCTGGTTCTCAGGCGGGCCCCTCCACGCCGGTCCTTGCGATCTCGCGGGTCAACAGCGTGTGGGTGAATGTGAACGTCCCCGACCAAGATCTGACGTATGTGACGCCGGGGAAAATCCTGACGTTCCAAAGCGAGTCGCTGCCCGGACGCACCTTTCGCGGGCGGGTCGACACGGTGAATGCCGTGCCCACCGCCGGCACGCTCTCGTACCTCGCCCGGCTCGACTTACCGAATCCCGCGCATATTCTCCGCGGAGGAATGCTCGTGAACGTCCTCATCACCAGCGCCACGCACCGCGACGCCGTCGTCGTGCCGCGCTCAGCCGTCGCCCAGACTGATAGTGGTACCTTTGTGTACGTCGTGCGTGGAGGGGTCGCTTCGCAAGTACCGATCCGGTTGGGACTTCAGACGGGCACGCTCTCCGAAGTCAGCAGCCCGCGTGTCGTACCCGGTACGGTCGTGATCACGACGGTACCTGACGCGCTGCACAACGGCAGCCGCGTCGCCGTCTCGGGAACGGCGCAGTGAAGCGGATCGCGTTACTGGCGGCCTTCGTCGTCGCCGGCTTCCCGATTGTCGCGCGCGCCCAGCTCCATCCCATCCCGGTGCCGACTCCGGCTCCCACCCCGAGCATCTCGTCGTCTCCGCTCCCCTACCCCGCCTACGGAACGCCCGCGCCCGACGTGCAACTCCTCGTGCCGCATCCCGGCGTACCGACGCACGTGTCGCTTGAGCACGCGATCGACATCGCGGTCGCGGTTTCCCCGACGTTCGTTGGGCAGCGCGCCGTCTACAGCGCGCTGCGCGCGCGGTACTCTGCTGAAGAGCAGGCGCTCTTTCCAGCGATCAGCGCCAACGGCTTGTGGCAGAAGAGCTATTCGAACGCAACGTCGTGCCTCCGAGTAGTTCCGTTCACGTGCACGACGGGTGCGCAAATCACGACGATCGAGAGCGCCGGGTACACGATTTCGCAGCTCATCTTCGACGGCGGCCGCGTCATCGCGGCGATCAAGTCGGCGAGACAATCCGAGCTTGCCGGGCGTGGAACGTTGTTGCGTGAGCTCGACACGCTGGCATACGACGTCGCGCAGTCGTACTACACGGTGCTCGAAGATCAGGCATCGGTTACTGCCGACCGGCAGCTGGTGCGTGAGTTCCAAACGTCAGAGAACGCGGTTCGGGCTCAGATCCGCAACGGCGTCGCCGCGCTCTCCTCGCTCGCGCAGGCGGAGTACCAGGCGGCAAAGGCGCGAGGATCGCTCGTGCAGGCGCAAGGCGCGGCGATCACCGCGCAATCGCAGTTCGCAACGCTCCTGGGACTCGACGCCAACACCGAGATCGTGCCGCAGTCGCTCGGGCCCGATACCTATACCACGACGCCCACGTACGCAAAGTCGCTCGCACAGGCGCTGCTCATGCGCCCCGATTACCAGTCGGCGCAGTACACGATTTCAGCCGATCAGGAGAACCTGCGCTACGCAGAGCTGGCGCGCATGCCGACGATCACGGGAAGCTTCAACGATTCGACGGCGCGGCAGTTTCCAGCGCTGCCGCCGCCATACGGCACGAACGGTAAATGGGCGCCGGCACGGTCGCTCAGTGCGAGCATTTCGATTCCGATCTACGACCAAGGGTTGACCTGGTACAATATCGAGTCGGCGAAGTACGTCCTCGACGAGGCGAAGGCAACGGCAGCGCAGACGAAGCTCACGGTCGAATCCGACGTACGTTCGGCACTCGCGCAACTCTTCTCGGCACGCGCCAACTTCACGCAAGCGCAGTTGGAAATCTCGAGCGCTCAGGTGAGCATGCAGGCCGCTCAGGCCAGTTACCGGGTCGGAGTCCAAACGATTCTCGACCTCGTCACCGCCGAGGCGAACCTTGCCACGGCGCAGAGCGACTACATCGCCGCACTCTACGGCGTGCGCGTCGCCGAGCAGAACTATCTCTACGCCACGGGGCTGAGCGACCTACGGCTCTGAACGATACGGTTCCGGCGAACGTCTCCGATCCCGTCAACGCGGCGATCCTCGCCGTCTCCGAAGACCGTCTCACCGGTTTTCAGGAGGACCCGTTCGGTGAGATCGCCGCGCGCAGCGGCGTGGCTCTGGAGACGGTCCTCGAGCGGATCGCCGGCATGCTGCGCGCAGGAACGATCCGCCGCGTGCGCCAGACGCTCATGGCCACGAACCTCGCGCGAGGAGCGCTCTGTGCGTGGGAACTTCCCTCCGGCAGCCTCGACGCCGCATTCGAGTACATGGTGCGTGAGGATCCGTTCTCCGGCCACGTCGTGATCCGTACGACGGACTCTAACTCCGTGGGAAGCTCGTATCGGCTCTGGACGACGTTGAAGGTGCCGCAAGGATTCTCGCTGCTCAAGCACGCGGAGTTTTTGCGCGCCAAGGTCGGCGCCGTACGCTTTCGGGCGATGCCGGCGCGTATGCTCTTCACGCTCGGCGTCGGTCACGTGCGCCGCCGCGGATTGGAGCCCGGATCGCGCTCGGAGGTTTTGGCAGATCCGCTCGATACCGCCGTCGTGCAGCTCTCAGACGAGGAATGGCGAGTGCTCACCGCACTGAAACGCGAGTTTGCACCCGAGGAGATCGTGCGCGATCTTTGGCGTGGCCGCGCGGCCGAAGCAGGCGTCGATCTCCAGACATTCTGTCACGTCGCCCGCGCGCTGAACGCAAAGAAGGTCATCGGGCGCTTCTCCACATTTCTCGAGCACGTGAAGGTTACCGCCGGAGGCGAGCGAGTCACGCGCTACAACGCGCTCTTCCACTGGGCGGTGCCTGCCGGCCGCGAGATCGATGCAGGTCGCGAGGTCGGACGACATCACGTCATCACGCATGCGTACTGGCGCGAAGGGGGCCCCGAGTTCCACGGCGTCAACGTCATGGCGGTCGCACACGGAACGGAGAAGGCAGTGGTGCTCGCGCACAAGGCCGCGATCGACGCGCACCTGCGAGAGGCCGGCATCGCGTTCTGGTACACGAACGTCTTTTGGGGCGGGCGCAGCGAGATCAAGCCGTCGGAGATCGCGCCGGAGGCCTACGTCGCCTTCTGCCGCGCCAACGGCATCGATCCGGAGACGATGCGGGAGTAGGCAGGCTGCAGGCGTCGAAGTCGCCGCGAATGAAGCGACTTGTTCTCGGCGCGCTCGTCCTCACCGTTGCCTTCGCAGGCTGCACGCGCGAAAGCGCCACGACCGCGACCGGCGGCCGTGGCAACCCATGGACGATTCCGCACGTGCTGCGGTACGCTACCGCCGAGGACATCAGCTCGCTCAACCCGGTGCTGAGCCAGCAGTTGACCTTGGGGCTCATGTCGTCGCTGACGGCGGCATGGCTCATCAAGTGGAACGCGCACAACCTCCCCGTTCCCGAGATCGCGACCGAGGTGCCGACGAAGGCGAACGGCGGCGTGAGCCCCGACGGTTTGACGATCACGTATCACATCCGCAAAGGCGTGCGCTGGTCCGACGGCGCGCCGCTCAACGCCGACGACGTCGTGTGGACGATCCACGCCATCATGAACCCGGCGAACAACGTCGTGAGCCGGACCGGATGGGACCTCATCAAGAGCATCGGCGAGCCGAACAAGTACACTGTCGTCCTTCACTTGTCGAAGCCGTACTCGCCGTTTGTCGTGGTCTTCTTTTCGAGTGCCGGCGCAAATCCGTGCATTTTGCCCAAGCATCTGCTCGCACGGTACCCGAACATCAACAACGTCGCGTTCAACTCGCTGCCGGTCGGAGCAGGGCCGTTCATGTACAAGGCCTGGAACCGCAACGAAAACGTCATCATGGTTCGCAATCCATACTACTGGCGCGGCCAGCCCAAGCTCAAGGAAGTCATCTTCGAGATCATTCCCGACCGGAACACGGTCATGACGCAGCTCCAGGCGCACGACATCGATCTCTGGTATCCCGTTCCCGGCACGTACTTCTCGCGCTTCAACCAGCTCGGAGCCGGGTTTGCGTACGTGCGCCAGCCCGCGTATCTCTACAACCACATCGACTTCAACGTCACGCGGCCGGCGGTGAGCGATCCCGTCGTACGCAAAGCGCTCGAGATGGCGACCGATCGCGCCACGATTCTGCAGAAGATCGGGCATGGCGTCGGCGTGCTCGAAGAGGAGCCCGCGCCAAAAGCCGCGCCGTACTACGATCCCGCCATCAGGCTCGTGCCGTTCGACCTTGCGAAGGCGAACCGGATGCTCGACGCCGACGGATGGACGCGCGGGCCCGGCGGCGTCCGGCAGAAGAACGGCGTAAAGCTCGCCCTGCAGGTCGTCACGGCGGCTGGAACGCCGGACACCGACAACATGCTCGCGATGATCCAGCAGTGGTGGAAGCAGATCGGCGTCACGATGAACATTCGCCGATACCCCGCAGCCCAGCTCTTCGGGCCGTACCAGGACGGCGGCATCGTCTACGGTGGAAAGTGGGACCTCTCGTTCTTCTCGTGGAGCGACGATCCGATCGGCGACTTTTCGTTCCAATACGCGTGCGACGAGATCCCCCCGTACGGCCAGAACGATCTCCATTGGTGCAACCGCACCGCGAACGCCGCGATGCACGCTCTCTACGGTCACTACGACCAGGCGCAGCGTAACGCCGACGACGCGGTCGTCTTCGCGCAGCTTGCAAAGGATACGCCGACCATCGTCACGTCATTGCGCCAAGACGTCTACATCTACAACAGCGACCTGAAGAACTTTCACCCGAACCAGGTCACGCCGTTCGACGACTTCATGAACGTCGACATCTGAAGCGCACCGCGCGCCCGCCATCCAGAACGTAGCGACTCCGAAGTTTGTCATCCTGAGCGTAGCGAACGCAGTGAGCGAAGTGCGTTTGTCATCCTGAGCGTAGCGAACGCAGTGAGCGAAGTCGAAGGACGAAGGACGAGTGAACGGCGCAGGCTCTGCGCTCGCGCAAAAGGATGCCGCGCTACCGCGCGGCTTCTTCCCAGGATTCGGATGGTAAAGGCTCGCGTCGGTGGTTCGACTGCAAGCGTTGTCATCCTGAGCGAAGTCGAAGGACGAAGGGCGTTAGCACCAAGGGCCCGCTGGTCCCGCATAGACGTTCGTATAGAGTGACTCGGGCAAGGGAAGGGGCTCGCTCTCGACGGCGTCGGTCGTCTCGTTGACGATGCGCGTGATGTCTTGACGCATCGTTTCGATCTCGTCTGCCGTGAGCACCCCCTGTTCGATGAGACGCTTCTCGAAGCGCGGGACGGGATCGTTCGCTCGTTGCGCCGCAACCTCTTCACGCGTGCGATACGTGCGCTCGTCGTCGTCGGTCGTGTGCGACAGGAAGCGGTAGCACGTGGCCTCGACGAGCGTCGGGCCAGAGCCCGCGACGGCCTTTTCACGCGCGGTGCGCACCGCCGCATAAACAGCGACTGGATCGAATCCGTCAACAGCGATACCCTCGAATCCATATCCCTCTGCGCGCTCCGCGACGCTAGGATTGTGCATCTGCTTGCTGATGTGCGTGGAGATCGCCCACTGATTGTTTTCGCACAGAAAGATCACCGGCAAGCGGTGAATCGCCGCGAAGTTGACGGCTTCGTGCCACTCGCCTTCGCTCGTGGCGCCTTCTCCGAACGTGCACAGGACCACGCGATCGGTTTCGCGGCGGTGTTGCAGCGCGAACGCGGCACCGACGGCATGCGTGCACTGCGATGCGATGATCGACGAGATCGACGCGATGCCTTTGCTCTTTGCGGTGACGTGATTGATGATCGAGCGTCCGCCGGTCGTATCCGTGGCCCGGGCGAACTGAGAGCGGAAGACGTCGGCGAGGTCGAAGCCGCAGGCGAGGACGATGCCGGTGTTTCGATAGTACGGATAGAGAAGGTCCTTGCCGCGTACGAAGGCGAGTCCAGCACCTGCCTGAACCGCCTCGTGCCCTTCGGAGCCCATCGCGATGCCGATCTTGCCCTGGCGGTTGAGCTGGAAGCCCCTCGTGTCGACGGCGCGCTGCAAGAGCATGTTTCGCATGAGCGTGACGAGTTCGTCGCGTGTGAGCTCCATCGCCATGCAAACGTGCGACGTGGCCGAAAGGTCCTCCCGCTCGCGAATCAGGATACTCCCTGCGATGGCCTACGACATCGACTCGCTCACGGACGTCGCCTTTGCGCTCTTCGCGCAGCGCGGCTTCGATGCAACGTCAATGGACGAGATCGCAAGGGCTGCCGGCATCACGAAAGCGAGCATCTACCATCACGTGTCCGGGAAGGAAGCGCTTCTGCAGCACGGTCTCGATCGCGCGCTCACCGCACTGTTTGCCGTTCTCGACGAGCCCGCGTCCTGCGAGGGAGCACCCCGAGCGCGTCTCGAGGCGATCGTGACGCGTGTCGCGCTCGTGACGATGGCGATGCTGCCCGAGGTGAGCGTCCTCTTTCGCGTTCGCGGAAACTCACGCACGGAGCGCGCCGCCATGGAACGACGCCGTACGTTCGACGCGGCCGTTACCGGCCTCGTACAGGCAGCGCAGCGCGAACGGAGTGTGCGAGCAGACATCGATCCGGCGCTTGCAACGCGGTTGATCTTCGGTATGTCGAACTCCGTCGCCGAGTGGTACCGGCCGAACGGCCGCATGGGCGCGCAGGAGATTGCATCGGCGATCGGTCGCATCGTCTTCGAGGGAAGCGGCTCGTTTGACGCCGGCGGGCGCACGGAGGTACAATAGAGCTCAGCCTACCAAATGGTAGGCAACGACTCTTCGCCGAGGATGCGCCGACCGTGAACGTTCGCAGTTACGTGAAGGATACGTGGTTCGAGGCTCGAGAGGGCTTCGTCGACGTCTGCTCAGCCGTCGACGGACGGGTCGTGGCACGCGTCTCGAGCAACGGGATCGATTTCACCGCCGTGCTCGATCATGCGCGCACGGGCGGCGGACCAGCGCTCCGGCGACTCACCTTCCACGAACGCGCGGACATGATCAAGCGTCTCGCGCTCTACTTGAACGACCGCAAGCAGCGGCTCTACGAGCTGTCGTACGACACGGGCGCAACCGCAAAGGACGCATTCGTCGACGTCGACGGCGGCATCATGACGCTCTTTTCGTTTGCGTCGAAGGCACGCCGGGAACTTCCGAACGCGCGTGTTGCCCTCGACGGCGCCATCGAGCCGCTCTCGAAGGCCGGAACGTTCGCGGGGCGCCACATCCTCACGCCGCTGCAGGGCGTCGCGGTGCACATCAACGCGTACAACTTTCCGTGCTGGGGCATGCTTGAGAAGCTTGCGCCCGCGATCATCGCCGGAGTGCCGGTGATCGAGAAACCCGCGACACCCTCAGCGTACGTCGCGCAGGCGCTCTTCGAAGAGATCGTGGCCTCCGAGATATTCCCCAAGGGCAGCATCCAGTTCGTCGCCGGCTCTCTCGGCGACATGCTCGATCACCTCAACGGTCAAGACGCCGTCTCGTTTACGGGATCGCGCTCGACTTCCGTTGCACTGCAAGAAAAGCCGGCGATCGTTCTCAACGCCGTGCGTTTCGTCGCCGAGCGGGACTCGCTCAACGCTGCGATTCTTGGCCCCGACTCGGGTCCCGGAACGCCTGAGTTCGATCTCTTCGTCAAAGAGATCGTACGCGAGGTCACGACGAAAGCCGGGCAACGCTGCACGTGCATTCGCCGTGCCGTCGTTCCCGTTGCGTGGATCGACGATGTAGAGCGCGCGCTCGTCTCGCGTCTCGAGAGGGTCGTCGTCGGAAATCCGCGTTCGGAGGGCGTGACGATGGGCGCGCTCGTCAGTACCGCGCAGCGCGACGACGTGCGCGCACGCATCGCCGAGCTGCAGCGCGAAGCGGCCGTCGTCTACGGTGATCCCGCTCACGTCGAAGCCGTGGGCGCCGACGATACCGCGGGGGCGTTCATGTCGCCGGTCGTGTTACGCTGCGATCGGCCTTTGGAGGCCGACCGCGTGCATAGCGTCGAGGCCTTTGGGCCCGTGACGACGATCATGCCGTACCAAAGCATTGACGACGCGGTCGCAATCGCGAACCGTGGCGAGGGAAGCCTCGTCGCCTCGGTCTTCGGCTACGATGCCCGCAGCGTCGACGAGATCGTGCTCGGCATCGCTCCGTTCCACGGACGCGTCCTCGTCGTCGATCGTGATTGCGCGAAGGAACAGACGGGACATGGGTCGCCGCTCGCGCCGCTCGTGCACGGTGGCCCGGGACGCGCCGGCGGCGGCGAAGAGATGGGCGGCGTCCGCGGCATCTTTCATTACATGCAGCGCACGGCGGTGCAAGGTTCGCCCGGACGGATCGCGACGATCAGCGGTCAGTGGAATCCTGGTGCAAAAGAGCGCGTGCTGGCGCGCCATCCGTTCGAAATCGCATTTGAAGATCTTCAGCCCGGCGATACGTTCTACACGCCCGCTCGAGAAGTGACGCTGGAAGACGTCGAGCACTTTGCGCGTTTTACGGGCGATGCGTTTTACGCGCACATGGACGATGCGGCAGCAAAAGCGAGCCCGTTTTTCGACGGTCGCGTCGCACACGGCTACCTCGTGCTCTCGTTCGCTGCTGGCCTCTTCGTACGGCCCGAGCTCGGGCCCGTGCTCGCGAACTACGGCTTGGAAGGGTTGCGATTTCTCCAGCCGGTCTATCCCGGCGACACGATGCACGTACGCCTGGCCGTGAAGGAGAAGGCGCCGCGCAAGCCCGAGTACGGCGAGGTGCGCTGGTCGGTGACGATCTTCAACCAAAACGACGTCGTCGTCGCGCAATACGATCTGCTCACGATGAACGCGACGCAAGCGCACGTGCCGGTGCTGCGAGCGCCCGCGGGGGTTTGACGTGTACACGTCGATGAGCGACGGCATCGAAGGTCGCCCCGAGCCGGACGACGCCCGGCAGCAGTGCTTCGAGAGCCGCCTCGACCGCGCACTGAAGATTGAGCCACCGGACTGGATGCCGGATGCGTATCGTAAGACACTCACGCGCCAGATATCGCAGCACGCTCACTCCGAGATCGTCGGCATGCTGCCGGAGGGGAATTGGATCACCCGTGCGCCGTCGCTCCATCGCAAGCTAATTCTGCTTGCGAAGGTCCAAGACGAAGCGGGACACGGGCTGTACCTTTATAGCGCCGCTGAGTCCCTGGGAACGCCGCGCGACGAACTCGTGGCGGCGCTGCATGCAGGCAAGGCAAAGTATTCCAGTATCTTCAACTATCCGACGCTGACCTGGGCCGACGTCGGTGCGATCGGCTGGCTCGTCGACGGCGCGGCGATCATCAATCAAATTCCAATTACACGCTGCTCGTACGGTCCGTATGCGCGCGCGATGGTCCGCATCTGCAAGGAGGAGAGTTTTCACCAGCGTCAAGGTTTCGATATCATGTGGACGCTCGCGCACGGTACGCCGCCGCAACGCGCCATGGCGCAAGATGCACTCGACCGATGGTGGTGGCCGTCGGTAATGATGTTCGGGCCGCCCGATGCGGCGTCGGTGCACAATGAACAGTCGCTTCGCTGGAAGATCAAGCTCTTCACGAACGATGAGCTGCGGCAGAAGTTCATCGATCAGACCGTGCCGCAGGCGGAACGCCTACGCTTGACGATTCCCGATCCGCAGCTACGCTGGAACGAGGAGACGCAGCACTACGAGATCGGCCCGGTCGATTGGGACGAGTTCTACCGTGTCGTTGGCGGCGACGGGCCGTGTAATAGAGAACGGCTGAGCGCGCGCGTCGACGCGTGGAACGACGGCGCGTGGGTACGCGACGCCGCCGCCGAGCATGCGCGTAAACGCGCCGGAAGTGAGGCTGCGTGAAGAACGATTGGCCGCAGTGGGAGATATTCGTGCGCAGCGAAGCGGGGCTCGCGCACAAGCACGTCGGCAGCCTTCATGCTGCGGACGAACGCATGGCACTGGAGAGCGCACGCGACCTCTACACGCGCCGCAACGAAGGCGTGTCAATTTGGGTCGTGCGATCCGAGCACGTGCACGCGACGGATCCGGCGCAGAGCGAGGAGTTTTTCGAGCCGTCGGAAGACAAGGCGTACCGCCACCCAACGTTCTATCACGTTCCCGAGGGTGTGAAGCACCTGTGAGGACGGCGACGCGCGTGCCGGCGGAGTACCCGCTGCGCTTCGGAGACAACGCGCTCGTCCTCGCGCAACGGCTCTGCGCGTGGGTGGGTCACGCGCCGGTCATGGAAGAGGACGTTGCCCTGGCGAACGTCGCGCTCGACTTGTTCGGGCAGGCTCGTCTTTGGCTATCGTATGCCGGCGAGTTGGAGGCGCGCGGGCGCGACGAAGATGCTTTGACCTTTCACCGGGACGCGCGTGAATTCTGCAACGTTCTGCTCGTGGAGCACGAGAACGGCGACTTCGCCGATACCACTGCGCGAAGCTACTTCTACGATCTCTGGGCTTCGCTCGCGCTTGGGGAGCTCACCCGTTCGGGCGACGAGCGCATCGCTGCGATCGCGCAGAAAGCGCTCAAGGAAGTGCGCTATCATCTACGTCGCAGCCAGGATTGGCTCATCCGCCTGGGTGACGGAACGCCGGAGAGCCATGCGCGGATGCAACGCGCTGCCGATGGCCTTTGGCGATTCACCGGCGAGCTGTTCATCGGGGATCGGCTCGACGACGAGATGGCCGCGAACGGCACGGGTTTTGCGCCCGAGCGCCTGCGCGATCCGTGGCTCGAGCGCGTCCACGAGGCGTTTTCGGCGGCAACGCTGACGGTGCCGGCCGGCACGTGGACGCAGCGCGGCGGAAAGCAGGGCGTCCACACCGAGGCGCTCGGATACATGCTCGCAGAGATGCAGGTACTGCCGCGCGCGATGCCGGAGGCGCGATGGTGAAGGCCGGTCATCCTGAGCCCAGCACCGTTTGTCATCCTGCGCGTAGCGAACGCAGTGAGCGGATTTGTCATCCTGAGCGTAGCGAACGCAGTGAGCGGAGTCGAAGGACGAGAGACCGCATCGAAGCGATGTATCGCATCCTCGACGACGTGCCGGACCCTGAGATGCCTTTTGTGTCGATCACCGACCTCGGCATCGTTCGTGACGTCCGCCTCGACGGGGACACGGTCGTCGTCGCGCTCACGCCGACGTACTCAGGGTGTCCGGCGACGCAGGTCATCCAGGGCGACGTCGTGCGCACGCTGCGCGAGCATGGCGCCAAGGACGTGCGCGTCGGCGTGCGAATCGCCCCGCCGTGGTCCACGGACTGGATAACGGAGCGCGGGCACGAGCGCCTACGCGCCGCGGGCATCGCTCCGCCAGCGCCGCATGCGCGCTGTCCGCGGTGCGGCTCCGGCTCGGTGCGAGAACTCTCGCGTTTCGGGGCGACGCCGTGCAAGGCGCTCTACCGATGCAACGCATGCGACGAGCCGTTCGAGTACGTCAAGCCGTTTTGAACGCCGTTTCATGAGGTTTCATCCCTTGACCGTTCGCGCGGTGCGTAAGGAGACGCGCGACGCCATCGTGGTCGAGTTCGACGTTCCCGAGCGGCTGCGCGACGAGTTCGCCTTCACTCAAGGCCAGTATCTCACCCTGCGCACGAGGATCGACGGAGCGGACGAGCGACGATCGTATTCGATCTGTTCCAGCCCTCTCCAAGGGCGACTTCGCGTTGCCATCAAGCGCGTCGACGACGGGCGTTTCTCCGCATGGGCGCATGCGGCGCTGGCATCGGGAATGCGGCTCGACGTCGCGCCGCCGGAGGGACGATTCTTTCTGCCGCTCGATCCGGCACAGCGACGGCATTACCTCGCCTTTGCCGCGGGCAGCGGCATCACACCCGTGCTCTCGCTCATCGAAACGACGCTCGCGATCGAGCGCTCCAGCCGCTTCACGCTCGTCTACGGCAACCGTTCGTCGTCGTCGACGATGTTCCGAGACGAACTGCTTGCATTGAAAGACCGGTATATCGAGCGTCTCGCTGTCATCTTCGTGACGAGTCGCGAACGGCAAGAGATCGAGTTGTTCAACGGACGCATCGATCGCGATCGTATCTGCGGGATCACAGAGCGCTGGATCGATCTCGACGACGTCGACGCCGTCTTCCTCTGCGGCCCTGAATCGATGATGGAGGGCGTCACGGCGGCACTCGACGAACGCGGATTCGATCGTTCGCGCATCGTCGTCGAGCGCTTCACGACCGATCGCGCGACACGGCGGGATGCCGGCAGGCCTGCGGCCGCGCCGCACGAGGAACGCTGTCGCGCGAGTGTGCTCGTGGACGGGACGGTGCGCGAGTTCGACGTCAACAAAGGCCGAGAATCGATTCTCGATGCAGGGCTACGCAACGGCATCGATCTTCCCTACTCGTGTAAGTCGGGCATCTGCTCGTCGTGCCGCGCTCAACTCGTGACGGGAGAAGTCGATATGGACGTACATTTTGCGCTCGAGGACTACGAAGTGCGCAGCGGTGTCGTGCTCATGTGCCAGAGCCATCCGGTGACCGATCGCGTCGAGCTCGACGTCGACGCGATCGCGGCGCAACTGATATGAGCGAGACGGTGATCGTCGCGGTCGAGAACGGCGCGATGCGCGTGACGCTCAACCGGCCCGAGCGCTTAAATGCGCTGACCGCCGAGATGCTCGACGCGCTGCGGGTCGCGTTCGCGCGTGCGGCGAGCGAGGCCGAGGTTCGCGCCGTTCTCCTCTGCGCTCGCGGACGAGCGTTCTGCGCCGGTCAGGACCTCGGTGAAGCGCAAGCAGCGTATGACCTGGGCGCACACGTCGAGCGTCACTACACGCCGCTCGTTCTTGCAATGCGCGACCTGCCGAAACCGGTCGTCGCGCGTGTCCACGGCGTCGCCGCGGGCGCCGGTGCCAACCTTGCCCTTGCATGCGATATCGTCGTCGCCGGTCGGTCCGCGTCGTTCGTCGAGGCGTTTTCGCGCATCGGTTTGCTTCCGGACACCGCTGGTACGTGGATGCTGCCGCGGCTCGTCGGCCACGCCCGTGCCATGGGCCTCGCACTTCTCGCAACGCCGATGACCGCAGAGCAGGCGTATGCGTGGGGAGCGATCTGGAGCGTCGCCGACGACGATGCGCTCGAGACGCGCTGCGACGAGCTCGTCGCGGCGCTCGCCGCTGCTCCGACAAAGGCGCTCGGCGCGACGAAGCGTGCGATGGCGCAAGGATGGAACAACGATCTTGCAGCGCAGCTCGACGTCGAACGCGACGCGCAGCGCGCGCTTGGCACGACGCATGACTTCGTCGAAGGTGTGGAGGCGTTTACGGCAAAGCGGCCGCCCGCGTTTCGAGGCGACTAGGGAAGCTCGCAAAGCGTGCAGATGGACGACGCCCAGGGGCTCGCGGAGCGCTGTGCCAAGGCGATGTTCGATCGCGATCGCGCGTCGCAGTGCGCCGGCATGCGGATCGAAGAGACGCGCCCGGGCTACGCCCGCGTCTCGATGCGCGTCGCAGGAGAGATGATCAACGGGCATGCAACGGCGCACGGCGGAGCAGCGTTCTCGCTTGCGGACTCCGCCTTTGCCTTTGCCTGCAACTCGCGCAACATCGTCAGCGTCGCGCAGCACTGTTCGATCACGTACGTGACCCCGGCGCGCGAAGGCGAGACCCTCGTCGCGGAGGCGCGTGAAACGCATCTCGCGGGCAGGTTCGGCGTCTACGACGTTGCCGTAACCGGCAATGACGGGCGGCTCGTGGCGCTCTTTCGGGGTCACTCCGCAGCGGTACGTGGGACGGTGATCCCGGAGTGAAGGCCGCATTCATCTGCGACGGCGTTCGTACGCCGATCGGACGCTACGGCGGCGCACTGGCAAACGTTCGCGCGGATGACCTCGCCGCGATCCCCATTCGCGCGCTCGTCGAGCGCAATCGGCGCATGGACTGGGATGCGCTCGACGACGTGTACCTGGGCTGCGCGAACCAAGCCGGTGAAGATAACCGCAACGTCGCGCGCATGGCGCTCTTGCTGGCGGGGCTTTCCGCTGCCGTGCCCGGTTCGACGGTCAATAGGCTCTGCGGTTCGGGAATGGACGCAATCGCCATCGTCGCGCGTGCGATCGCCGCGGGAGAGATCGAGATCGCGCTCGCAGGCGGCGTCGAATCGATGAGCCGGGCGCCGTTCGTGATGCCGAAGTCGACGCATGCGTTCTCGCGCGACAGTGCGGTCTACGACACGACGATTGGCTGGCGGTTCGTCAATCCCGTTCTCAAAGCGCAGTACGGCATCGACAGCATGCCCGAAACGGCCGAGAACGTTGCAGCGGAGTTCCAGGTGAGCAGGAAAGATCAAGATGCGTTCGCGCTGCGCTCGCACGAGCGCGCGATCGCTGCAAGCGCGTCGGGGCGCCTGGCAGAAGAGATCGTCGCGGTCCCAGTGGCGCACAAGAACGAACGCGCTCTCGTCGAGCGCGACGAGCATCCGCGCGCCGATACGACGCTCGAGGCGCTCGCGCGCCTTCCGGCACCGTTTCGCTCGGGAGGTTCCGTGACTGCCGGCAATGCGTCAGGCGTGAATGACGGTGCCGCAGCGATCATCATCGCATCGGAGAAGGCGGTCGAGCGATATGGGTTGACGCCGCGCGCGCGTATCATTGCCAGCGCGGCGGCCGGTGTCGAGCCGCGCATCATGGGCGTAGGTCCCGTCGCCGCGACGCGCAGGCTGCTCGCCAGAACGCATCGAGCCATCGGCGATTTCGATCGCATCGAGCTCAACGAGGCCTTCGCATCGCAAGCGCTCGCATCACTGCGCGAGCTCGGGGTTCCCGACGACGCAGAACACGTCAACCCCTATGGCGGCGCGATAGCGCTCGGTCATCCGCTCGGGATGAGCGGCGCGCGCCTCGTGCTCACGGCATCGGTCGATCTCGCTGCCGGACGTGCGTCACGTGCGCTGTGCACGATGTGCATCGGCGTTGGCCAGGGCATCGCGATGACGCTCGAAGCATGCTGACGCGCGTACGTCAGGGTACGGGAGCGATGCCCGGATAGGTCTGCCAGACGACGAAGGCGAGGGAGGCTGCGACCGCCCCATAGAGTGCGAAGACGGTGATGCGCGCCGATCCCCGCACGGCGCGTGCTGAAGCGACGACGCGGCCGCCGTCGAACGGCAGGACGGGAATCATATTGAAGAGATTGAGACCCGCGCCGAAGCACGCGCAGGCGAGCCAGAAGGCATCGTGCGTGAAGAGTCCCAGGCCGTACAAGAGGGCAGACGGAACGAGCCCGGCGACCGGACCGGCGAGCGCGATGTACGCGGCGTGCTCGGGATCGGCGGGCACGGCGCCGGCGGTAAAGGCGCCCAAAAACGGCACGAAGACCGGCAGCCGAACGGCAAGGCCGTAAGCGCGAAACGCGGCGTAGTGCCCGAGTTCGTGCAGCAGGATGAGTAAAACCAAGACGGCACCAAAGCGCCATCCGAAAGCGAACGCATAGAGCCAGAGCGTCAGTATGAGCGTCCAACTGGACGCGAAAATCTTGACGAGAAAGAAAACGAACTTGAACTTCAGCGCAAAAGCCGCGAGCGTTGCCAGTAGTGCACCGATTCGTCCCGCGGCCTTCGGTTTTCGTGCGGGCGGCTTGGGCGGTTCCTGCGGCGGAGAAGGCTCCATTCCATGCCCTGCTAGTTTGCGAGTGCGCCCATGCGCCAGGCCGCGACGAAGGCGCGAAAGAGCACGGGGAAGGCGTCGTGCTGAAAACGCACGCTCCGCCCTCCCGTGCGGTCGAAGCCGGGAATCGTCGCGACGAGGTCGGCCTGCGCCGCGGTGACGAGCGTCAGCTCGAGCACGAGCGGCGGCGAGAACACGTAGGGTTTGGCGCCGGTGGCGGCGACGGCGTCGTGCGCCGCGGCGCGAATGAGGCGCTGCGCTGCCTGCGGCGAGAGCGAGTTCGCTGCGAAAGCGCCGATCGATTCCTTGACGATGACGCCGCGAACCCACGGCATCTGCGCCTGCACGGCTTCGACGGTCGTCCGGTCGCCGGTGACGAGCAGCAGCGGTACACCGTAGAAGCCGAGGAGGCCGGCGTTGATCGTCGCTTCGCTGCACGCAATGCCGTTGACCGAGACGTCGTAGACGACCGACGGCGTGTATGTGTGGCAGAGTACCGCATCGCGATCGCCGACCGCGCCGTGATAGCCGATGAAGAACGCGCCGTCGTAGCCGGCTTCCGCGTTTTGCACCATCGAGAGCGGCTTGCGGTTGCCAAAGATGACCCGCACATCATCGGGCAGCTCATCGAAGAGCAGGTTGTGCATCGGACCATGCGAGTCATTGACGAGCACTTCGCAGGGCGTCGCGTCTCGCGCACCGTCGATAGCCGCACGCACCTCTTGCGTATAGTAACGCCGGTATGTCGCGTACTCGGCGTGCGGCGTGCGTGCGTCGACCTGCTGCCACGCGGTGACTCCCGCGACGCCCTCCATGTCGGCGGAGACGTAGAGCTTCACGCGAGGGCGTTCCCGGCTCCGCCGAGCCGGACGGCCGCCACATATGCGTCGTATGATTGCTCGTACGAGGAGGCAGCAAAGCGAAGCGTGCGGCCGTCGATGCGCTCGAAGCCGGGCATCAGCTCGATAAAGTCCGCGCTCGCCACGTGCACGGTTTCGAGCAGCAACTCAATCGGCGGCGAAAAGACGAACGGTTTCGCATCCGCGATCCGCTCCGTCGCGCGACGTGCGCCATCGCGAATCGCATCCTGCGCTGCCGTTGGTGTGAGCGTGTTTGCTGCGTAGAACCCGATGGATTCCTTCACCGCAACTCCTGTCGCCCACGGCAAGGCGTGCAGCGTCTCGCGAACGATCGTGCTATCACCCGTGACGAGCATCACCGGAACGCCCTGCGAGCCGGCGAGCGCCGCGACGAGCAGTGCCTCGCTGCACTCGATGCCGTTGACGCTCACGCGGTAGACCGTCTCATCGCTGAACGTGTGCGCGAGAACGCCGTCGCGATCGCCGCTCTTGGCGTGGTAGCCGGTGAGGAAGACGGCATCGAAGCCACCTACGAGCCCTTGTGCCATCGAGCGCGGCTTCGGCGCGCCGGAGACGATGCGCACGTCCGCCGGCATCTCGTCCCAGAGCAGGTTGCGCATCGACCAATGCGCGTCGTTGACGACGAACTCGCGCGCACCGGCTGAACGGGCGCCTTCGATCGCGGCCGACACCTCGCGGGACATGTACCGGCGATAGATCGGGTATTCGTCGCGATTCTCGGGATCGCACTGGCGCCACGAACAGACGCCAGCCGTGCCCTCCATGTCGCAGGAGACGTAGACTCTCACTCGGCGCTTTCGCGCAGACCTTCGCGCGCTTGCATGAGACCGGTCCGCGCAGCGACGTTCCGGGGATTCGCTGCGAGCGCGCGCTCGTAGTAAGGAATGGCGGCGCGGAAGCGGTTCGCGGCGAGCTCTAAGTCTCCGAGCTGCGTCCAGGCGACATCGTCGTGCGGATGGCGCGCAACGCGTCGCAGCAGCGCTTCGTACTGCAGCATGACGGCAGGCGGCGGGCCGCCCTCGACCCGCTGCTGGGCGGTTTGCGCCCCGGGGCCGGCTGCGCCGAAAACCGAGCCCCCCGAACCGTAGCCGAGGTAGACGAGGTATCCCATGACGCCCAGAAAGACGATGGCAAAAACGGCGACGAGCGGAATGGCGACCCGCGCCGGGAGACCGGGGTCAGACTTCGACACGAAGAGCCGTTTGGACGTGCGGCGAAGAGATTCATCCGTGCTGCCCTCGGAAGCTGAGCTGCAGTTGCTCTTTGCGCGCCTGAACAACGAGTTTTTCAACGGCGCCGTTCCGGATTGCCGCATCTCGTACAACGAGCGATTTTCGAACTCGGCGGGACGCATCACCTACGGCCGCAAGCCCTTGCTCGTCGAGCTCTCCCCCAAGCACTTCCGCAAGTATCCGCAGGCGCTCGAGGAGACGCTGCTGCACGAGATGGTGCATGCGTGGTGTTTCGAACGCTTTCGCGACACGGGGCACGGATCGTGCTTTCGCCGTAAGATGCGCGAATGCGGTCTGACGTCCATCTATCACGATCTGGGGCACGTCGCACCCCGCAAGGGCTCGGCCAAGCGGTACATCGTGCGGTGCGAGTCGTGCAGTTTCGAGGCGCTGCGCCGTCGCATCCCCGCCAGACCGTCGAGCTGCCCACGCTGCAACCACCGGCGCTACGATCCGCGCTTCCCGCTTTCGATTCACGAAATCGTCGAGACGAAGCCGCTGGGTTTGGCGATCGGCGAGGCGGCCTCTGCCGCCCGGCAGCGCTCAGACATAAGCCCAGGCGCAATCCCGGCTCAAGCGCGAAAATGGGAAGGAAATGAAGAGTAGTCTCTCCGGCGACGGGGCCAAGACGCGCGTCGAGTCCGACTCGATGGGCGCGATCGAGGTTCCCGCAGACACGTACTACGGCGCGCAGTCGGCGCGCTCGCTCGTCCACTTCGATATCGGAGAGGGCGCCTGGCCGCGGGACGTCATGCCGCGCGCGGTCGTTCGGGCGATGGCCACGTTGAAGAAGGCCGCGGCGCTCGTGAATCACGACCTGGGCAAGCTCGACGACGAGAAGACGAAGCTCGTGGTAGCGGCCGCCGACGAGGTGATCGCGGGAAAGCTCGATGCGCACTTTCCGCTGCGCATCTGGCAGACCGGCTCCGGGACGCAGACGAATATGAACGTGAACGAGGTCATCTCGAACCGCGCGATCGAGCTTGCGGGGGGTGAAATGGGCTCGAAGAAGCCCGTTCACCCCAACGACCACGTCAACATGTCGCAGTCGTCGAACGACACTTTTCCAACTGCGATGCACATGGCCGCGGCGCAAGCAATGGTCGAGATGCTGCCTCCCGTCGAAGCGCTGCGCGACGCGCTCGCCGAGAAGGCGAAGGCGTGGTCCGCAATCGTGAAGGTCGGGCGCACGCACCTGCAAGATGCCACGCCGCTTACCCTGGGCCAAGAGTTCTCCGGGTATGCCACGCAGCTCGATCGCGCGATCGGCGCGTGCCGCGAGGCGTTGGATCCGCTCTACGACCTCGCGATCGGCGGCACCGCGGTCGGCACCGGCCTCAACGCGCATCCCGAGTTCGGGTCACGCGCGGCAAAGAAAATCGCCGAGCTCACCGGCTTGCCGTTCCGGTCGCATCCCAACAAGTTTGCAGCGCTCGCGTCGCACGATGATTTCGTCTTCGCTTCGGGTGCGATCAAGATGCTGGCGGCGGCCCTCATGAAGATCGCGAACGACATTCGTTGGCTCGGCTCCGGTCCGCGCGCCGGCATTGGCGAACTCATTCTTCCCGAAAATGAGCCGGGCAGTTCGATCATGCCCGGCAAAGTGAACCCGACGCAGAGCGAGGCGATGACGATGGTGTGCGTGCAGGTGTACGGCAACGACCTTGCAATCAGCTTCGGCGCTTCGCAGGGCAACTTCGAGCTCAACGTTTTCAACCCGGTGATGATCGCCAACTTTCTGCACTCCACGTCGCTGTTGCGCGACGCGTGCACGATGTTCCGCGTCCATATGATCGAAGGGTTGGAGCCGAACGAAGCGGTCATCAAGCGCCACCTGGACGAGTCTCTCATGGTCGTCACCGCGCTCTCGCCGGTCATCGGTTACGACAAATCGGCGGAAATTGCGAAGAAGGCGCACAAGGAGAACACGACGCTCAAGGCCGCGGCGCTCGCACTGGGCTATGTCGACGAGGCGCAGTACGACAGCGTCGTCGTGCCGGCAGAGATGACAAAACCAAAGTAACGAAGGCGGTCAAGACTCCGTAGCGTGAACTGCGGCCCGCGCCGCGTCCCAGTGGGAAGCATCGTCAATCACGACGATCTTCGCCCCTCGTTCGCGTACGACCCGGACCACCTGCGCGGGTTCCGGAATCACAAGGGCTTCGAAGTCCTGCGAACAGGCGAACGCGACGGCTCGTTCGTCGAGGTCGACGAGAATGGGAATGTGACCCGAGCTCTTGTAGTCGCGTGCCCGCTCGAGCGTCGTCGGCGTGATTCCTGCAAGTACGACGGTCGGCAGCTGCAGCTTCCATCGCAAAGCCACGGCGACCGCGAGCGGCGTCGACACGGCGATCGTGAAAGCGACGACGAGGAAGAGAATCCCCGCGAAGCGATTCGCTCCGTGAAGACCCCATGCGGGAATCTGCTCCGCGTAATACGTTGCGAGCGAAACCGCCACGATGCCACGTGGAAAGACGGTCGCCATGAGAAGACGCTCGGCAAGCGAGAACGAGCTGCGAAACGTCGCCGCCGCGACCGAGACGATTCGCACGCCGACGAGAACGGCGACGATGGCCGCGGCGGGAGCGACGAGCGGCCCGAGGCTCTCGACACGAATGCGGGAGGCGAGCAAGACGAACACGATGGAAAGCGCGAGCATGGAAAGGTCGGCCTTGAAGCTTCGTACTAACTGCTCGTGCGGAAAGACACGAAAATCGAGCATGAAACCGCAGAGCACGACGGCGACGAGGCCGCTCTCGTGCGAGACCAGCTCCGAGGTCGCGTACGCTGTGACTCCGAGAAGCAGGACGCCGATTTTGCTGACGTCGCTCGGCCATCGAGCGGTGCGTATGAAGAGTTGGCGTCCGAGCAGTCCCCAGACGATGCCGAGGACGACGCCTGCACCGATGCGCCGGCTCACCTCCCACGCATCAACGAGCGGCGTCCCGGGCCGAGACGTGTAGGTGGCAAAAGCGACGGCGGCGATAATGACGCCCAAGGCGTCGAGAGCTAAGCCTTCCGATTCCAGCAGATGTGAAACCGCGGTTCGAGGCCGGATGCGGGCCATGAGCGGGCCGACGACCGTCGGCCCGGTGACGATACAGACCGCAGCGATCATCGATGCGACGAGATGACTAAAGTGGTACGCACGCGCAACATAGGGCACGAAAAGGAGCGTCAAGGCTGGTCCGAGTACTGCGAGCACCGCCATACTCGTCTTTGGAAGGCCGCGAAGATCGAGGCGAAGCGTCGCCTCAAAAAGGACGATCACGACGGCGAGCTGCAGCAGTGCGCGCGTTCCGGGATTGGCGGCGATGTCGACGTGCACGAAGCCGAGGCCGCTGGGGCCGGCCGCAAGCCCAAAGGCGAGCAGCGTCACTATCGAGGGAACCCCTGCCCGGTTGAGCAGCATGCGCGATACGAGCGCTGCAAGCAGCACGTACGCAGCGCCGAGTTCAACGGCTAGTGAGGGGTTGTTACCGAGGAGCGAGCTCATCTTTGCGGAGCACGCGTCGCAGGACTGCTAACAAGCGATGCAGCGAGGATTGCGCGCCGACCGAGCGTAGGCGAGAATACTCTTGTCTCTCGTGATGAGGCGCGCGCCGTAAGCCGCCGCCGTTGCGATGAGCACTCGATCTGCCGGATCGGCGGGCGCCTCTCCCGGGAGTGCTGCGGCTGAGGCCGCAATAGAAGGCGTGAGCGCGGCGACGACGGCGCCCGAACGTTCGAAAAGTGCACGGACGTAGTCATGGAGCGACGTCGAGAGCGTGAGACGCCGCCTTGCAACAAGCATCCCGATCTCCCAGGCGGATATCGGCGACAGCAGCAACTCGTTTCGGTCGGCTGCATCGTCGATGAGCGCGCACAGCTTGCGGGGCAGCGTTCCGTCAGCGGACCAGATTGCTGCGTGCGTATCAAGTAAGATTGGGCTCATCAGCCTCCCATGTGTCGCCCGCGGGCTGCACCAAGTCGTGCTGTTGCAAAAGCATGCCTGAGAGCGCTCCACAAAAGCCGCTCGACCGTTCGGCGATGGGGGCGAGGCGAGCAACGGGCCGGCGATGTTTCGTGACGATGATCTCGATGCCGAGGCGCTGGACTTGGTCCATGAGCTCGAGGCACGTCGCCTTGAACTCGGCTGCGCCGACTTCACGCGGCTGCAGCATGAGCAGGGACACCCCTGAGTGCTTCTTCTGCGGCCTGTGTTTGGAAGTGGTCATATAAGATGTACAGTATAACAGCGGCTCCTGCAGCCGGCAAGTGCTACGCTGTGGGCGGGCGATCAGCGAGCTTCGTTGCGGACGGCCGGTATGCAGAGTGCGACGGACGCGAGCGCGACGTAGCCCCAGGCGGTCATCGTCATCGCGAGGTGCGCGCTGCGGTGATCGGCGATCCAGCCGAAGAAGAGGACGCCGGGAAGCATGCCGCCGAGCACGACGAGGCGCACCGCTCCCATGACGCGTCCGACGAGTTCTTCGGGCGCGACACGCAGCCGGAATCCGATGATCTGCGAAACCTCAAAGCTCGCAGCCGCGCTCGATATGGACCAAGCGAACGCGGCAATCCACAGGTTGCGCGTAAAGACGACCGGCAAAAAACATATGGCGTCGACCGCGTACGCGATCACGAGTGCGCGCCCGAACGGCCATCTGCGGGCGTTGATCGTCGAGAATGCGGTTCCGACCAGCGCGCCGACGGCGGTGATCCCCAAGAAGAAGCCGATGTCACGGTCCGACGCGCCGAAGCTGCGTTTGAGAAACGGAATGAGAATTGAGTACGCACCGAAGCCGAAGATGTTAAAGAAGAATGCGAGCCCGGCTTGAGCACGCATGCCGCGGTCGCCGAATAGCGTGCGAAAACCAAGCACGATGTCGTTACGTATTTGGCGCGGCGAAGGAAGTCCGTGCACGTGTTCCGGGCCGAGGCTCGGTATGCGCATGAGCGAGAACTGAGACGCGAGATACGTCGCTGCGTTGAACACGAGCGCCGGAAACGGGCCGACGATCGCGAAGAGCGCGCCGCCGAGCGTCGGCATGACTAAGTTGGAGAAGTTCTCAGCGCCGACGAGTACAGAGACGGCTTCGGTCGCGCGGTCCTTTCCGACGAGATACGGGATGGAAGAAGACTGCGCGCTCAGGAATGCCGCCGCGCTGATCGAGATGATGACGAGGCCGCCGTAGATCATCGGCATCGTCAGCATTCCCAGCGCGTATGTGACGGCGAACGCTGCCATGACCGCGCAGCGGATTGCATCGCAGACGATCATGAGGCGTCTTCGGTCGAGCCGGTCGGCCAGCGAGCCGCCGACCATGCCGAAGAGCGAGAACGGTCCGATCTCGCAGACGAGCGACGCACCCGTGGAGAGCGCCGAATGCGTCAGATGATACGCAAAAAGTGGGATGGCGAGCGTGCGCAAGCCGTCGCCGAGCAGGCTCAGCGACTGTCCCGCAAAGTACTGGCAAAAGCTGCGTGACGCGAAGACGCTCGGCAGCAGCCGGTTAGACGTGACGCAACACGAGGGAGACGGCGCCGATGGCGAGCGCCAAAGCGACGAAGACGAGCAGCTGGCGCGACTTTAGCCGCAGCGAGAGCCGTGCTCCGATCGGACCGCCGCAGAGCCCTCCGATGACGAGCGGAATGATGTCCCGCACGATGATGTCGTGTTGAAACGCATGCGCGACGAGGCCGACCGGTGAGGTGAGCACGATGCCGAAGTGCGACGTCGCACGAATCGCATGCGCGGGAAGATCGGAAAAGTAGAGCAGAGTCGGAACGAGAACGACGCCGCCGCCGATGCCGAAGAGACTCGATACGAGGCCGACGGTGAAGCCAAGGAGCATCGCGATGCCCCACGGCATGCCGCGCAGTGCGTGCACTTCGCCTTGCGGATCCTCGCGCCCAGCAACGTGCTTGGCGCGCCGCAGGAGCATGTCGACCGCGACGGCGACGAGCAAGACGGCGAGGAGTCCATCGAAGAGGGGAGCCGAGATGCGCCTCGCGAGCAGCGCGCCCGCGATGCTGCCGGGCCATCCCGCCGCCGCGAGCGTGAGTCCGACGCGCACATGGACGCGCCGCTGCAAGAGATAGGTCGTCGCGCCGCTCCCGCTGTTGGCGACGACGAGCACGAGCGCCGTCCCAGCTGCTTGCGCCGGTGCGAGCCCGAAGAAGAGCCGTAGAGCGGGTACGAGGATGAATCCGCCGCCCAGCCCGACCATCGAACCGAAGATGCTCGCCAAGAAGGCGGTCACGAAGAGCTCGACAGCGGTCGTCACCGCAGCGTCCTAACTCGGGACGCTAGACGCGGCCGATGTAGCGACGGTCGCGCGTGTCGATGCGGATGACGTTCCCCGTCTCGATGAAGAGCGGCACTTGCACGGTCGTTCCGGTTTCGAGTTTTGCGGGCTTCGTGACGTTCGTCGCAGTGTCGCCACGAAATCCGGGGTCGGTTTCAACGACCTTCAGCTCGACGTGGGCCGGCAAGTCGACCCCGATCGGCACGCCGTCGTGAAACTGTACCTCGACGACCATGCCGTCCTTGAGGAAGTCAGCCGGGCCCCCGATGAGATCGCGCTGCAACGTGATGTTCTCGAATGACTCCTGGTCCATGAAATGGAATCCGTCGCCGTCGTTGTAGAGCATCTGCATCTCGCGGTTGTCGACCGTCGCGCGTTCAAGCTTTTCACCTGCCCGAAAGGTGCGCTCGAGCGTCGTTCCGGTTTTGACGTTTTTCAGCCGCGTGCGGACGAATGCCGAGCCCTTGCCGGGCTTGACGTGAAGGAACTCGATGACGGTCCCAAGGTGGCCGTCGACGACGATGGTGACGCCGTTGCGCAGATCATTCGACGAAATCATGCTTGCCGCCTGATAGGCGGATAGGGTTCTCCGTTCCTTCCCGCAGGCGCAAGATGTTCTCGCGATGCGTGTACGCGACGACGAGCAGCGCGAAAACGCCGTACAGCGTCTGGCCGAGAGAGCCGTACGAGAAGACGTAGAGCGCGACGGGGGCAAGAAGGCTTCCGAAGAGTGAGCCGACGGAAGAGTACTGTGTTGCGAGAGCGCCGGCGATCCACCCGAGCACCGCGATCGTGCCGGCGTACGCATTCAAGGCGAAGAGCGCGCCGAACGACGTTGCAACGCCTTTGCCGCCGCGGCCGGCGAGCCAAGGCGAGAAACAGTGGCCCAGGACGGCGGCGGCCGCGGCGGCCGGTGCAGCAGCATCCCCGTAGCCGTGCGCCGCGACGTAGAGCGTCGGTGCAAAACCCTTCGCCGCATCGAGCACGAGCACCGCAGCCGCGCCCTTCTTGCCGAGCGAGCGCAGCGCGTTCATCGCGCCGATGTTGCCCGACCCATGTTCGCGGATGTCCTTACGGTACGCAAAACGTCCGACGAGGTATCCGAACGGGATCGAACCGATCGCAAACGAGCCGATCGCGATAAGGAAGATGGTCATGCGACTGCCTCCTCGCTGCGGCGGGGCCGAAACTGAAACGACAGCGGAACCCCCGCGAACTCGAAGTTCCTGCGCAGGACGTTCTCCAAATAGCGCTCGTACGCAGGCTGCACGAGCGCCGGATCGTTACAGTGAAAGACGAAGAGGGGCGGATGCGTCTGCGGTTGCGACGCATAGTAGACACGGAGCATGCGCCCTCCTATCGCCGGCGCGGGATGGGCGAGCACGGCGTCGCGCACGACGGTGTTGAGGGCGGGCGTCGGGACGCGGCGATCGAGATTGGCGGCAACCTGCTCGACGAGCGGCATGAGGCTTCCGAGGCGGCGGTGCGTCTTCGCCGATAGGAACGTGATCGGAGCGAAGCGTGCGAACGGGAGCAGATCGTGAATCGCGTTCGCCAGCTCACCTTGGCTGAAGTCGCCGCCTTGCTCTCGTGCGAGATCCCACTTGTTTCCCACGAGAATAAGCCCCTTGCGTTCTTCGATGACGATCCCTGCGAGGCGCCGGTCTTGCGCGGTAACGCCCGCCGTTGCATCGAAGAGGAGCAATGCGATGTCGCAGCGCGCAATGGCTGAGATCGACCGCAAGGCGGCGTAATACTCGATCGCGCCGTGCGCCTCGGGCTTCTTGCGGACGCCCGCGGTATCGATCAGCCGAAGCGTCGCGTCGCGCCGCCGCAGAATCGTGTCGACGGCGTCGCGCGTCGTTCCCGGCACGTCGGACACGAGCGCGCGCTCCTCGCCGAGCAGGGCATTGAGCAGCGAACTCTTGCCGACGTTCGGCCGCCCGACGAGCGCAATCGCGAGTTGTTCGGCGTCACCCGCGGCCTCTTCCGAGTCGGGAAGCGCCTCGACGACGCGGTCGAGCAGATCGCCCGTTCCTTCACCGTGGATCGCAGAGACGGCGATCGGCCCGGCGAAGCCGAGGGCGGCGAACTCGGCGTATACCGAGGCCGCGGCCGCGGGCGATTCGCTCTTGTTGGCGACGAGAACGACCGGCCGGCGCGTTGCGCGCAAGATCCTCGCGACCTCTTCGTCGAGCGCGTGCCGCCCGTCGCTCGCATCGACGACGAAGAGGACGAGGTCGGCCTGCTGCGCCGCCGCTTCGGCTTGACGGCTCGTTGCGAAGGCGATCTCACCCTCCGGGCGGTCGCGGTCTGCGTCGGGATCGATGCCTGCCGTGTCGACGAGCGTAAACTGCCTGCCGCGCCACTCGGCGAGTGCGTACAGGCGATCGCGCGTGACGCCCGCCGTCGCTTCGACGATAGCGAGCCGGCGGCCGACCAGGCGATTGAAGAGCGCGCTCTTCCCGACGTTCGGGCGGCCGACGATCGCGACGGTTGCCGGCTGGAACACGGGGAGAAGCCTTCTACAGCGGCAAATGCACTCCCGCAAGCAACGTTATGGCGCGCATTTACATCGAGACGTTCGGCTGCCAGATGAATGAAGCCGATTCGCAGTATATTGCGGATCGAGCCGTTGCTGCCGGCTATGCGATGGCGCACCGTCCCGAAGAGGCGAACGTCGTCATCATCAACACCTGCACGGTTCGGGATAACGCCGAGCGGCGCGCGTACGGACGCATGCACCATTTCAAGCTGCTCAAGGCGCGCGATCCGGCGGTGCGCCTCGTCGTCACCGGCTGCCTGGCGGAACAGGATCGCGATCGGATGCGAGGCGTCGCGCCGCACGTCGACGCAGTGTTCGGTACGAAGGAGCTCGTCGCGCTGGGAGACCGGCTCGACGCCTGGCGCACGGAGTACGACGACGTTGCAGCGATCGGCGACGAGCGCCTCGCCGGCGACGACGTCCTCACAGAGCCGTTCGGGGGCACTCCGGATGGCATCGCGGGCGCCTTTTCGCATCTTCGCGCGTTCGTCACCGTTCAGCGCGGCTGCTCGTACTACTGCACCTTCTGCATCGTTCCTCACGTACGCGGCCGGTTCGACCATCGTCCCGCGAAGGAGATCGCCGACGAGGTGCGCGCACACGTGCAGGCCGGCGCGCGTGAGATCGTGCTCGTCGGACAGACGGTGAACGCATGGCGCGACGCGGGGACTGGCGCGGATTTCGCAGAGCTCTGCGCTTCGCTTTGCGGCCCCGAACGGCTGAGCTTTATCTCGCCTCACCCGAAAGACTTCAGCGAGGCCTCGATCCGGCGGCTGGCAGCGGTTCCAGCCATGAGCCCGCGCATCCATCTGCCTCTGCAGTCCGGCAGCGACGCGATGCTGCGCCGCATGAATCGCAAGTACACGCGCGCGCAGTTCGAGGAGCGCGTCGGGTGGATTCATCGCTACTTACCGAACTGGGCGATCACGACCGACGTCATCGTTGGCTTTCCCGGTGAGACCGACGAGGACTTCGAGCACACCCTTACGATGGTGCGCAGCAACGTCTTCGCCAATGCGTTCACGTTCATGTACTCGCCGCGGCGCGGTACGCCCGCCGCACAGTGGAAGTCCGTCGATCGGAACATCGTTGCCGAGCGGTTCCGGCGCCTCGTCGATGCGCAGAATGCCGCAACCTCCGCCTATCATACGAGCAAGGTCGACACCGTCGTTCGCGGGCTCGTCGTCGGAACGTCGAAGCGTGACCCGACGATGCTCACCGCGAAGTCGGGCGAGAACGTCACGCTCATCGCTCCGAAGCCGCCGGGCTTTGATGAAGCGCGCTACGCCGGAACGCCCTGGCTCGACGTGCTCGTCGAGGAGGGCCGCCTCTGGGGCTGCCGTGGTCGAATCGTACGGCGCGCGGCAGGCATTGCAGACGAGGGCATCGCGGTTGAGGCGCCGGCAATCGACTTGATCGCCGGATGAGGCACCCGGCGGTATGAGCCAGGCACGCAAGTATCCGCCGATGCTCGAGCAGTACTTCGGCATGAAGGCGCGCAACCCGGAGGCGCTGCTCCTCTCGCGAGTCGGCGACTTCTACGAGGCGTACGGAGAAGACGCCGAGACCGTTTCACGCGCGTTGCAGATAGCGTTGACGAGCAAAGAGGCCGGCGGCGGGCGGCGCGTCGCGATGGCCGGCGTCCCGCATCATGCCCTCGCGCAGTATCTCGGCAAGCTCGTCGCACAGCGCTTCGTCGTGGCGCTCGCAGATCAGCTCGAAGCGCCGCAACCGAACAGACTGGTCGCGCGTGACGTGACGCGAATCGTCACGCCCGGCACCTTGGTCGAAGAGCAGTTTCTCGACGGGAAGAGCAACAACTATTTGGCCGCCGTCGCATCGGTCGGGGGTGCATTTGCGATCGCGTATGCCGACGTTTCGACCGGCTACTGCGCGGCAACGGCGTTCGGCGACGAACACGCTTATGACGAAGCGGTTGCGGAGCTGACGCGGATCGTGCCGACGGAGATCGTCGCAGACCTCCCCGCTGACCTGAGAGCGACGCTCTCGTCGACGGCCGAAGATCTCGGCGCGCGCCTCGCGTCGCCCGTGCTGGGGCTCGTCGAGCAGCGCGAGCGCGGCGCCTTCGACGGCTTCTCGTACGACGAGTCGACCGCCGTGCATCGTGCAATCGACGCGCTCGGTGCCTTCGTGCGTCGAACTGCGCTCGCCACGGCGCTTGCGTTGCGGCCGCAGCTCTACCGCTCGCGCAGCTTCCTTTCGCTCGACCCGGCGACGCGCAAGAACTTGGAGCTGACCAAGGCGCAAGGTGAGAACCCACGCGCGACGCTGCTCGCAACCTTGGACTGCTGCGCGACCGCGATGGGATCGCGCATGCTCGCTCGCTGGATTCTGGCGCCGCTCGTCGACGCGGATGCGATCGCGCTGCGGCAAGAAGCCGTGGCTCTGCTCTTGCGCGAGCACTCCCGGCGCGAAACACTGCGCGAGCTGCTGCGAGGCTGTTTCGATCTCGAACGGATCGCACAGCGCGCAGCCTTCGGACGCGCAACGCCGCGCGATCTCGTCTCGTTACGGCGGACCCTCGAACTGTTACCTGCCCTGCGCGGAGCGCTTCCCGAGGCGTTTGCGGTGCGGGCGGCAGCGTTCGCCGGTTTTGACGCGCTCTTGGCCGACCTGCAGACGTCGCTCGTCGACGAACCGTCGTTGAACGCCGCGGCGGGAGGCGTCATACGTCCGCAAGCCGATGCCGAGTTGGCCGAGTGCATCGACCTGCGTCTGGGAGCGAGAACGAAGCTCGCGGAGCTGGAGGAACGCGAACGAGAGCGCACCGGCATCAAGACGCTCAAAGTGAAGTACGCAAGCCCCTTTGGGTACGCGATCGAGATCAGCCGCTCGTACGGGGGAGCGCTTCCGCCCGAATACGTCCGGAAACAGACGCTTACAAACGGCGAACGCTACATCACGCCCGAGCTCAAAGAGCTCGAGCTGGCGATCTCGACCGCTCAGTCGCGCCAAGAGCGCATCGAACAGCGGTTGTACGAGGCGCTGTGCGATCGGGTCGCCCGTCAAGCGCAAGCGCTGCTCGACGCCGGACACGCGCTCGCCGAGATCGACGTGCTGGGTTCGCTCGCGCAGTGCGCCGCGGAGCGGGGGTACGTGGCGCCGGCGTTCGTCGACGCGAGCACGATCGCGATCGAGAGCGGGCGCCATCCCGTCATGGAGAGCATCCTGCACGCGAACTTCGTACCGAACGACCTGCAGATGCGCGCCGCAGATCAACGATTCATCTTGCTCACCGGCCCGAACATGGGCGGCAAGTCGACGTATCTCCGTCAGACGGGGCTGCTCGTTATCATGGCGCAGATCGGGTCGTTCGTGCCCGCTAAAGCCATGGAGCTCGGGATCGTCGACCGGATCTTCACTCGCATCGGCGCGGGAGATGACTTGGCCGCCGGCCACTCTACGTTCTATATGGAGATGACCGAGGCCGCGCACATTCTTCGCCGCAGCACGCGGCGCTCTCTTTTGCTCGTCGACGAAGTGGGTCGCGGCACCGGGACGATCGACGGGCTCTCCATCGCGCAGGCGATCTGCGAGTATCTGCTTGGCCTCGAAGCGCAGGCGCCGATGGTGCTCTTTGCGACGCACTTTCACGAACTGTGCGCGCTCGCCGAGCATTGGGGCCTCGTTGCGAACTACCACATCACCGCAGTCGAGAACACGGCACGAGATGGCGCACCGGTCTTCTCGCATCAGGTGCAGCCGGGAAGCTCCTCGCGGTCGTTCGGCATCGAGGTGGCGCGCATGGCCGGCCTTCCTCAGGCGGTCGTCGAACGCGCGCGTGAAGTCGCGCAGGTGCTCGCCGGCAACGCAGACGTCGAAGCGAACGTTCCGCTGCGCCGTACGTTGCGCAAGGCCGACGCCTCCGAGCGGCAGTTGTCGTTCTTACGGCCCGATGGCTGATATTCGGCTGCTCGACGCGCTGACGATTGGGCAGATCGCTGCCGGTGAGGTGATCGAGCGTCCGGCCTCGGTGGTGAAGGAGCTCGTCGAGAATGCCGTCGACGCGGGAGCGCAGCGCGTCACGGTGAGCCTCGCGAACGGGGGGGTCGATCTCGTCGAAGTGATCGACGACGCATGCGGCATTCCGTCAGGCGAGCTTGCGCTGGCGGTGCAACGGCATGCGACGAGCAAACTTCGCGACGCGCGAGAGCTCGGCGCCGTAGCGACGCTCGGCTTTCGGGGTGAGGGTCTCGCGTCTATCGCGGCGGTCAGCGATCTCGAGGTGCTCTCACGCGTCGCCGGCGCGGCGATGGGTGCCAGCGTCAGCGCTCACGGCGACCGTATCGGGCCGGTCGAACCGGCGGCCGGCCCGGCCGGCACTCGTGTGCGCGCCGCGAACCTTTTTGCGGAACTGCCTGTGCGACGCGAGTTTCTTCGTTCGCCGAATGCGGAGTTCAATCGGGTTTCAACCCTCCTCTCCACGTTTGCCCTTGCCTATCCCAGCGTATCGTTCGCCCTCCGGCACGACGGCAGAGACGTGTGGGTGATGCCCTCGACCGGCGATCCGCGCGAACGTCTCGCGATGGTCTTCGGCCGTAACGCGGCCGCATCCCTGATTCCGCTCATGCAAACGGATCGCACGCTGGGCGGCGGTCTGCGCGGGTTCGTCAGCGCGCCCGGATACGACCGGAACGACCGGCGTCTGCAGGTGCTTTTCGTGAACGGGCGCGCCGTACGCAACGCGCAGATCGCCTCCGCCTGGACCGCCGGTTACGCAACGTTCACGATGCTCGGGCGCCAGCCGTACGGTGTGCTCTTCCTCGATCTTCCTCCGGAGAGCGTCGATGCGAACGTGCATCCGACGAAGAGCGAGGTCCGTCTGCGTTACGGCGCGCAAGTCGTCGACGCTGTCCGGCGCAGTATTGCGTCGACGCTGCACGAGCATGCGACGATGCGGGCGAGCGAACACGCGGGCACCGGGCTCCCAGAGCCTGCTGCGGGCGCGTCGGAAGCGATCTCACTCTTCGCCGCGCATGGCGTGCCCCCGGAGAACGGGAGTTCGGCGATGCGGATTCTCGGTCAACTCGACCGCACGTATATCGTCGCGTCCGACGGAGAGGCGCTGCTGCTCGTCGACCAGCATGCCGCGCACGAACGCATCGCCTACGAATCGATCGTCGCGCGCGCTGGAGAGGACGCGCCGCGAGAGCCGCTGCTCGTGCCGCACGTCCTCGAGCTCGACGCGGCGCAGAGCGACGCGCTGGAGCAGGTCATCTCGTCAGTGCGCGACGGAGGCCTGGAGATCGAGCCCTTCGGCGAGCGCGCATACCGCATCATCGCAACTCCCGCGGGCTACGGCGCTCGTGGTTTCGACATAGCGGGATTTCTCGACGACGTGAGCGAGGACCTAAAACAGAGGAATGCGCAGGAACGCATATGGGCATCCCTCGCCTGTCACTCGGTAACCGTCGCGGGCGAGCGGCTCGATCCGCAGGAGATGACGATGCTCGTCGCACGCCTGCAGGAGTGCGCAAACCCGATGCACTGCCCGCACGGGCGTCCGACGATGGTGCGTCTGTCATCGTCCGAGATCGCACGGCTCTTCAAACGCTGAGCGACAAACGATGGATGGCGTGTTGCTCCTCGGTGGCCCGACGGCATCGGGGAAGACGGAAGCGGCGATCGCGTTGGCGCGTCACTTCGATGCCGAGATCGTCGGGGCGGATTCGCGTCAAGTCTATCGCGGCATGCCGATCGGCACGGCCGCGCCGAGCGCCGCCCAGCAGGAAGCGGTGCCGCACCACCTCGTCGCATTTCTCGACCCGTGCGAACGGTACTCCGCTGCGCGGTTCGTCGAAGACGCGCTCGCCGCGATTGACGAGATTCACGACCGCGGACGCCGCGCGATCGTCGCCGGCGGAACCGGCTTCTACTTGCGCGCGCTCTTCGGAGGGGTGGCCCTGGGCGGCGAGCGCGACAGCGCGGTGCGCGAGCGTCTCGCTCGTGAAGCTGCGCTGCATCCCGCTACCGTGCTGCACGACTGGCTCGGCGCTCTCGACGCGCCGCGTGCCGCTGTAATTCATCCGCAGGACCGCTATCGCGTGCTGCGCGCGCTCGAGGTGCGCATGACGCAGACGCAAGGTCCTACGGCATCGCCCCCGACGCTGCGGTCACGCCGTCTCGCGTGCGCGTACGGCGTGCTCGACGTTCCGCTTGCGGATCTGGACTGCCGCATCGAGGCGCGGGTGGATGCGATGCTCGGTGCCGGCTTCGTGGAGGAAGCGGAGCGTGTCGGCCCTCGTGCGGCCGCGTCGAGCGCGGTGGGATATCCGCTCGCCCTCGCGTGGGCACAGGGATGGTCGACGCGAGATGAACTCCGGGCGAGCCTCGTGCGGGAGACGCGGCGCTACGCACGCCGGCAGCGCGCCTGGTTTCGCAGCGAACGGAGCGCGCGCGCCGTCGCTCCGCGCGAGCTGGAGGCTTTCGCAAGGGAAACCCTTGGGTGGCGGTAACGGTTCATCGCATGGAGCGGATAACGGTCGTGAAGATGCACGGCGCGCGCAACGACTTCGTGCTCGTTGATGCGCGCCGCGCTCCCGTGGAGCGCGAGGCGCAGCTCGCGCGACGCCTCTGCGACCGGCGGGGCGGCATCGGCGCCGACGGTCTGCTGCTTGTTGAGCCGTCGCGCATCGCGGGTTCACGGATGCGAATTTTCAACGCCGACGGCACGCAAGCGGAGATGTGCGGGAACGGCATTCGGTGCGTTGCGCGCTATCTCGACGAATCGGGCGCCGGCGCCCTGCAGGCCATCGAAACGCAAGCCGGCGTCATCGAGACCCGCGTCGTCGAACGCGAGCCGACGTACCTCGTTCGCGTTACCCTTGGCATTCCGCGCTACGAAGCCCTGACCATCACTCGCGGCGCGCACTTCGTCGATCTCGGCCACCCGCACGTCGTCATTCTCGCCGGCGTCGTCGGCGAACTCGATCTCGAAGCGACGGCGCTTGCGCTTCAGGGCACGCCCACATTGCCCAACGGCGGGAACGTGCACGAGATGGCGGTCGAACGTGACGGTCTGCGCGTGCGCCACTGGGAACGCGGGGCCGGCTTGACGCAAGCGTGCGGCACCGGTGCGGTCGCGTGTGCGGTCGTCGCGATCGAGCGCAAGCTGCTAGCGTCGCCCGTCACGGTGCGCGTTCCCGGCGGCGAGCTGCGGGTTGAGTGGGACGGTCGCGGGCCGGCCCATCTCACCGGACCCGCAACACGCGTCTTCGAGACGGCGATGGACCCGTGGGCACTGCCGTAGGCCGGGCCGGGCTCGCGTACTGCGATCGCGACGGTCGCATCTACTTTGACGAGAACGCGACGCCGCTCGCCGACGCGGGCATCGTGCGCGAAGCGCAGCGCGGTGAACTCATTCCAGCGCCTGCGGGCACGCTGCCGCTCGTCCTTCCGATGTGTCGCCCGGTCGCAGCACCCGCGGCCGAAGGCGCGAAGTACGCGCTCGCAGCAGCGCTGCCGGCAGGATACACACGGTTGTTGCTCCCGGCGTACGAGTCGGATCCGAAGGCTCCGACGCTGCCATTGTTCGGCTATACGTTCGCATGCGCCGTCGGCGACGAGCTTCACGTCGCGGCGATGCGCACCGACGAGAGTGAGGATTGGCAACCGCGCAGCTTCGCTTCCGGCGAGCTCGAGTCGACCCTTGAGCGCCGGAGAGCGCAGGATCCCTCGAATCGCGTGCTCGCCCAGGTCGCGCGCTGCTCGCTTGAATACGGGTGCTTCACGGCGCAGAACGTCTTTTTGGAGCGAGGCGAAGCGGCGCTTCCGGTCTCGCCCAGCTGCAACGCGCGCTGCATCGGATGCATCTCCGAGCAAGATCCGCAGGCGCCGGTGCCGTCGTCGCAGGAACGCATCTCGTACGAAGTCTCGGCACGGGAGCTCGCGCGCGTCGCCGTCCACCACCTGGAACGCGTCGAAGACGGCATCGTGTCCTTCGGACAGGGATGCGAGGGCGAGCCGCTGCTGCGCTCCATCGTCATCGCACGCGCCATCGAAATGATTCGCGCCCAGCGTCGTAACGGCACGATCAATCTCAACACGAACGGCAGTATGCCAAAGGCGCTCCGGCGCTGCATCGATGCAGGGCTCGACGCAGTGCGCGTAAGCCTCAACTCGTTTCGAGAGAGCGTCTATGCCGCGTACTATCGCCCCATGGGCTATGCCTTAAGCGACGTCTTCACTTGCGTGCGTCTCGCCGCGTCGAGCGGATTGCGCGTTTCGTTGAACCTCCTCACGCATCCCGGAATCACCGACGACGCCGGCGAAGTCGACGCGATGAGGGCTTTTCTCGCGTCCGCCCGCATCGACATGATTCAAACGCGCACGCTCAACGTCGACCCGCACTGGTACTTTGGCGCTGTCGGCCGGCCCTCGCGGCCGTTGGGGATGCGGGCTGCGCTTGCGGCGATGCGTGCGGCGGGGCCTGCGGTGGGAAACTTTACCCACACACACTGACGCATCCGAACGGTTCATCCATCCGGCGGCTGGCGCTGTGCGCTCGGGCATAGTACTCTGCGCCTGTATGTCCGCTCGTCATCTCGGGCCATTGCTCTGTCTATCCTTCTTCGCGACGCCGTCAGTTGCTCGAGCGCAGGCGACGCCGGCACCGTACTCGGTCGACGGAGTTTTCTCGATGTACTCCGCGCACACATCGGGCCCAGGCGAGACGTCGCTCACCGACCTGAGCAACGGTCTTTTGACCGTTACCAAGAACACCGGATTTTTCCGGTTCGGGGTCACCGCCGGGGTCTACGCTTTTCCCACCGTCGGACAAGCCGTCTACCCGACGACACAAGCCGGAGTGAATACGTCGCTCTTCGGCTACGTACCGTCGTATTACGTGGCATTCGTTCCAAACGATCGCGTCACGGTGAGCGTGGGGCAACTGGCAACGCTGCTCGGTCAAGAAAGCGGGTTCACCTATCAAGATACCAACGTGCAGCGCGGTCTCGTATGGACCGCGGAGCCGACCTTTAGCCGCGGCGTTCGGTTTACGTACGCGCGAGGCAAGTTCAGCGGCGACCTCGAGTACGATGACGGGTACTACTCCGGCAATCACCGCGCGTTTGAAGGATTGCTCGGGTGGGCGCCGAGCGCGAGCACGAACCTTCAGGTTGCGTTCATTGCACCGCAGGCCGGCACGCCCCCTAACGCGACGGCGTCAATCGCCAACAAGACCGAGTACGATCTGATGGTCACGCAGCAAGCCGGGAAGCTGCAGCTCATGCCGTACGCGCTCTTCATCGACTCACCGGCGAGCGGCGCTCTCGGATACACGCGCAACGAAAGCGCGACGGGGCTGGTCCTTCTTGCGGATTACGCCGCAGACGCGCACTTCTCAGTTGGTGCGCGCTGCGAGTGGTTCGCGAACCACTCCGGCACGAGCGACACCTCGCCGAACGCCGATTTCGTCGGCGGGGGCCCCGGGAGCCGCGCGACGACCTTCACGATCACGCCGGCGTACCATGCGGGGACCGTCTTCGTGCGCGCCGAGTTTTCGTCCGTCGACGTACTCGGCGTAGCAGGCGCGCAGAGGCGCGTCCTCGTCGAGAGCGGGGTGCAGTTCTAGTGCTCGACCTGGCACTGGTCGCGCTGTGTCTAGCGTTCTTCGTCGTCGCCGAACTGTACGTGCGGGGTTGCGAACGCATATGACCTTCGACGACGTCCTCGGGCTCGCGCTTACGGTGCTCGGGCTGATCTATCTGGTGTACGCGATGCTACGGCCGGAAAAGTTTTGAATGACGCTCACCGGCTGGGCACAGACGCTCGTCTTCTTTCTCATCGTTCTCGCGATGACGAAGCCGCTAGGCCTTTATATGGCTGGCATCTTCGAAGGAGAACGCACCTTCCTCTCGCCGGTTCTGGAGCCGGTCGAACTGCTCGTGTACCGCCTTGGCGGCGTCCGTCAAGACGAGGAGATGACGTGGGCCTCGTACGCGCTCGCCCTGCTCGCGTTCTCGGTCGTCGGGTTCCTCTACTTGTATCTCGTCCTGCGTACCCAGCAGTGGCTGCCGTTCAACCCACAGCACGTAGGCAACATGTCGCCGGAGCTCGCGTTCAATACTGCGATCAGCTTTCTCACGAACACGAACTGGCAGTTCTATTCAGGCGAGACTGCGATGAGCTACTTCGCGCAGATGGCGGGACTCGCGTGGCATAACTTCGTTTCCGCCGCAGCAGGCATCGCAGTCGCCATTGCGGTGGTGCGAGGCGTCGTACGCAGCTCGTGCAAGACGCTGGGCAACTTCTGGGTCGATCTCACACGCAGTTGCCTCTACGTGCTCCTACCGATTGCCATCGTGTTCGGGCTCTTCCTCGTATGGCAGGGAGTCCCACAGAACTTCAATGACTATCGAACCGTTCGCTCGGTCAGCGGCTTTGTGCAGCACATCACCGGCGGTCCGATGGCCTCACAGGAGGTCATCAAGGAGCTCGGCACAAACGGCGGCGGCTTCGTCAACGCGAACTCCGCGTCGCCCAACGAAAACCCGACGCCGCTGAGCGACCTCGTCGAGATGTTGCTCATCTTTTCGATCGGCTCAGGGCTGACGTACACGTATGGGCGCATGGCGAAGGACACGCGCCAAGGCTGGGCGCTCTTTGGCGCGATGGCAATCCTGTTCTTCGCCGGATTCGCTGCGACATACGCCGCAGAAGCTGCAGGAAATCCGCTCGTGCATCACATCGGCGTCGCCGGCGGCAACATGGAGGGCAAGGAGTGTCGCTTCGGCGTGTCGGCATCGGCGCTGTTTGCGACCGTTACGACGGACACCTCGTGCGGTGCCGTGAACGCGATGCACGACTCGTTCATGCCGCTCGGCGGCTTGGTCCCGCTCGTCAACATGCAGCTCGGCGAAGTCATCTTCGGTGGCGCCGGCAGCGGACTGTACGGCATGATCGCCTTCGTCGTACTGACCGTCTTCATCGCCGGCCTCATGGTTGGACGGACGCCTGAGCTGTTGGGTAAGAAGATAGAGCGCCGCGAGGTGCAGTTCGCACTCCTCGCGATCTTGGTAACCCCGATTCTCGTGCTCGTGCCCACGGCGATCGCGGTCCTCGTTCCCGCCGGCGTTGCGACCCTCGGAAACGCCGGCCCCCACGGATTCTCCGAGATCCTTTACGCTTTTTCGTCGACGAACGCGAACAATGGCTCGGCCTTTGCCGGCCTCGGCCCCAACGGCTTCTACTATCTCATGACGGCCACGAACATGTTCTTCGGGCGCTTCGCCGTTATCATCGCCGTGCTCGCGCTCGCAGGCGCCCTTGCGGGAAAGAAAGCGGCGCCGGCCGGTGCAGGAACGTTCACGACCAACTCCGGTGTCTTCGTCGGGCTCCTCATCGGCGTCATTCTCATCGTCGGTGCCCTAACGTTCTTGCCCGCCGATGTGCTAGGCCCGGTCGCCGAACATCTCGCGCTCATGAACGGGAGAACGTTCTAAGTGCTCAGCAAAAGACGTCTCGAGCGGCGGGTCAAGGCGCGCCCGCTCTTTCAGCGCGGCATCCTCGTGCGCGCGATCGGGGAGTCTTTTAGGAAACTCGATCCGCGATGGACTGCGCGCAATCCCGTCATGTTCATCGTCGAGGTCGGCGCGGCAATGACTGCGCTCTTTTGGGCTCGTGATGTGCTTCGCCGCGAAGGGCCTGCGAGCTTTGACTTTGCCATCACCATGTGGCTTTGGTTCACGGTGCTCTTCGCCAACTTCGCGGAAGCCGTCGCCGAAGGGCGCGGCAAAGCGCAAGCCGACGCGCTCCGGCGAGCGAAGAGCGACGTCACGGCGAACAGGCTCGACGAGCGCGGTAACGTCACGCGCGTTCCGGCACCCGCGCTGCTTCGCGGCGACCTCGTGCGCATCGAAGCGGGCGAGTTGATTCCTGCAGACGGCGACGTCGTCGAGGGTGCGGCGACGGTCGATGAGTCGGCGATCACGGGTGAGTCCGCTCCCGTTATTCGGGAGTCGGGTGGAGACCGCAGCGCGGTGACGGGTGGCACACGCGTGCTCTCTGACGCGATCGTCGTGCGCGTTAGCGCCAATCCTGGTGAGAGTTTTCTGGATCGCATGATCGCGCTCGTCGAGGGCGCGCAGCGGCAGAAGACGCCGAACGAGATCGCGCTCTCGATCTTGCTCAGCGGACTCACGATCGTCTTCCTCATCGCCGTCGCGACGCTCGCGCCGTACTCAGTCTATGCGGGCGCGCAGCAGAGCGTCACCGTGCTCGCGGCGCTCCTCGTCTGCCTCATTCCGACGACGATCGGCGGCCTGTTGTCAGCCATTGGCATAGCGGGGATGGATCGTGTCATGCAGCGCAACGTGCTCGCAATGAGTGGGCGCGCGGTCGAGGCAGCCGGCGACGTCGACACCTTGCTCCTCGACAAGACGGGAACCATCACTCTGGGCAATCGGCAGGCGGTTGCCTTCGTTCCCGCAGCGGAGGCGACGCCGGAACAGATCGCTCAGGCGGCTGCGCTCTCTTCTCACGCGGACGAAACGCCGGAGGGACGGTCCATCGTGACGCTTGCGACGCAGCAGGGCGCGTCGGGCGCCCCTCAACCCGGCGCGACATTCGTCCCGTTTTCCGCGTACACGCGTATGAGCGGTGTCGATCTTCCCGAGGGTACCAAGATCCGCAAGGGTGCGCCCGATGCCGTCGTCGCGTGGGTGCGTGAGCAGGGCGGAAAGCCGGTCGAAGGCCTATCGCACGAGGTCGAGCGCATCGCGCGCTCGGGAGGCACGCCGCTGCTTCTCGCGCGTAACACCGAAGTGCTCGCCGCGATTCATCTCAAGGACGTTCTGAAACCCAACATGCGTGCGCGCTTCGATCGTTTGCGAGCAATGGGCATCCGCACCGTCATGATCACGGGCGACAATCCGTTGACTGCAGCTGCGATCGCGAACGAGTCCGGCGTTGACGACTTTCTCGCCGAGGCGACGCCGGAGACGAAGATGGAGTTCATCCGGCGCGAGCAGAGCTCCGGGCGCCTCGTAGCCATGACCGGCGACGGTACGAACGACGCACCAGCGCTTGCGCAAGCCGACGTGGGAGTTGCCATGAACTCCGGGACGCAGGCTGCAAAAGAGGCGGCGAACATGGTCGATCTGGACTCCGACCCCACCAAACTCATCGAGGTCGTGGAGATCGGCAAGCAGTTGCTCATGACACGTGGAGCGCTGACAACGTTTTCAATCGCCAACGATATTGCAAAATACTTCGCGATCCTGCCCGCCATTTTCGCAAGTGCATATCCCGCAATGCAAAGCCTCAACGTTATGCACCTAGCAACGCCCCAGAGTGCGATTCTGTCGGCCGTCATCTTCAACGCGCTCATCATCGTGGCGCTCATCCCGTTGGCTCTGCGCGGCGTGCGTTACGAACCGCGCGGCGCGGACGCCGTCTTGCGTAGCAACGTGCTCTTTTACGGCATCGGCGGCATCATCGTGCCATTCCTCGGCATCAAACTCATCGACGTGCTTCTGACGGTGCTGCATCTCACATGATCAAGCACCTGCTTGTCGCCGTTCGCGTGACGCTCGTCAGCGTCGCAATCTTCGGTTTCATCTATCCGCTTTTCATGACCGGCGTCGCCCAGCTCGTCTTTCCATGGCAGGCGAACGGATCGCTCGTCACCGCTAGCGGCCGCGTCGTCGGCTCGGCGATCATCGGGCAGCTCTGGACGCAGCCGCAGTACTTCCATGGGCGTCCGTCGGCCGCGGGGAGCGGCTACGATCCGACGCAGACCGGCGGCACGAACCTCGCACCTTCGTCGAAGAAGCTCATTGACACCACGCGGGCGACGATCGCGCGTCTCGAGCGCGAGAATCCCGATGGAACGTATCCGGCCTGCGAGGCGCACTGCGCGCCGCCGATGGATCTCGTCACGTCGAGCGCCAGCGGTATCGATCCGGATATCAGCCCGGACGGAGCATACTATCAGGCCGCGCGCATTGCGCGGGCTCGGCATCTTGAGCTCGCGCGCATCTATGCGGTCATCGCAGCGCACGAACAGGGCCGCACGTTCGGACTCCTGGGCGAACCGCGGGTCAACGTGCTTGAGCTCAACCTTGCCCTCGAGGCACTTCGTTAGTCGGGCGCGTCGGGCCCGGAGTCGCTCGGCGAGACCAGCACGAGTAGTTCCTGCGCGCCGGCGTCAAGCAGGCGACGAGGGAAGGCAGCGGGCTGTGGCCAACGAGGCCGGCGCCTCGCTCCTGCGACTGCCAGCGTCGTTTGCGGCTTCATGCGAGCGATCTGGAGCAGCCGCGCGGGAACGTCAGCCGCGCTGTCCTCGATCCACTCCGCGTTCGTTCTACGCGCTTCGTCGCGCAGCGCCGCGACGACGGCTGGATCGGGGCGTTCGCCGAGTGGCACGACGTGCGCAACGGCAAACTCGATAGCAAGTCGCGCTGCGATACGACTGGCTCGGCGGATCATCGGCGCGTCGATGGCGCGAGTTCCGACGCTTATCATGAGCCGATCGAATGGCGAGGTGACGCGTTCGCGATAGCGTGAACGTAACGCCTCACGTAGCGCGAGCTCGCGCAGTGCGAAGAGATTTTCCCGGCGAAAGAAACTCGCCAATGCTCTGTCGACGCGCTCCATCGGATAGATCTTGCCCTCCCGCAGGCGTTCACGCAACGCGTCGGGCGTGATGTCGACGAGTACGATCTCATCTGCAAGCGCGAGGATGCCGTCGGGGAGCGTCTCGCGCACGACGGTGCCAGTCAGGCGATGCACGGTATCGGCGAGGCCCTCCAGGTGCTGAACGTTGAGTGTCGTAACGACGTCAATTCCCTCGCGCAGCACGGCGAGCACGTCCTGAAAGCGCTTCGGCGCGTTCGAACCGGGTGCGTTCGTGTGCGCCAACTCGTCGATGAGCGCGACGGCGGGCCGGCGTGCGATGAGCGCGTCGCGGTCCAACTCCGTGTAGGTAATGCCATCGGCTACGACGACCTTGGGGGGCACGGCCTCGAGACCGTCGAGCAGCGACGCCGTCTCCGGCCTGCCGTGTGTTTCAATGAAGGCGGCGACGAGGTCGACGTTTTCGGCGATGAGCTGATGCGCGCGGTCGAGCATCGCGTACGTCTTCCCAGCCCCAGCCGCGGGACCGATATAGACGGTAAGCCGCCCGTAACCTATACGCATGCGATCGCCTACGGTACCCGAGTACGGTGAACGTGCGGCGTTCTCGCCGATGTACGTTTGCCCGGCCCCGACGATGAAGAGATCGCACGGGAAGGGTTCGTTTACGAGTTGCGCGGCCAGCTTGGAGTTGGAAACGGCGACGAGCGCGGCGCCGAGCGATTGTGCGGGAGCCGGCCCCGGCGTGCAACGTTCTCGCAGCAACTCGCCGCCGGCCTCGTACACGGAGCGCTCGACGGAGATGGAATCGACGCCTGGCGCGGCGACGACCTCGAAAGCGAGATCGAGCGCGTGCGCCACGGCGGCCGACCTGCGTAGAAATGGCGCAGCATCGGTTGCCGAGAGGATGAATGCCACGGCGTTGGAGGTGCAGCGCGCTTTGACGGCAGGCAACGTGAGCCGGTCGACCGTCTGCAGGAGCAGCTCGCGCAACATCTCGAGCGTCTGCTCCTTGAAGACCCCGTTCAGTGCGCGATCCACGTCCTCGGCGTTGACGATTTTTCCGCTGCGCACGCGGCTGCGCAGCAGTCGCGGCGAAATGTCGAGGGCGACAACGGCGTCGGCCGCCTGCATAAAAGAAAACGGTATGATCTCGCGAACGGGATGCCCGATGATCCGCTCCGCCGCGGGCGCGGCACTCTCGAGATGTTGGATGTTGAACGCGCCGATGACGCTGATGCCCGCCTCACGCAATGCGAGCGCATCTTGCCACCGCTTTGCATGAGCGCCGTCGCCGAGATTTTCGTGCGCGAGCTCGTCAAGGATCACGACGTCAGGCTTTTCGCGCAGTGCGGCATCGTAGTCGAATTCATCGAAGTAGCGTTCGCCGATCCTCACCCTGCGTGACGGGATACGCGCAAGCTCCGCGGCCATGCGCTCAAGGTCGGGGCGTCCCTTGGTTTCGATCCAGCCAATGACGACGCGGCGGCCCGCATCGCGCATGCGTCGACCGTCATCGAGGAGGCGCCGCGTCTTGCCGGCGCCCGGCGCACTCGCAACGTACGTCGTGAGGCGAGCGCGCTCGCCGAGTTCGGCAAGCAGCTCCTCCGGCGAGCGTCGCAGGTCCATCTCAAGTGTCATTTGAAGACCCGGAGCGCTGTGGCCTTCCTGTGCTACGCATTGCTCCTCTGCGCATGGATCGTCGATCTCTTCACGCCGCAGCTCTTCATCGCTGCCATTCTGTACAACGGGCCGATTGCGCTGAGCAGTCTCGCGCTCGACCGTCGCCTGACGGCATCGCTCGTCGTGGTCTCCGAGTTGCTCAATGTCGTTGCAGGGTATACCAACGGGCTGCCCCATCACGTCAGGCAGAGCATCGCGATCGGGGACCGCGCATTGGCGGCGCTCTCATTCCTGCTCGTCGGCTCCCTCGCGGTACAGACGCAGCAGTACGCGCGTAGGGCTGGTGCCGCCTTGCTGCGCTCGCAGCAGGTGCAGCGACAGCGTCGCCTGGGCGAGGCCCTCGTGCGCGTCCGCGCCAGCCTCAACGTAGAGCTCGTGCTGCGCGCCCTGGTTCGTGAATCCGTCGCACTCGCCGGCGCTTCGGATGCGTTGCTCATCTCGCGCTCCGGGCTCGAAATGGCTCAGGTACTTTCTTATACCGCCGATGCGACCGACGTCGCTTACGAACGCCGGACACTCTCCACGGAGCTTGCGACCCTCGTCGAGCGCGCGCGCCACGACGACAGCGTCGTCGTCGACGAAAACGACGCGTTGGGACGCATGACGCTTGCGGCGCTCGGCGCGGTCGCCGCCGCCGCGCTCTGTGTGCCCGCCGGGGAACGAGAGCGTCCCGTACTGGTTCTCTTGACGCCGACAACGCCTTCAGACGACACGCTCGAGACGCTCCGCCGCTTTTGCGATCAGGCCGCCGTCGCTCTCGAACAAGCGCGGCTCTTCACACGTTTGGGTGAGAAGAACGATGAGATCGCTCGCCAGCGCGACGAAATCGCGCGACGCGGCACGATCATTCGCGACATCGTCTACGCGCTAGCGCACGATCTGCGTACGCCGCTCGCTGCGGCGGACGTTACGATGAAGCAGGCGCTCGCGGGCGCGTATGGTGAGCTTCCGGACGGGTATCGCGATGTACTTCTCACGACGCTGGCCTCGAACGAAGAAGAACGGCGACTCCTCGAGACGCTCCTGCTCGTAGCGCGCTACGAGTCTGGAGAGACGTCGCTCGTGCGCGAGCCGGTCGATTGCAACGAGTTGGCGCGGCGTGTCGTCGCGGAGATGGCGCCGATTGCCAAGACGCGTGGTATCTCGCTGGAAGTGCAGACCGGCGCGCAAGCAGCGAGGGTGATCGGAGATCCCGGCGAGCTGCGCCGGGCAATCGCGAACCTCGCCGCCAATGCGGTCGCTGCGACGCCCCCCGGCGGCCACGTGTTCGTGGAAAGCGCGGCGCAGCAAGGGATCGTGCGAGTGCGCGTTTACGATGACGGGTATGGCGTCCCGGAGCCGGGGCGCGCGAACCTTTTCGAACGCTTCGCAGCGCGGGGTCCCGGCGGTGGAACCGGCTTGGGACTCTACATCGTGCGCAGGATCGCCGAAAAGCACGGCGGCAAGGTTGCGTACGCGCCCCGCGAGCCGCACGGCAGCGCATTCACGATCACACTCGATCGCGAGCGCAGCGCGTGACGCTGCGTGTCGTCATCGTCGAGGATCACGCGCTGACGCGCGCCGGATTGAAGACTGCGCTTTCTCCGCAATCGCACGTCGTTGGAGAGGCCGCGGACGGACTCGCCGGTCTAGAGCTCATCAAGCGCGAGCGCCCCGACGTGGCCGTCATCGACATCGGGCTTCCGGGGCTGGACGGTATTGCGCTCACGCAACGTGTTCGCGCCGAGATGCCGTCGACGC
>DAHUYK010000048.1 GCA_027315245.1 Vulcanimicrobiota bacterium | reverse complement strand
CATGCCGAGCGTAGCGAACGCGTTTGTCATGCCGAGCGTAGCGAACGCGTTTGTCATGCCGAGTGTAGCGAACGCGTTTGTCATGCCGAGCGTAGCGAACGCGTTTGTCATGCCGAGCGTAGCGAACGCAGTGAGCGGAGTCGAGGGACCACCGCAAATGCTGTGCGCCAGTCCTTCGACTCTGCTCACTGCGTTCGCTACGCTCAGGATGACAGGGTTTCGCGCTGACGCTCGCAATGACGGGTTTCGCGCTGACGCTCGCAATGACGGGTTTCGCGCTGACGCTCACGATGGCAGGCTTTGGCCCTACGCGCAGGATGGCAAGGCATGAGCATTTTCCTCGATCAGAACTCCAATGTCATCGTGCAGGGCATTACCGGAAGCGAAGGGTCGTACCACACCGCGCGGATGCTCGCGTACGGAACGCAGATCGTCGGCGGCGTGACGCCGGGGAAGGGCGGTCAGAAGAGCGAGCACGGATTGCCGGTATTCGACACGGTCAAGGATGCGGTGAGCGCAACCGGCGCGACGCAGAGCGTCATCTTCGTGCCGCCGCCCTTCGCCGCCGACGCGCTCTACGAAGCGCACGAGGCCGGCATCTCGCTCGCGGTCTGCATCACCGAAGGCGTGCCGGTGCACGACGTGCTCCGCGTCGCCGGCAGCACCAGCGGCATGCGCATCATCGGTCCGAACTGTCCGGGGCTCATCTCGCCCGGAAAGGCCTCGGTCGGCATCATGCCCGGCCACGTCTTCAGCCAGGGGAACGTCGGGCTCATCTCGCGCTCTGGCACGCTCACCTACGAGGTCGTCGACGGCCTCACGCGCGCGGGCCTCGGCCAGTCGACCTGCGTCGGCATCGGCGGCGACCCCATCATCGGCACCACCTTCGTCGACTGCCTGCGCGAGTTCGCGAGCGACCCTCAGACGAAGGCGATCGTCATCTGCGGCGAGATCGGGGGCTCCGACGAGGAGGAGGCCGCCGCCTGGATCGGCGAGCACCTCGCCGGCAAGCCGGCCGTCGCCTTCATCGGCGGCAGGAACGCGCCCCCCGGCAAGTCCCTGGGCCACGCCGGCGCCATCGTTTCCGGCTCGTTCGGGACCGCTCAATCGAAGATGCGGGCATTTGAAGAGGTAGGAGTCCCCGTCGCCGACCGGCCCTCTGCGATTCCCGGGCTGCTTCTTCAGGCGCTCTAAGAGGAACAGGGCCCCGCCGCCCGAAGGAACCCGCCATAGCGCTGTCTGGGAATCTGCTGAAGGCGTACAGCCTGGGGCAGGCACCCTTGCGGCGCATATCACTTGAAAACTGATTGAGGGTTAGGTAATGCGTTCATCACGGACCCTCCGTCGCGTGGCACTCGCCGCTTTTCTATCGGTCGGCTTCCTGCTCCAGGGAACATGGGCACTGGCAGCAACCACCGGTGGTATTGCAGGCGTCGTTCACGATGATGCGGGAGCCCCCGTCGCGGGTGCGACGGTTACGGCATCCTCACCATCGCAAACAGCTACGGCAACGACGGATGCGCAGGGACACTTCGTGTTCCTCGTGCTCGCCCCCGACACATATACGCTGAGCGTCAGCAAGTCTGGCTATCAGAGCGTCTCGATCGCGGGTAACACCGTCTTCGCAGACCAGACACAGCAGGTCGTCATCACGGCGCCGCGCGCGTTGCAAGTCATCGCGCACGCACGAGCCAACGCGGCGAACCTGGTGAAGCCTGGCGTCGGCGGCGACCTCTACAACGTCACGCCCGCGCAGCAGCAAGCGGCTGCAGCGCTCGGCGGCGGCGGCAATCTTGCGAACATCTACTCGGCGATCGCGTCGGTCCCGGGCCTCGTCGTGGGCACCGGCGGCATGGGCTGGAACCAAGCCGTCGTCATCCACGGTCAGAACCCGTTCTCGACCGGTTTCGAGTACGACGGTATTCCGGTCAATCGCGCCTTCGACAACTACACGTCGTCAACGGGCTCGAACCTCGGCCTGCAAGAGCTGCAGGTCTACACCGGCGGCGGCCCGGCCGACATCTCGTCGAGCGGCGACTCCGGTTTCATCAACCAGGTCATCAAGACCGGAACCTATCCGGGTTACGGCAACCTCGGCGGGACGATCGCGGGGCCAGGCTTCTACCATGAAGCACGCTTCGAAGCCGGCGGCGCCTCACCGGATCGCAACTTCTCGTACTACGTCGGCGTCAGCGGCTACGACTCGTCGCCGAAGATCCTGAACAACGGCGACATGGGCGCAAGCCTCATGCAACCCGGCCAGTACTACTCCTCGTATAACCCGTACTTCCTCAACACGACGTTTACCGGCCAAGGCGTTCTCGGCGACTGCGGTCCCACGATGATCGCAACCGGAACGTCGGCGGCGAACCCGGCATGGGCAGACAAAGGTAACGTAGGGATGGATTGCAACATCCCGTTCTCGGGGCTCTACGGCGGACTCTCGTATCTTTCGGATCGCGAGAACATCGTCAACATGCACTTCGGCATTCCTCGCAAAAACGGCCAGCGCGACGATATTCAAGCGCTCTGGAGCGACTCGGCGATGGATACGTTCGTCTACTCCAGCCCGAGCATGGCCGGTCCCGGCCTTGCATGGGGTCAGGATACGATGGGCTATGGGTCCGTGTGCTTCTTCTCATTCACGTGCAACCCAGCCGTTACGTACATGGGTGCCTACACCTATAACCAGCCCTTCGGAACGGTCGTGAACAACCCGACGACGGGCGCAGCCACGGTTCCGCTCGTCGATTACTCGCAGCCGAGCGCACCCGCGGGCTCCTTTGGCGGTGTGCTGCCGTCAAACTACAACGGCGATAACTTCCACAACGACGTGGGAGCGCTCAAGCTGCAATGGACGCATCCCTTCAGCGATAACTCCTACATGCAGATCTATGGCTACTCGCTCTTCACGGACTGGACCGAAAACGGCCCGACGAGCGCGGCGACGCTGTATTATCTGTACAGCGGCGTTTCGGCGGACTACGAACTGGTTACGCACACGACCGGCGGTCAGATCCGCTATGCGAACCAGCTCAACGACCAGCATCTCTTCCAGTTCACCGCGAACTATACGCAAGCGAACACGTCGCGCTTCAACAACTCCGGTTACCTCGGCTGTTCGGCGCCGAATCCCGCTGGGAACTGCGCCGGAGCGAGTCCGGTTGGGCTCATTTCGCAGTCGAACGGCGTGTACACGTGCTGGAGTAAGGCCTCGATGACGGCCGTGCCCTGTTATACGAGTGCTTACCAAAGCAACGCGTACAATAGCTTCAACACTGGCGAGCCGCCGGTGACCGGCGCGGCGGCGGGGGCCGGCGCAAACTGGTCCACGTTATGGAACTACGATGCCTCCGGTCCACAAAACACGGTGACGGCGAAGTTCTCGAACTTCATGATCTCCGATCAGTGGAGACCGTCCGATCGCGTTTCGATCAACCTCAGTGCTCGTTACGACAACTTCGGTTACCAGATGGCGCCCTCGAACGTCGCGCAGAGTCCGTTCTACGCGCAGATCGTGGAGAACTACGTCTGCTGGAATCCGACGCTCGGCTCGCTCACGAAGCCGCTGGGGCCGGGAACGTTCCCGCCAGCGCCGATCCAGTACGTGAACGGTCCGTGTCCGACCGAGACGGTAGGCCCCAAGACGTACACGTTCGTCCATCCGAACGGCGTCGGCGGAAATCCGCTCTTCACGTCGGCATCTCCGTCGTACTACCATATCGACTACTGGTCGCCGCGGGTCTCCGCGACGTTCCAGTCCGATCCGAACACGGTCTGGCGCTTCGATGCCGGACGCTATGCAGAGCCGCCTCTCTCCGCAGCCGTGCAGTATACGTACGCCGGCGGCAGCGCCGCGAATCTCTGGGCGAACTTCATGGACCTCGGCTTCTTCTCGCCGTTCCACCCGATCCCAGGCGAAACGTCGGCGCAATACAGCTTCTCTCTGGAGCATCGCTTCAACAACACGAACTTGAGCGTGAAAATCTCGCCATTCTACTCCAAGACGTCGAACTGGGAACAGCAGTCGTTCATCGGCGCTGGCTTCGTGACGCAGATCCCGGTCGGTCAGGCCAAGAACTACGGCGTGGAGGCGTCACTGGCGGACGGCGACTTCGCCTCGAACGGCTTCGCAGCACAACTGAATTTCACGTACACGCAATCGCTCGTGCAGTTCCAGAACCTGCTCGGCGCGAGCGGTCAGATCACGCAGATCAACACCGCGATCGCCGACTACAACGCGCTCACGACGGGCTCGAAGTGCTACAATCCGACGGTACTCACTGCCAACGGGCAGAACACTCCGGATCCGACGTGCGCGAACGCAGCCGACATCCTGAACCCGTACTTCGGGCAGCCCACGCAGGCGTCGCTGAGCCCCACCGCGTGGTATCCGCAAGGCGAACTCGCGATGGGCGTCGGGGGCGTGAACAACAACCCGGTGTATTACAACTCGCCGTACGTCGCCTCGTTGATCCTCAACTGGCGTCGCGACAAGTTCGCAATCACACCGTCGCTGCAGTGGGAATCCGGCACGCCGTACGGCTCACCGCTCGACGTCACGGGTGAAGACCCGCGCGTCTGCGGAGCAAGCCAAGGTTCAACGGGCGTGACACCGGGTTCGAAGGCCTGCGATTGGACGACGATGTTCAACGTCGGCGGCGGGCCCTACGGCTACCTCTACATCCCCAACCCGCAGACGGGCCACTTCACGAGCATCGGCCAGTACACCGAGCCGAACATCGTGGTCGGCAACATCCAGGCGACATACGACGTCAGCCCGAGACTGCGCTTGCAGTTGACGGCAGCGGATCTCTTTCACACCTGCTTCGGCGGGTCGAAAGAGCCGTGGACGACGCCGAATCCGCCGGGGCAGTACATCTGCGGATACGGACCGAACGGGCTCTACACCGCGAACTTCTACAACGGTTCGAGCCCGACGAACGTAGCCGCGAACGGTCTCGCGCAACCCTTGTACCAGATGAACTCGTACAATCCGAAGGACAACAACACCCAAGGCGGGTTCATTCCCTTCGACCTCTACATCTCGGCGCAGATCCACCTGTAATCTGCACCTGACGTAGAAAAGAAAGGCCCCGGGCAATCGCCCGGGGCCTTTGCGTTTCCACTATGCTTTCGCCCCTTGCCGTGCTCCGCTGCTTGCGTGAATGAAGCGTGCACTCTATGATCGCGAAAGGAGCTCTTGGTGCACGCAGCGATGGAAGAACGGACTTCGCGCCTGGAAGGCGCATACGAGCAAGCCGCCGATCGACTCAATGGCATCGATCTGCGCCTGAACGGTATCGATGGCCGTCTCGTAACGCTCGACGCGAAGATTGACGCACGCTTTGACCTGCTCGATGCGAAGATCGATGCGCGAGCCGAGGAATCGAGTCGACGGTTCGATGCGTTGGACCGGAAGATCGATGCTCGGGCAGAGGAATCGAGTCGAAGATTCGATGCGTTGGACCGAAAGATCGATGCGCGAGCAGAGGAATCGAGTCAAAGAATGGACAGCCTCGATCGACGCGGCGACAGCCTCGACAAAAAGATCGAGAGTCGCTTTGCGTGGATGATGGGTGCGGTCCTCACGTCATGGGTGACGATCATGATCGCCATGGGTGGGTTCTGGCTCGAGATGGTCCAGCGCCTACCGGCGCGATAGCTCTTCCACTATGCTCTTGCCCCTTGCTGCGGTTCGACGCTTGCGTGAATGAAGCGTGCACTCTATGATTGCGAAAGGAGCACTTGGTGCACGCCGCGATGGAAGAACGAGTTTCACGCCTAGAAGGCGCATACGAGCAAGCCGCCGATCGACTCAACGGCATCGATCTGCGCCTGAATGGCATCGATGGCCGCCTGGTGACGCTCGACGCGAAGATTGACGCACGCTTTGACCTGCTCGATGCGAAGATCGATGCCCGGGCAGAGGAATCGGGTCGAAGGTTTGATGCGATGGACCGGAAGATTGACGCACTGGGCGGCGCGCTCGACCGTAAGATTGACGCACTGGGTGGCGCGCTCGACCGTAAGATCGAGAGTCGCTTTGCGTGGATGATGGGGGCGGTGCTCACGTCGTGGGTGACGATCATGATTGCCATGGGAGGGTTCTGGCTCGAGATGGTCCAGCGCCTACCGCCACGATAGCGGAACCTTCAGGCGGCACGATCTCCGCAGCATTGATCTGCATCTCCGGCGGCAGCTCGCCGTAGGCGAAAACGTCCACCTGAACCCCTGATCGAGCGAGCAGGTCCGCCAGGAGCGGACGGAGCGTGCCGGTGCAGACGACCGCCGCCTGTTCGCGCGTCGTGCGCCCGGCATACGCCGCAATGCGTTCGCGAACGCACATCGTCTCCTGAGGCTGCAGCGTGTCGCCTCCCGACCATGCCTGTAGCAGCGTGCGTTCGAGTGCAGGCTCCAAGAGCAGCGGCGCGAGCGGCATTGCGCGCCGCCGGAGCATGTCCGGAACGATCGCACGTCGCGCGGCTTCGGCCAGCTCCGCCGGCTCGCGCGTTGCCGCATCGACCATCGCTTCGAATGCGACGATCGGGTCGCGCGGCCACGCGCGCTCTCGAAAGAGCAGCAGCATGGCGCGGTGCACACTGCTTAGCGGCAGCGCCTCCCCGCCGATCTCCTTGACGACCGCCGGCGCGCGTAGGCGCAGATGCTCGGGCAGCGTCTGCAGCTCTTGCCGCCCAAAGAGCGCCGCAGCGTGCCGCCGCGCGACCTCCGCAAGGTGTGAACCGAGCACCGAGATCGGATCGAAGACGAGCGCGCCGGCTTCCACGAGGCGCTCTCGTACGCTCGGCTCGACCCACGCCGCCGGCAATCCGTAGACGGCCTCATGTTCGACTGCGTATCCCATCTGTGCGAGCTTCTCCGCCTCGGCGACGGCGAGAAGGCGATCGAGATGGAGCCGCCCTTCGCCTGCGCAGCGGTCTCGAACGAGAATCGCGTAGCCGGCAGGATCGCGTTCGACGCTGTCGCGCAGGCGAACGCCAGGGAGCACGAGCCCGATCTCCGCTGCGAGCGCGCGGCGCACTTCGCCGATGCGATCGAGCAGCGCATCGCAGAGTGGCGGTGCCAGAAGGCGCGTCAACTCGGGGCCGAGCTCGACGGCGATCGCGTCGACGCCGACCAGGCCGAGCGCAAGCTCGGGTTTGCGCATCGCGCGGCGTGTGGCTTCGTCGCGTTCCGTGCGGGCGCGTTGCGCTCCGGCACGCGCGCGTCGCGCCGCAAGCTCTGCTGCGACGAACGCGCCGCCGGCGAGAACGAAGAAGACGCCGTGCGGCAGTGCCGGCACGAGCGCCAGGACGAAGAGCAGGCCGCCCGCGCCGCGCAGCACGTCAGGGCGCGCGAGCATCTGCGCGGCGAGGTCGGCGCCGAGCGCGCCCTCCGCGGCGACGCGCGTCACCATCATGCCCATCGCCGTGGAGATCAAAAACGCAGGCAGCGTCGTGACGAGCGCGTTGCCGATCGAGAGCAGCGCATACGTGTTCAACGCGTCGAGCGGCGTCATCGCATGGTACGCAATGCCGACGACGAGTCCACCGGCGAGGTTGAGCGCGACGATGAGCAGCGCTGCGACCGCGTCGCCCTTCACGAACTTTCCTGCGCCGTCCATCGCGCCGTAGAAGTCGGATTCGCGCTGAACCGCTTCGCGTTTCGTACGCGCGGCGTCGGCGTCGAGCAGGCCGGCGTGCACGTCGGCGTCAACGGCCATCTGCTTTCCTGGCATCGCGTCGAGCGTGAAGCGTGCCGCAACCTCGGCGACGCGCTGCGAGCCGCTCGCGATGACGACGAACTGAATCGTTACGAGGATCGCGAAGACGACGATACCGACGACGAGGTTGCCGCGCACGACGAACTCGCCGAACGCCGGAATCACTGCCCCGACGGCCCCGGGAATCTCGCCCTGCGTGAGGATGAGACGCGTCGCCGAGACGTCGAGCGAGAGGCGAAAGAGCGTCGCGACGAGCAGCGCCGGCGCAAAGGCCGAGAACTCTAGCGGATCGTCGACGGTGACCGAGAGCAGCAGGATGAGCGCCGAACCGAAGATGTTCATGCCGAGCAGAACGTCGAGCAACCACGGCGGCAGCGGCACGATGAGGATGCCGACGATCCCCAAGAGCAATGCGGCGAATGCGTAAACGCTCGCGCGTTTCATCCCTCGAGCCGTCCTTCGTTCGTGAGCGCGACAACGATCGCCGCAACGGCAACGTAATGTTCGACCGGTATGGCGGCACCGACGCGGCCGTTTGAAAAGAGCGTTCGCGCGAGCTCCGGCGCGTCGACGACCGGCACGCCCGACTGCCCGGCAAGTTCGCGCACGCGCAGCGCCGCTGCATCGGCTGCCCGCAGGAGCACGCGCGGCACCGCGATCGCTGGCGGGCGGTACGCAAGCGCGACCGCGACGTGCGTCGGATTCGCGACGACGAACGCCGCCTCGCGCACCGCTGCAACGCCGCCGTAGGAGAGCTCGCGATGGCGCGACGAGCGCCGCCTGCGCACGTGCGGATCGCCTTCCTGCTCTTTCATCTCGCGTTTGAGCTCGTCGAGGCTCATGCGCAGCTTGCGCAGCCAAGCGCTGCGCACGAGGCGATACTCCGCCGCGGCAAAGAGCAGCCCGACGGTGCAGGCGACGAAGAGCGCGCGCCGCGTTCCCGACCAGGCGGCGGCGGCGACGCCCGGGATCTGCAGCGCCTGCGTGCTCGCGAGCACCGCCGCGCCCATGGCCGGACCGATGGCGCCTGCCGCGACGCCAAAGGCAAGCAAGGCGCGGGCTGCGTGCGCGGGCGTCTCGCGCGAGAGCATGCGTCGCAGTCCCTCCGCCGGATCGAGGCGCGATGCTCGCGGTGCGAGCGCAGCAGCGTTGGCGCTCGTTCCTTGCGCCAGCCCGGCGAGCATCGCGAACGCGGCCCCAGCAGCGGCGGGAAGCAGCGCGAGCGCTACGATTTCGGCTTCGTCGGGCCAGGCACGCGCGCCGTACGCAGCCTGCGCGAGCGCGTGGCGTGCGAGCGCTGCCATCGGCGGCAGAACGGCGCACGCCGCAATGCTTGCTGCACCGAATGCGGCGGCCGCGACGAGCTCCGCTGAACGCGGCACGTTGCCTTCGCGCCGCGCGCGCGCGATCCGCGCCGGCGTCGGGTCGAGTTCTTTACCTTCGCTCACGGTATGACGACGATCGGCATAGCGCGCACGACGATCGCCGGAAGCGTCAGCGACGTCGCGACGAGCGCCGCGCCGAAGACAAGCGGAAACGCGAGCGTCAAGCTGCCGAAGCGGGGGATCGTGCGCGAGAGCGCGCCGAGCGCAACCTGCGCCATGAACGTCGCCGCGATCGCAGGGCCGGCGATCGTCACCGCGACGCGCAGGAGCGTCGTCGCGACCGCTGCCGCGTACGCGGCCCACAAGCTCGCGTCGGGAAATGCAAGCAGCGGAATGCTGGTAAAACTCTGCGCAAATGCGAGAACGACCGGGCGATACGCGCCCAGGAGAAAGAACGTCGCCGTGAACGCAAGTGACCAGATTCGTCCGAAGCCGCTCGGCGCAACAAGGTGCACGCTCGGCGCGATCGCTTTGACGCCGACGTAATCGTCGACGGCTCGCCCTGCCGCGTACGCGCCGTCGTAGAGAAGGCTGCTGCCGATGCCGATGGCGCTTCCGATGAAAAACTCGAGCGCGACCGCCGCTGCGATTGTCGCGCCTCCGGTGGGTGCCGTCGTTCGAACGCCGGGCAGCACGGCCAACGCCAAAAAGAACGCGAAGGCAGCGCGCAGCGGCGGCGGCACGCCCGGATACGAAAAGCCCGGCGCGCGGAACGCAAAGCCGGCGCAGCGCGCAAAGACGAGGAGCGCAGTCGTGCTCATCCGCGTACGAGCGAGGGAATCGCCGCGACGACGTCGCCGAAGAGCCGCGCGACGAGCCGCATCGCAAAGCTGCCGAAGAGCGCGACGGTAAGACCGACGACGACGATCTTCGGGAGCAACGCGATCGTCTGTTCCTGCACCTGCGTCGCGGCTTGGAGCACCGCGAGCGTCGTGCCGACGAGCGCCGCGAGCGACACGACCGGAAGCACCAGCACCGCCGTGACGAGCAGCGTTTCGCGCAAGAGCGCATCGAATGCGTCCACGCACGCAAGCGTAGCGCCGGTGCGTATCAGCCCGGTGAGCGCAGTGTTACGGGGCCATGAACTCGCGGCGCCCCGAGAAGTCCGGGCGCCAGGCGCTCGCAGCAAGCATGCCGGAGACGATCGCTCGTGTCGCCGGCGAACGGTTGAGCGTGTAGAAATGGATGCCGGGCGCGCCGCGGCGCAGCAGGTCGACGGCCTGCATCGACGCATACGCGACGCCGAGGTCTTCCACGGCGCGTTCGTCGCCGCGTCGCTGCTCCATTGCCGCTTTGAGTTTGGGTGGAATCGTCGCACCACACATGGCGACGAAGCGCGTGATCTGGTCGTAGTTCGTCACGGGCATGAGACCCGGCAGCACCGGCGCGCCGATGCGCGCTTCCCGCGCTCGTTCGACGAACGCCATGTACGCGTCGTTGTCGAAGAAGAGCTGCGAGACGAGAAACTCGGCACCCGCGTCGACCTTTTCGTGCAGATGCTCGAGATCGCGCTGTGGGCTCTCCGCCTCGACGTGCGTCTGAGGGTAGCACGCGGCACCGATGCAAAAGTCGTAGTTGCGCTTGAGCATCGCGATGAGCTCGGTCGCATAGGAGAAGCCTCCGGCAGGAGGCGTGAAGGCCGCTTCGCCGCGCGGCGGGTCGCCGCGCAGCGCGAGCACGTTTTCGATGCCGGCGCGTGCGAGGTCGTCGAAGACGGCGCGCAGTTCCGCGCGCGTCGATCCAACGCACGTGACGTGCGCGAGCACGGTGAGATCGAGCTCGCGCGCGATGCGCTTCGCCAGCTCGATCGTCCTGGCGCGCGACGATCCCCCGGCGCCGTACGTGATCGAAACGAAGGCCGGGTGCAGCGGCCGTAGCGTTTCGATGGACGAAAAGAGTCGTTCGACCCCGTCGTCGTCCCGCGGCGGGAAGAACTCAAAGGAGAAGAACGGGCGCATCGTCGCCAGCGCGTGCGAGATCCTCACCGTGCCGTAGGTTACCTGAAGCTCGTCGCGACGCCTCCGCAGGCGACCCAGCCCTGTAGCGCTGTGGGCACTCACCTGTTCCGAGAGAGGAACCCACAGGGGCATAAGGTGAAGGCCAAGGACATTATCCGAACGATCGAAGATGCCGGATGGAAGCTCGATCGTGTAACGGGAAGCCATTATATCTACAAGCACTCAGGACGATCCGGAACGGTGGTCGTGCCCGTGCATGGATATAATCGCGACTTGGCGTTAGGCTCCTAGCCATTCTGAAAGCAGCAGGGCTACGATGACGACATATCAAGCGATCTTCGAAAGAGCGAATGACGGTACGATTTGGGGATACATTCCTGAAGTTCCGGGCGTAACTGGCTCTGGCGATACGCTCGATGAAGCGAAAGCAAGCGTAACCGACGGTTTACGTCTCTGGCTCGAAGAGGCGCGCAAAGACGGCACCGAGATTCCTCCCCAGGCCACAATCGGCTCCTTCGAAATTAGCGCTGCGTAAGCTGCGATGCCCGGATTACCTGAAGCTCGTTGCAACGCCTCCGCAGACGAGCGCCCAGCCGTCGACCATGACGAAGAGCAGCAGCTTCACGGGTAACGAGACGACCGGCGGACTGAGCATCACCATCCCCAGCCCCATGAGGATCGACGCGACCGCGAGATCGATCGCCACGAACGGCAGATAGAGCGCGAACCCGATTGCAAAGCCGCTGCGCATCTCGCCGACGGCGAAGGCAGCCATGAGAACGGGCACCGGCGGCGTGGACGACGGCGCGGCGTGCGCGACGCGTTCGAAGAGCGCGAGGTCGGCGGCGTGCGTTTGACGCAACATGAACGCGCGCACGGCGTCGCCCGCGCGTCCGAGCGCCTGGCCCTGCGTGATGCGCCCGTGCGCGTACGGTGCGATCGCCTCACGCTGGACGCTCTGCAGCGTCGGTGACATGACGACGAGGGTGAGGACGAGCGCGAGCCCGGTGAGCGCGGCATTCGGTGGAACCGCGGATGCACCGACGGCCGAGCGCACGAGCGAAAGGACAACCACGATACGCACGAACGACGTGCACATGACGAAGAGAAACGGCGTGATGCCGAGCAGCGTCAGCGTCACGAGCACGTCGAGTGGCGTTCCGGCATGCGTCCGCCCGGCGAGCGCGAGCCAATCGTTCACGACGTACCGGCGACGACGCCCGTGATCCGCACGGCGAAGCGGTCGTCGATCGCGACGATCTCGCCGCGTGCGACCGGCGTTCCCCCTGCTAGGACGTCGATGGGTGCTTGCACGCTGCGGTCGAGCGTCACGATCGTGCCTTCTCCGAGCGTGAGCAACTCGGCGATCGTCATGCGTCTGCTCCCCAAGACCGCGGTGACGTCGAGCGGCACGTCGTGCAGGGCGTCGAGTTCGCCGCGCTCGCCCTTCACGCGCCGTTCCCCACACGAAACGCGTAGCGCTCGCGCACGACGCCGCACGTTCCCGACGCGCACGTGCGCCCGTTCGCGCAAAGCCTTGCCGTTGCATCGCGCGCCTCAAGCAAGTCGCCGGGTTTCAGCCGAGCGAGATCGTGCGCGCGTACGGACGCAAGCGTGATCTCGACGTGCGTGGCCACGGCGCACGCGGAGAGAGCGGCGGCGCGCAGCGGCGTCGTGACGGCGCTCTGCGGTTCACGCGCGAGTGCGATGCCGATGGAGCACGAGACCGGTGAGAGCACGTGCAGTTCGAAGTACGTCACCGCGTCGAGCGACGAGGCGATGTCGAGGCGGGTTTCGCCACAGGCACTCGCGAGCGCCGGCGCGAGGCGTTCGACGGCGCGCCGTGTGATTTCGGTTTCGAGACGCGAAAGAGCGGCAGCCTCACTGCGAGCCGCCGTTTCGCCGAAGAGCAGTCCCGCGAGCGCGCATGCGTCGAACGGCCGCAAAACGACCGCGGCGTCGCTGCGTGAGCCGCGTACGACGAAGACGTTCGCGCCTTCAAAGATGACCGGCCATGCGGCGGGCTGTGGAATCGCAGGCGGCCACAGACGCAGGTCGATGTCGGCGCGGCAGAGCGTGCCGAGCCGTTCCCGCATCGCATTGGCGACGAGGCACGCCGCGCTGACCGGGAGAAGCGAGCGTTCTTCGAAGCGCGCGAGGCGCACGCCGCTTCCGCTTTCGAAGCAGAGCCGCTTCACTTTACGACGTCCATTGCGGTCTTGTACGTGCCGTACTGTGCGCGATACGCCGCTTCCATCGCATCGAGCTCGCGGTACGCGTACCGCAGGCGGTCGAGGCTGCCGTCGATGTCGATGCCGCTGCTCTCGCGCCGCATCGTCTCCAAGGGCGGAAATGAACCGTCCGCAGCCATCCCGTAGTGCGGTACGACGCCTGGCGCCGCGGCTGCCTCCCCGTCGGAGCGCAGGCGCGTTCCCGCAGGGAAGCGCGCGAGCGCGATGCGTCCGGCGACGACCGCGCGGCGTTCGGCATTTCCGCTACGTGGATCGACGACGCGGCGATCGTAAAGAACGTCTCCTCGAGGGTCGATGCGCGGATCCGAGACGCGCCCGAGTGCGCGGTCGACGCGGTCGAGCGCGATCGGTGCGAGGCGGCCGCTGCGATCGACACCGAGCACCGCTGCGCCGCTGCGCGTGCGGAGCGTGCCGTCGCGCAGCGTCAAGCTGCCGTCGCGCGTGTAGCGCAAATCGCCGCCGGCACCGCGCGTGACGAAGTACGCGCGATCGGGTGGCGCGACCGAGAGCGGATCGAGCGTGGGGTACGACGTTTCGGGACGGCCGTTCTCGTCGAGCAGCGGCTCTGCGCCGGGTTCGAACGCGCGCAACGCATCGCTAGCTCGATCGTCGACGCGCTGCATCGCCGCGCTCACAGCGGGACTCACGTGCACGACACGACCGCCTTTGCCAGCGCGTAGCGCGCGTGTGAAAGCGCGCGTGCCACGCTCTCGCGCGCGTCGCGGCGGCAGATTGCGATGAGACGCAGCGTATCTCCGTGCCGCTGTATCACGAGGTGCACGCGTCCCTGCGCACCATCGAGTCTGAGCGTCGTGCGCGTTCCGAATGCAGGGCTAGCAATCTTGCGTTCGATGCGGCGCGCGAGCTGCGAAGCGCTGCGGCGCTCGACGGCACTTCTAGGTGCTGACACTGCGCTATCTCCTGGAATGTCTGCCCGTCGCCCGTGCGCGGCATTGCTCGGTGCTTGCGTGGATGTGCGGTGGCGCGGCATGGCGTCATGCGTCACGTTCGGTCGCACAGCGTCGCGTGGTCTGTTCGAAGCCGCCGGATGCGGCGTTTGCACGCGCGTCTTCGAAGAGCCGAGTTCCAGCGCGGAGTACCACGCCTGCGAGAGCGTGCGCCGATCGATGGCTGCGAGCGGCGCAGCGAGAACGCTGATGCGCAGCGGATGCGTGAGAGAAGTCATGCACTCAAGCGTAACGCGCTTGAGTGAGCGCAGCGTCATCGCCGTATGATGGCTGTGTGGCCGCCAGCGGCGATGGCGAGTTGCGACGCGAGCTTGCAGAGGTGCTCCACGCTTTCGCAAGGGTCGCTCGGCTCTCGCTGCTGCAGGAACGCGTCGATCGCTTCTTCGCACGCGACGGCGGCTTGGAGCGGCGCTCCGTTCGCTGCGATGCCGAGGCTGCGCGCGTCCGCGGTGCGCGCGAGCGCGCAGACGGCGGCGCGTACGATCTGCGCGGCTTCTGCGTGCGCCGGCGCAACGACGTCGTTCATCGTGCGGCTCGTGCTTACGGGCACGTCGATGGCTGGAAAGCGCCCCGCGCTCGCGAGCGCGCCGGAGAGCTGCAGATGGCCGTCGAGGAGGGAGCGTGCCGCATCGCTTACGGCGTCCCGCTCGTCGCCGTCGTCGAGGACGGTTGCCACGAGGGTGATCGTGCCCTGCGGCGTGGCGCCCGCAATCTCGAGCAGGCGCGCCATCTCGGCGAAGACGCTCGGCGGATATCCGCCGCGGCCCGGCGGCTCGCCGCAGGCAAGCGCGATCTCGCGCAGTGCGGCCGCAGTGCGCGCGAGACTGTCTAGAAGCAGCACCACGTGCAAGCCGCGCTCACGCAGCGCGCGTGCCTGCGCGAACGCGACGCGCGCCGCTCGCCAGCGCTCCGCGGCCGGCCGATCGGAGGTCGCGCAGACGACCGTCATGCGAGCATCGCAACGTTGCATCCACGCCTGTGCCTCGCGGCCACGCTCGCCGACGAGCGCGACGACGACGGCATCGGCCATCCCTGCGTTCCCGACGGCTTCGAGCAACGTGCTCTTTCCTGCGCCCGGGGGGCCGAAGATGCCGGTGCGGGCACCTGCGCCGAGCGTGAGTAAACCGTCGATACAGCGCACCCCCGTCCAGAATGGCTCAAGAACTGGCGCTCGTGCCACGGCGCACGCCGGTTCAACGGTAACACGATGACCGCGCAGCGCCGGCCCACCGTCGAGCGGAAGCCCCGATGCGTCGATGGCGCGCCCGAGCGCGCACGCGCCGAGCGCGAGCGCCCCTGCATGAAGGTCGACCGCTATGTCTGCGCCGCAGGCGATGCCGGAGAGCGCGCCGTGCACGGCGAGCGTCGCACGGCCCTGCTCGACGCGCCGTACCTCAGCAGTCAGCGAGCCAATGCGCGCCACGTCACCGACGGCGACGTTCGGCAGGCGCGCGACGAGCGTCGCGGCATCGATGCGCTCGACCTCGCCGCGAACGATCACAGCACATCGGCGAGACGCGCACCGAGCGACGCGTCGATGCTGCCGTAGCGCAGGACGAGCGTGCAATCGCCGCGCCGCAGATCCCGCGAGGAGCGCACGGCAACGCCGAGCCCCTCAGCGGCAGCGACGTCGCTTTCATGGACGAGCAGCGCGAGCGGCTCTTGCGATGCGTAGCGCTCGAGAAGGCCGCGCGCGATGCGCTCGACATCACACGGCGCAAGGCAGAGTTCGCGCGCGAGAACATCGCTCGCGAGGTCACGCAGCAAGTCGTCGAGTGACGCGGCGAGCGCATCGACGAGCGCTGCGTGAAAGCGCCGTACCGCCGGCAGCGGCGCAGCCGGCTGCGGTTGCGGTTCGAGGTGCGCCGCTTGCGTTGGTTGCGATTGCGCCGGCGCGAAGAAGTGTGCGAATGAAACGAACGCGTCATCCATCGGCAAGCAGCTCCGCGCACCCGGCGACAAGCGGCGGCGCAACACGATGCATGCGCGTGACGATTGCGCTGCGTTCGTGCTGCGGGTAGAGTTCGAGCACGGCGGCTGCCGTGGCCGCCGGCAGCGCGCTGATCACGGCGGCCGCTGCGTGCGGCGGCTCCTTTTCCAGCAATGCGCGCACGCGTGCGGGCGTCATCTGCGGAGCACTGCGGGCCGTCTCGGTCACGCGCGCGCGTTCGTGCACGTCTCGCAACGCGGCAAGGATTGCCGGCGATGCCATGCGCAGCGTCGCGAGTGCGCCAATGACGCATGCGAGCGTCGGAAGCAGCGGCACGATGCCGCCGTAGAGCAGCCACCACAAGTCTTTCCGCGCGCTCGCAGGTCGAGTGAAGCCCACGGCTTGCACGGCAAGCACGTCGCCGTGCTGCGGATCGAAGGCGACCGTCGCTGCTGCGAGGTCGCGCACCGCGAGCAGATCGCCGGCCCTCGCAGCGTCGACGAAGACGGCAGTCGACGTCCGGACGCCGTCCGCGTGAACACGCACGATCGTCGTGCCCGCCCCGAACGCGTCGTCGAGGGCGCTCTGCAGCGCACCTTGGCGGTCGGTCGCATCGTCTCCACCGCCGCTCGCAGCGTCGCCGAGTGCGATGCCGCGATCGTCGAGAATCGTCACGTGCGCGGGCTCCAGGCCGGCGACCGCCGCCGCGACG
>DAHUYK010000023.1 GCA_027315245.1 Vulcanimicrobiota bacterium | reverse complement strand
CACTAGTCGGTGGGCAGTTCAAAATCGCTCACCTGAGGTAGCGGCCCGGGCACGTCAAGGCATGGCGGCGCAAGAAGCGCGTCATGAACGTGTTGGACGTGACCGAAAAGGAGACCATTGTCGGGCTGCTGCGCCTCGGGTGGAGCGCGCGACAGATCGAACGCGAGACGGGGCACCGGCATGAGACGATCGCGCGGTACGGGCGCGACGCAGGTGTGGTCCCGGCAAAATCGCGCACCTCGGGCAAAGTGCCCACCGACTCGGGGGCGACCGTCGAGTCAAAATCGCGCGCCGAGTCGGAAGTGCCCGCCGACCCCAAGAGCCGTAGCCGCTGCGAGACGCATCGCACGTTCATCGGAGCGGAGATCGCGAAGGGGCGCAACGCGACCGCGATCTACCAGGATCTGGTCGAGCACCACGGCTACGAGGGCGCATACGACGCGGTAAAGCGCTTCGTGCGCAAACTCTCGCCGCCATCGCAGAAAGTCAGTTGCCGCTTCGAAACGTTACCCGGCCAAGAGGCGCAAGTAGACTACGGCGAAGGTGCGCGTACGCGGGATCCCAAGACCGGTACGTATCGCAAGCCGCGCCTGTTCGTAATGACGCTGGGATACAGCCGCCACGCCTTTCGCAAGGTTGTCTGGAAATCGTCGAAAGAGACGTGGTGCAAGCTGCACGAAGAAGCGTTTGCGTACTTCGGCGGTGTACCGGCGACGATTCGGCTGGACAATCTCAAAGAGGGCGTCCTCGAACCCGACGTCTACGACCCGCAACTCAATCCGCTCTACACGTCGATGCTCAAGCACTATGGCATCGTGGCCTTGCCCTGCCGGCCGTACGCTCCGGACCTGAAAGGGAAGGTGGAATCGGCGGTCGGGCATACGCAGAGCACCGCGCTCAAAGGCCGTACGTTCGAGAACATCGACGAGCAGAACGCCCAGTTGCTGCACTGGAACGAGCGTTGGGCCGCGACACGCATCCACGGAACCACCAAACGACAAGTGCGCGAGATGTTCGACGAAGAACGGCCAATGCTCGCAACCTTGCCACCGACACGTTTCGAGTATTTTCGTGATGGCGAGCGGCGCGTGCACTTCGACGGCCACGTCGAGGTCGACGGCGCGTACTACTCGGTTCCACCGCGCTACGCCGGCTGCAAAGTCGTCGTGCACATCGGCCGGCTTTGGCTGCGTATCCTCGATGCGCAGACGCAGCAGCTCATACGCGAGCACGCGATAACCGGCAAGGGGAAACGCCGGACGATAGCCGATGATCTGCCCAAGCAGGCACCGCCGAAGGTCGAGAAGCTGGTCGAACGTATCGCGCAAATGGGTTCTGCTTGCGGTATTTTTGCACGAGCGGTCGAGAACGAATCGGGCGTGCTCGCCGCGCGCACGCTCTTCGGTCTGCTCGATCTGATTCGCCGACACGGCATCGACGCCGTCGAGCGCGCATGCAGCGTTGCCATACCAGCAGGCGTATGGCGACTGCGCTTTCTGCGCGCGCTGCTCGCACAGCAATCGCCCGCCTCGCTCACCAGCGAGCATCATATCATTCCGGCGATCGACACCTATGCCAAACATTTTGCTACCCGCACTCAGGGAGACCTTTGCTTTGACAACTGATGAACTGGACCGCGCGCTGCGTCAACTGCGCCTAGGCGGCATTGCCGATACTTTGAGTATTCGTGTCCAGCAGGCGCAGACCGATCGCCTGGGACCACTCGACTTCTTGAGCCTGCTCGTCCACGATGAGCTGCAACGCCGCAGAGACCGCCTGGTCGAGCGACACATCAAAACCGCAATGCTGCGCGATCGAAAGACGCTCGACACCTTCGATTGGAAATTCAACGGTGTCGATCGTGCACTCATATTCGAATTGGCAACCGGACGGTTCATCGATGCGCACGAGGACGCTTTGATTCTTGGCAACGCCGGCGTCGGGAAGTCCCACATCGCGCAAGGCATCGCGATGGCGGCCATTCACGCAGGCTTTCGCGTCCTCTATCGCGAGGCGCACCTACTCTTTGAAGAACTCCTCCTGGCCGCAGCGACGGGCGAACGGACGGCGGCCATCGTAAAATTCAGCGACATCCCGTTGCTCATCATCGACGACCTTGGCATGCGTAAACTTCCCGCGTCGGCCGCTGAGGATCTACTCGAGATTATCATGCGCCGGTACGAACGCGCATCGACCATCATTACCTCGAATCGGCCGCTGCAAGACTGGCCCGCGATGTTTGGCGACACGCCGGCAGTCGCCGCCTTTCTCGATCGGCTCATGCACCACAGCCACCTCATCGAGATCCGCGGCAAGAGCTATCGGCTGCACGAATCGAGCGTTGCCGCACGTCAAAGGCAGAAGGCGCAAGCGGCAACGTAGTCAAACCTGCGACAAACATCACTACGCTCGGGCCGCGCTATTTTGAAGTGCCCA
>DAHUYK010000017.1 GCA_027315245.1 Vulcanimicrobiota bacterium | reverse complement strand
GATGCGATACGTGTAGCTCGACGCGTAATCCGGATAGCCTTGCGCGTCATTGTTCTCTCTGACGAGCGTGTACGTTTCGTACGGCGGCGGCGGACGGTGCGAGCGAAAGACGGCGCGAATTTTGTAAAAGACCTCGTCCGGCGACATATGGGGAAGCGGGAACGCAGCGTGCGTCGTCGTCGCCGTTACGGGAACGGTGACGAGGAGCGCGGCGATCGCTGCAAAGAGCGCCGCAAACGAACGGGACGACATGCAATGCCGACTTCCAGCGCGCCGGACGTCTGCCCTCCGGTCCAATCGCACGCTTGTCCTGTGCCCCTTCCCAGGTTCGCTTGCGTGACCCGGGGGACCGTGCTAGAATGGCCGTGCCTAGGTTTCGAGTTTCGGTCCCACGTATCGTGCTGAACGAGTCGATTCCGAGCACAACACAAACCAACGTCAATAGGAGTCCCTCGTTCACCATGTACCAAGACGAATATCTTCGCTGCGTCGATTGCGGTCGCGAGTTCGCGTTCACAGCCGGCGAGCAAGAGTTTTTTGCTTCCAAAGGCTTTCAGAACAAGCCGAATCGCTGCCCCGACTGTCGCGCAGCTCGTAAGGCATCGGGCGGCGGCGGCGGCGGAGGCGGCGGACGCGGTGGTCGCGCCCCCCGCGAGATGTTCACCGCTACGTGCAGCCAATGCGGCGGGGTCGCTCAGGTCCCGTTTCAGCCGCGCAGCGATAAGCCGGTCTACTGTCGCGACTGCTTCGCAAGCAAGTCGTCGTATCGCTAAGACGGCGAACTGACCCGCTAAGAGCCACAGACCGCCCGGCAGCGTCGCTGTCCGGGCGGTCTTGCTTTTTACGCCAGAAGGGGGGCACACTGTGCCAGCGGAGAAGCAAGAAGGCGTTTTTCTGCCCCTATGGATACCAAGCTAGAAAGGACCTGACCTTCCATGAAACGACTGCTCACGGCCTTGAGCGCAGCCGCATTCTTCGCATTGCTGGCCCCGACGGTGGCGCTCGCGGATCATCAGCTGACGATCTACAACAACGCCGATCAATCGATCGAGTACATCAACATCTCGCCCGTCGACAGCAACGAGTGGGGTGACGACTGGCTGGGCGACTCGCAAGTCCTCTCGCCGGGCGAGCATATCACGTTCACAATCCAATCCGGCTGCCTTCAGGACATTCGCGTCACGTTCATGGATCATCATCAGGTGGAGAAGCGCAACTTCGATACCTGCCAATACGATCTGCGGGTAAACTACTAGGAAGCTCTGGCGAAGCCCATGCGTTCAGAGGTTCCTTAAGGGCGGAGTCGGGCGCGCGGCGGTGAACATTGCAGCCGTTGCGAGTCGGCATTGACGTGGGAGGGACCTTCACCGATGTCGTGCTCGTCGACGACGAGCTCGCCGTCGCGCGCACGTTGAAGGTACCGACGACGACCCAGGAGCCGCAGCGTGCCGTCCGCGACGCATTGGGCGCGACTGTTGATGACGGCGCGTCGGTCTCGTGGCTCGCGCACGCGACGACGATCGCCACGAATGCGCTTCTCGGCCAGGCCGGCCTCGATCTTGCGCGAGTCGCAATCGTGACGACGCACGGGTTTCGCGACGTCATCGAGATCGCAAGGCAGAACCGGCCCGCCATCTACGACCTTTTCGTCGAGCGGCCGCGGCCGCTCGTAGCACGCGACGACCGGTTCACCGTGCGCGAACGCATGGATTATCTCGGCAACGTCATCGAGCCCCTCGACGAGGAGGCTCTCGGTCCACTCTGCCACGCAATTTCCCAGCGTGGCATCGAGGCCGTTGCCGTCTGCTTTCTTCACGCGTACGCGAACGACGCGCACGAGCGGCGCGCTGCCGAGTACATCGCTGCGCGCTGCGGAGTGTATGTTGTCTGCTCCTCAGCCGTCGATCCGGAGTACCGCGAGTACGAGCGCTTCTCGACGACCGTCGTTACGGCCGCACTCGCGCCGATCGTCAGCGCGTACCTCACGGGACTCGACGCGGCCGTTCGCAACATGGGTATTTCGGCACCGCTCTACGTCATGCGCAGCGACGGCGGCCTGAGCGATGTGCGTGCCGCCGCTGCGCGGCCGGCCGCTCTCATCGAGAGCGGCCCAGCCAGCGGCGTCATCGCCGCTGCGGCGCTTGCGCGCGACCTTGGCATCGCGCGCGCCCTCTCGTTCGACATGGGCGGTACGACGGCAAAGGCAGGCAGCATCGTCGACGGTACGCCCGAGATCGCGAACGAATATGAAGCGGCGGGTGCAACGCATAGCGGTCGCGCGGTCCGCGGCAGCGGGTACCCCGTACGCTACCCGTTCGTCGACCTTTCCGAGGTCAGCGCAGGCGGCGGCACGATCGCCTGGATCGACGATGCGGGCTCGCTGCGACTGGGCCCACGCTCGGCGGGCGCCGACCCTGGACCGGCCTGCTACGGACGTTCTGATCGTGCCACCGTGACCGATGCGAACGTCGTTCTTGGGCGGCTGCACCAGACGCATTTGCTCGGCGGTACCTTTCCGATCGACGCGCGCCGCTCGCGCGAAGCCGTCGCGGCGCTGGCAACGCAGCTGGACTTGACGGTTGAGGAAACGGCGGCGGGCATCGTGCGCATCGTCGACGCGCAGATGGCAAAGGCAATGCGCATCGTGACCGTCGAGCGCGGCGTGGATGCACGGGGCTTCTCCCTCGTCGCGTTCGGCGGTAACGGCCCACTGCACGCATGCCAGCTTGCCTCCGAGTTGAACGTCACGCAGATCGTCGTTCCGCCTCAAGCCGGAACGTTCTCGGCGCAAGGATTGCTCGATGCCGAACTCTCGGCGACGGCGCTCGCGCCGCTTCTGCGAGCGACGGACGACGTCGCGGCGAGCGATCTGGAAGCACTCTTCGCGTCGCTCGAACGGCGCGGACGCGATGCGCTCGTCGCTCAAGGTGTGCAGGCGCGGACGATACGATTCCGGCGCACGTACGACGCACGGTATCGCGGTCAGAGCTTCGAGCTGCACGTCGAGCACGCGAGCGACGTGCAGGAGATCGCCCGGCGCTTTCACGCGCTCCATCGCACGCGATACGGCTACGCCGCCGACGAGGAGGTCGTCGAGCTCGTCAACGCACGTTCCACTGCGACGGCGGCGCGCGGCGCCCGCGTCGGGGAACATCGTGCAGATCGTGCTCGAAAGCGCGCGCGCAGCACGAGTTCGCGCAACGTGTGGATCGATGGCTGCTTCGTTCCGGTTACGATCGTGGAGCGCGACGGACTACGGCGCGATGAACGACTCGAAGGGCCGGCGATCGTGGAGGCGTACGACTGCACGGCGTACGTGGCCCCGGGGTGGCGAGGACGCGTCCTCGCGGGCGGTGCGCTTT
>DAHUYK010000013.1 GCA_027315245.1 Vulcanimicrobiota bacterium | reverse complement strand
CGTCGTCGGCGGCCATGCCGGTAAGCGCGACCGGTGCGCGCGTGACGCCGCGTGCTCGGAGGTCGGAAGCGAGGCTGCGCGAGATCGCAACGACGCACGTGGCACGATCGTGAATGCGCCGGTTGAGCGCCCACCCTTTCTTGCCGGCGTTGAGGTTGCACACGATGAGCGGAAGATCGAAGAGCCGCGCAAGCACGAAGCCTGCGAGGCTCAGCGGAAGTATTTCGCTGCACGGTACGTAGACTGCGTCACAGCGCCGGCAGCAGCGCACGCCGGCGGCGAGCGTGGCAAGCAGCGTCCAGAGCCAGTTGAGCGCGCGCATCGGCCGGTAGAGCAGGCCTGGCGCGCGAAGTCTGCTTGCCGGAATGCGCGTCAGCGTGCCGGAGAACGATCCAGCCCGCAGATCCGTTGTGTCGGTGTCGCTCACGTCGAATGCAAACGGCATCTGCTCGATGAGTCGCCGAGCGCGATAGAAACCGCCGGCGTACCCGCCTTCAGGCGGATGCCAGAGCGGAACGAAGAGCCGTACGGGCTTGTCTATTTCAGCCAGATGGGGATGCCTTCGACGGCTTGCGTTCCGGCGGTGTTGCGCGCGATGACCCAGAGCACGTAGTAGCGCCGAACGGGCGGCGGCAGCTCCGGCAGCGTGTAGTGAAATGCGAACTGACCGAACGCCGTGCGCGGCAGATTATAGGAGAACGTCTCGGTGCGCACCTCGACGCTCGCGACGTTCGTGCTCGTCGTCACCGCACCGTTCCACGCTTGATCGGGCGCGATCGTCGTAGACGAAAGCCAGATGCGCACGATGCGCGGAGGCGCGTTCGGTGCAGCGATCGGCGCGCGCAGATGCTGCGGCACGCCGCCGATGCGGACGTTTGCGGGAAGCGCGTGCGGCGCGCACGATGCCAAGAGGAAGATGACCTGCGCGAATCCGGCACCCTGAAGGAAGCGCATGAGCACTGCCAAAGGCGTTCGTGCAATGACGCGCTCGGACCTCGGATACCCGCCGTCGGATGTTCGGCTCGATTGGACGGCGGCGCTGCTCGGGTTTGCCTTCATGTCGGGCTTGCTCCTCGACGGCTGGTCGCACGCGCATACCGTCACCGACACGTTCTTCACGCCGTCGCACGACGTGCTCTACGGCACGTTCACGCTGCTCGCCGCGACGCTCGTCGCGGCCGCGCTGCGCAACCGGGCCCACGGTTACGCGCTCACGCGTCTCTTGCCGCGCGGCTACATGCTATCGCTCGCCGGCGTGGTCTGGTTCGTGCTGGGCGTACCCGCCGATTTTACATGGCACCTCATGATCGGTGTTGAGAAGAACCTCGGCATACTGCTCAGTCCGACGCACTTGTTCTTGGCCACCGGCATGGCACTCGTGCTCACCGGCCCGCTGCGCGCGGGGATCGCATCGCAGAGAGCGCCGCGACTTTTAGCGCAGCTTCCGATGCTGCTCTCGGCGGCGGCGTTCTTCATGGAGCTGCAGTTCTTCACGCAGTACGCTTTTGCGTTCGACGCCGGCTTCAGCAAAGCGATGGCGCCCATCGGCTATCAGAGCATTTCGAGCTCCGGGAACCTCGCGCAGATGACAACGGTTTTCTACCGGCAGATCGAGGGGCTCTTCGCGGTCATCGTGCACGCGATGCTCCTTGCGGGCATCGTCGTCTTTCTCGTGCGCAGCATTCGCCTGGTACCGGGTGCGTTCACGCTGCTCTTTGTTGCCGCGATCGCGACCGTCTCGGCGATGATCGCCAACGATCCGCTGACGTACGCAATCGATGCGCTTCTCGCGCTCTGCACGGGCATCTTCGCCGACGTGCTCTACGCGCGGATGACGCCGTATCGCAGCACCGGACGCTTTCGGGCCTTCGCTGCGCTCGTTCCGGCGTTCCATTACACGCTCTTCTTCGTATTCGAAGCGCTGCTCGCCGGCGGAACCTGGTGGGATCCGAACTTGATCGTCGGCTCGATCGCGTTGCCGGCGATCATCGGCTTGCTGCTCGCGATCCTCGCGTCGTTGCCAAACGCGGAGGCGCTGCCGGCTGCGTGAGCGCGCGCGTTCGCAGCGTCGACGGCATCCGCGCGCTCGCGTTGATCTGGGTCGTCGCATTCCACGTTCTCTATTTTCTCGAATACGCCATGAATCCACACGAGGCATGGGCGTTCTTCATGAGCGGGCCCTTCGGCGTGATCGTGCAGGCGCCGTTCGGCGTCGACATGCTCTTCGTGCTCAGCGGGTTTCTCATCGGTGGTTATGTCTTTCGAGCGCTGCGCGCGAGCGCATTCTCACTGCGCACGTATTTCGTCCGCCGCGCGGCACGGCTGTTGCCCGCGTACTTCGCGGTGCTCGGGCTTTACGCGCTCGTGCTGCCCTATAACCTGACGCATCTCTGGGCGAACCTGCTCTTCGTGAACAACTACGTTCCCGTGGCAGACCAGGCGACGGCATGGACATGGACGCTCGGCGTCGAGGCGCACTTCTACGTGCTCTTTCCGCTGGCGATTCTGCTCGTGCGCGATCGCCGATGGTACTTGCCGCTCCTGGTCGCAGCGCTGCTGCTCGCGCTCGCCGTGCGGGCGTACGTCGTCGTCCGATCGGGCATGACCATGCCGTGGTTGACGTCGCCGATCTTCGACGCGGCGAACTTCAATCGCGCCTTCGACGTGTACTACGACAAGACGCACATGCGCATCGGTTCGATCGTCTGCGGCCTCATCGTCGCGTATCTCTACGATTACGGAAGCCTGCGCGCGTTTTTCGTGCGGCGCGCGGGCATGGCGTTTGCGCTCTTCCTCGGCGCGTTGGGGCTGCTCGCGCTGCTCATCGCCGTTCCGTCGTACGCGCCCGGCATCGAGCAGCGTCTGGGAGCGCCGCTCTCGACGCTCTACCTCATCGTCGACGACTACGCCTTTGCGGCGGGCATCGCGTACGTGCTGCTCTTCACGGTGGCGGAGGCGCCGCGCAGTCACCTGCTTGCGCGTTTTCTCTGCGCACCCGTCTGGTACTGGCCTGCGGAGCTGGGATACAGCGCGTTCCTCCTCAACCCGCTCGTCATTTTAGGCATGTACCTGTTCGTACTCCACCCCGCGCATCTGACGCTATGGAAAGCGCTTGCGTACGAGGCGCTTCTCATACCGCTGGTCTATCTCTGTGCGGCGCTGCTCTACTTCGTGGTCGAAAAGCCGTTCCGCCGTCTGGCCCGGCGCCACACCGCCGGTCCGGTCACCGCGTAAGAGCGGGGGCGCGCAGGAACTGCGACGGGCGTAGAAAAACGACGCGCCCCATGCTCGCTTGTGACGGACTTGTCTCCGTTGTCGTTCCTGCATTTGACGAATCCGAGCATGTCGAGACGAATCTCATTGAACTCGCCGGAACGCTGACGTCGTTTGGATGGCCCTTCGAGATCATTCTTGTGGACGACGGCAGTACCGACGGCACGAGCGCGCGCGCAGAGCAAGCGCGCGAGCACATTTCTCAAACCATGCGCGTCATTCGCTGCGAAGAGCACCGCGGAAAGGGCGCCGCGCTCGGTGCGGGCGCTGCGGCCGCTCGCGGTGAGTACGTCGTCTTTCTCGACGCCGATCTCGAGCTTCACCCGCGCCAGCTGCCGGCACTCTTGCACGCGCTGCTTTCGAGCAACGCAGACGCGGTCGTTGGGTCGAAGTTTCATCCCGGCTCGAACATCGTAAAGTACCCGGCGATTCGCAAGTTTTACAGCGTCGGTTACTATTGGCTCGTCAAGGCGCTCTTCGGCCTTCCACTGCGTGATACGCAGACCGGCATCAAAGCCTTTAAGGCCGCGATGTTACGCGATGTGTTGAGCCGTGTCGTCGCGGAGCGATTCGCCTTCGACGTCGAGCTGCTCGTGATCGCGACGGACCTCGGCTATGACGTCGCCGAGGCGCCGGTCGAGGTGCGCTTGCGACGCCCGTTCAGCCGCATCGGCCTGCGCGACGCCTGGGGGGTTCTCCTCGACACGCTGACGGTGTACTATCGTCTGCGAGTCGGCGGCTCGCGGGAATCGAGGGCTGTCGATCGCAGATCGGCTGCCTAGCATGCGCATTGCTCTGGTGTCCGGACGGCGCGACGGAACGCTTGCCGGCGGAGCGACGCGATACGTTGCGAGGCTTGCCGACCTTCTCGCGTCTGACAACGAGGTAACGGTGCGCACGCCGGGGCAGTTGCGCGACACCGCGCCTGACGTCGTACACATTCAGCACGAGCTCTTACTCTACGGTGCGGCAGCGTCGGCGTTCAGCTTCCCAGTCTGGGCCAGTGCCGTTGCGAAGCGGTACCCGGCCGCCGTCACTGTCCACGGTGTACTCGATCCCTTTGAAATCCCGCAAGGGCTTTTTCAAGGGCGCGTGCCGGCGCTCGCGTATCCCGTCGTTCCCTCTGCGCTGCGTTGGATCTTTCGTTCCATCGCGAGGCTGCCCGCCGTGAAGATCGTCCACGGGGCGGCTCTCGCAGACCGCCTCGTTCGGTACGGTGCGCGACGCGAAGAGGTCGTCGTGGCGCCGATGCTCTCGAACCTGCGGGCGCGTTCGGTTCCGCGTGACGCTGCCCGTTCTCATCTCGGAATACCGCCGGATGCCCAGGTCGTACTGTCCTGGGGATTCCTCAACGGCTACAAAGGCTTCGAGTGCGTTCTCGAGGGGTTCGAACGATTCGCGCAAAAAGCGCCGGGCGCGCTGCTGCTCATGAACGTCGCGCCGCATCCGAAGGCGGCCGGATCACGCATCCACGACGCCGAGATGACGCGTCTCGCCGAGCGTGCGAAGTGCGTTCCTGGGGTCCGCTTCGGGGGCTTCATATCCGACGCGGAGCTGCCGTACTACATCTGCGCCGCGGACGTGGGCGTGTTCGCGTACTCGCTCCAAATCGCCGAGAGCGGCCCCTTGACCGATACGGTGCGTCTAGGCACGCCGGTCTTGCTCTCCGGGGCATTTCTCGACACGCCGCGTGCGTTGTCGTTTCCGCCGACGGAGCAGGGCGTCTGCGACGCGCTCTCGCGGTTCTTCGCGAGGCCGCGAGCCGTGGCGGAAGCGTCGGCTCTCCTCGCTTCGACCCGCACTGACGACAAGGCGCTCGCGGCGAACTGCACGGCGTACGAGCGCGCCATCGCTCGATTTCGACGCGCGTGAACGCGCTCTTGGTCTGCCCCGAGTTCCCGCCCCACACGATCGGAGGGGGAGGAGAAGTGTTTGGCGCTTTGCTCCGCTACGTAACGCGCGAAGGCGTGCACATGGACGTGCTCTGCGGCAACTACGAGGGCGGAAGCGGCGCGGCAACGCGGATGGGAGCGACGATCGTACAAGAAGTCCCGCTCGTTTCGACCCCTGAACGGACGCCGTATCTTCGGACGACGCTCCCGCCGACGGTCACGGGTTTTCGCCGTATGCGCCGCACGCTCGATGAGGGCTCCTATGACGTCGCACACCTGCACGGAGTGTCGTTTGCCTTCGTGGACGTCCCGGCGCGAATGCTCGCACGGCGACGCATTCCGTGGGTCTTTACGCTCCACGGCGCGCCGCGCACGCCGTACCGTCTGCCGCTGTCCCTGCGCGCGGCGTACACTGCCTACTTCCACGCCTACGGCAGCTTCGTCATTCGGCGCGCGGCCCTGCGCACGAGCGTCTCCGCGAGCGCGCGTGACTACCCCGCGGTTGCGCCGCTCATGCGCGGTGCGCTCGTCATTCCCAACGGCATCGAGGCTGACGAGTACGCCGCGGCGCGTCCTGAACGAGCCATTGCAGGATGGCCGCGCGAAGGCAGAGTCTTGCTCTCCATTGGACGGCTTGAGCCCGCGAAGGGATTCGACACCGCACTGCGCGCGCTCGCGACGATGCGCGAGGACGGCCTTGCGTACGTCGTTCTCGGCCAGGACTGCGGCATGGGGCCTGTGCTGCGCCGGCTTGCCGAGGAGCTGCGCGTCTCCGACCGGTTCTTCATGCTCGGTCATGCCGACATGGAGCAGAAGCGCTTCGCGTTTCGTCGCAGCGAGATGCTGCTGCTTCCATCTTGGAACGAGTCGTTTGGCCTGGTCGCACTCGAAGCGATGGCAGCCAGGCTGCCGGTCGTAGCATCGGCCGTGGAAGGCCTGTGCGATCTCTTCGCCGGCGAACTCGAGGATGTGCTCGTGCCGCCGAAGGATCCACGCGCGCTCGCCCTCCGCGTGCGCACGTTGCTGGCAGACGACGGCCGCGCAGAAGCGCTGCGGGAGCGCCTCACGAAGCGTGCAGGCGCGTTCTCTTGGGACGGCGTCGCAAAACAGTACGTCGAGTGCTATCGTGACGTTCTCAGCGCGTAGCATACTGCTCGCTGTTGGAGTCGCATTTATCGTGGCCGGTCTTTCGATACCGGCTGGGCGCTTTATCCTCGGTGGCGATTCACCGTGGGCCGAGCTCGCTCCGCACGTGGCGATCGCACAGCACGCGAGCGCGTGGGCCGACTATGCCGCCTTCGGTGAAGACGACGCGTTTAATCGTCCCATTCTGCCGATCGCAGCATTCGACGATGCCGTCGAAGCGCTCGGCCTTTCCCCACTCGCCGTCAACCATCTGTGGCTTATCTTGTTGCTCGTCGTGCAGGCGGCAGCGGCGACGCGGTTGTTTCTCGAGCTGTTTTCCTCTCCGCGCGCAAACCTCACCGCGGCGCTCTTCGTCGCGAGCGCGGCGATCCTCAACCCGCTGATTCTGCTCGCGTTTCACACGCCGTATCCCGCGCTCGATCTCGGCATCGCGGCCGCGCCGGGCATGCTCGCCGCCCTGCTCGCCTATCTGCGCCGCGGAGGCTCGGCGTCGCTTGCGGAGTTCGGAGCTTGGGCAGCGCTGACCGTGCCTTCGAACATGAACCCGGCGTACGTCATCGAGTACGCTGCACTGATGAGCTGCGTCTGCGCCTTTGCCTTCGCCGCGCAGCGCAACGGCCGGCGCATTGCCGTGCGTGTATCGGTTGCTGCGCTCCTCTACATCGGCCTCAACGCGCCGTTCTGGGTGCCGATCTTCCACTATGCGGCAACCGCGTACGGCGGCTTGGTATCCGCCGGCGGCGCGTACACCGCCGGTACGCTAGCTGCGACGTCGGCGTTCAGCCAAATCGAGAACGTCGTGCGTCTCGTTGGGGGCTATCTATTTTTCAATCCCGTCGGCGGCCGCCTGTACGTTCCCGACGGCCCGGCGTACGTAACGAACCCGCTCCTCATCGTTGCATCGCTCGCCCTACCGCTGCTCGCGTGGATGTCGGTATTGCTCGTTCGCCGTCGCGACGATCGAGCGGCCGTTTTCGCGCTGACCGCGCTTGCGTTCGTGACGCTCTTTCTGGCGAAGGGCGTCGCGCCGCCTTTTGGGGACGTCTTCGCGTGGCTGTTCGCGCACGTGCCTCTCTTTACAGCGTTTCGCGAGCCGTTCGACAAGTTCGGATGGGTTCTGCTGCTCTGCTATGCGTTGCTTGCGGGAGCAACGCTCACGGAGCTGCAGCGACGCTTTCCGCGTTTTGCGGTTCCCGTAACGATTACGGCGTTCGCGCTGCTCGCCGGGGCGGCATATCCGATTTTATCCGGGCGGCTCTTCTGGGCACAAGCGGCGGTCATGCCGCCGCATCGGTATGAATTGCTCGCGCGTTGGGAGGAACGCCAAGCGCATGACACACGAATCCTGGAACTGCCGGTGGCGTCGGTACTCTTCGACGCGTACGACTGGGGCTACGTCGGCGCAGGCTTTAACGCGAACCTCACGAGTCGCGCGATCGTCTCGCGCGAGTACGATTTCGTGCAAGGCACGACCCTCGCGCTCGAGAACGCGCTGCAGCACTACCGCACGGGCATGGGCCGGGCACACATCGCGTCGCTCGCCGCTCTGTTCGGTATCAACGATATCGTGGCGGATACCGCTATGAACCCAGACTACTATGCGCCTGCGTCGGACCCGGCGCCGTCGTCGTTGCCGGGAGCGCCGCGCGTGGCATCGTACGGGAGCCTGAGCGTCTTTCACGTTGACGGAGCGAACGCGCGCGTCTACGCGCCTGCGCGCCTCTTCACCGGCGTGGCGACCGTCGGTGAAGCCGCTGCCCTATGCGCGTTGACCTCGTGCGCCCGCACTGCGCTCGTGCCTTCGCTGCCGCCGGCATTCGCGGCCCGCGCGGGGACGGTCGCCGTCGAGAGTTCAGCCGCAAGCGACGCGCCCGGCCTCGTCCCGCGCAGGATCGTGACGTTTGCGTCGCAGCGTATTGCTAGCGCCGGGATTGCGCGGTTCTGCGCGTCGCAGGGCACCGTCGCGTCGCGGGACGTTCGCATGGCGCGTCTGCCCGGGGGCGCCCCGCTCGCCTTGCGTCTGCGGTATCGCTCCACGGGCGACGCATGGCTCAGCGTCGGGGACACCCGCAAAAACGGCGCGTTCAGCGTCGAACTGCCAGCCGCGCGAGCTGGCATCGCCGAACGGATCTTTCGCTTGCCCACGGCGTCGTCGCTCGATACGACCCTCATTCTCGACGCCGGACGACGGACGCGCTGCATCAACGCTCGCGTGAACATTGCAGCGATCCGCAGCCAGGTGCGTCTCCTCGGCAGCGCCGCTGATTTTTTCCTGACGCAGCCCGTCGTCGCGGGCACTGCCGGCATACTGAACGCTACGAACGCCCGGGAGCGAGCTTTCTGGAGCCCCGTAACGGTGCTGACCGGTTCATCACAAGACGTAACCTCTGCTCCGGGCGATCGTTCGCTCGGCGTCGCAACGCGGAACGCGCAGGCTGATGCGTATGCCTATTTCGACCGCGTTGTTCCTGGTGGAACCTACGACGTTGAGGTTCCCAGCGTGCGCTGGCGGGGCAGCGCACCCCAGATCGCGGTGCTCGCGCAGGATGGTGAGATGCTTGCGAACCGTACGCTCGGCGCGCTCGATCTTCGCCGCCGCTTCGTGCAGCTGCGCGTCGACAACCCGTCGGGAAGCGGCCGTCTGCAGCTCTACCTCTACGCCGGATCTGCGATGCCGGGCCGCTCCGAGATCGTCGCCGGCCCCCCCGTCGTTCGTGCGGCGCGTCATCGCCATGTCGTTGTCGTCCGGAACGGCGGCGGCGAACCGGCGCCGGCTTCGTTGCGCTACCGGCGCATCGACGCTGCCACCTACGCGCTGCGCGTCACGCGCGCTCCCGCGCAATACGTACTGGTACTCGGCGAAACGTTCAGTCCCGGTTGGGCACTCGTCGGACCTGCCGGAGTGAGCGCAACGCACGTCGTAGCTAACCTCGGAATGAATGCGTGGCTCGTCTCCGGGAGCGGAACGTACGATCTCACGCTCCGATACGACGGCGAGGCCTTCATCGTGTACGGGCTGCTCGCGGCAGTTCTGGCGATCGCCGCTGCGACCGGGCTTCACATGAGCGCGCGTGGGCATGTTTGAGTCGCGCTATCATACGATCATGGCGAACCGCCGGGAAGGGCTGCGCAAGTACGGCGGCCGGTTCACGAGCGATATCTACGGCCCTCCGGTGCGCGTTGCGTTCCCAACGTTCCACGTTGCGCCGCCGTGCATGCCTTCGGTTCGGATCGGTCCGATATACGTGGCCGACAATCCACCGATTCTTGCAGTTGTGCGGCGCGTACTCGCAGGCCAGCTCACGCCGGTTCACGTGCTCGAGATCGGCCCCGGCGAAGGAAGGCTGGCAGCGGCGCTGCGCGCAGAGTTTGCGGATCGAATCGGCGAGTACTACGGCTTGGAGCTCGATGAGAGTGTCCGCGGCCCCTATACGCGCGTCGCGACGGTACTAGAGGCGCTCGAACCAAAGCGTCTCGTGATCGCAAGCGAAGTGATCGAGCACATGCCGCCGCAAACGTTCTTCGGCGATATCGTCGTGCCCATGCTTCCAACGCTTGCACCCGATGCGGTCATGGTCGTCGGCACGCCGAACGCACTCGCCCCCGCTTCGATTTTCGCCGACTTTACGCACGTGCAGGCCTACCCGTGGTACGACCTCTACGCACTGCTGCGGCTCTTCTTCGAAGAAGTGGACGTACTGCGGACGCGCTACGTGTGGTCGGCAAAAAGGCTCGCATCGCTCATCCCACGGGTCCTCGTCGCACACGCTCTGGAACTCGACTGGTGCGAGGGCTTCATCTGCGTTGCCCGCCGGCCTACGGGCCAGTAGAGCGCAGGAGGCGGGCGCACGCCCGGCCAATGCTTCGACCGTTCACGTCGACGCTTCTGCCAAAGGAGGGTTTAATGGCTTTGCGCGTAGGGCGCCCGGTTCGTATCGTTGCCGGGCTCGTTGGAGTTCTCGCAATGCTTTCGGCGCTTAGCGCCTGCAAAGGCGGTTCGGCCGGCGGCATCGTGCCCGGCGCATTAACCCAAAACGGCAACGGCGCAAGCATGTCGCGTCAGGCGCCGCCGATGTCGCTCGTGAAGCTCCCGTCCACGTCGCCGGCGCTCGTGCCGGCGCCTGCGATGGCGAGCACGACGATTTTGCCGCCGAGTGCGATGACGGCAGCAGGCACGATGAAGGTGAATCAGCGGACAGGCGCGCGCGCACACGTGCAGACGCACGCGCAGCCGATGCAAAGCATATCCGGGTCGTCGTGGACGCTCGTGCCGGCCGCGGCGTCGCAAGTCGTCGCGAGCCCCGACGGCACGCTCTGGGCGCTCGGCGCGGGCACCGGCGACCGCGCAATATGGCATTACTCCGGCGGGTCGGCGGGAACATGGACGAACATCTCCGGCGCCGCGACGAATCTTGCCGTTTCCCCGAGTGGTGCGCTCTATGCGGTGAACGCGGAAGGCGGCATCTACCAGTACAATGCAAACAGCAGCTCGTGGACGACGATTGCGGGCGGCGCGAGCGCTGTCGCCATCGGCGCGGACGCAAGCATCTACGTGCTCTCCAACGGCGGCGTCGGCGACCATGCGATCTGGCACTCGACGGACGGTGGCGCGACGTGGACCGAGCTCGCCGGTTCCGGCGTTGCGATCTCGGCGAACTGGGATCCGAACACCCACACGGTTCCCGGCGGCTCCGTGACACCCGGCGGATTCTACATTATCAACGCCGAGGGCTACATCTACTACGGAACGTCGGGCGGCACGTTCGTCGCTTTCAACGGCGGCGCGTCGGGCGTTGCCTCGACGGCGATCGGCGGACTCTTCGTCATCGGTTATCCGGTGAACAACGCGTTGGGCAACCAGGTGTACTACTGGAATCTCAATAACGCGGGTGGCGGCTGGCAGTACCAGACGGGAGCCGGACTGAGCGTGAGCGCGAACGGTAATGCTGCGTACGTCGCCGCTGTCGGTAATGCGATCTACGAATCGACGATCACGGGCTCCGGTCGTGCAGCCGGACCTGGTACGGCGCTGTCGGGCCCGGCGTACGGTCCCGCGGCTATCTGCGGTGTCGCCGATACGGTGAGCTGCGGCTATGCGGCCGAGGACATCGCCGCGAAGCTCGACTATCCGGTACAGCAAGGCTACGACGGGCGCGGCATCACCATCGCGATCGTCATCGATTCCGATCTGGCCGCGGGCGACCTCGCCGCGTACGAGACGTACAATCAAACGCCCGCGACGGGGCGTACCGTGACGACGGAGTCCGTCGACGGTGGAACGGGCGTCACGGCAGGTCCAGGTCAAGGCGAGGCGACGCTCGACGAGGAGACCATTGCAGGCCTGGCTCCGGGAGCAAACATCATCCTGTACGAGACGCCCGACCTCTCCGGGCAGTCGATCAACGATGCGTACAATAAGATCATATCCGACGGCGTCGCGAAGGTCGTCAGCTCGTCATTCGGAGGATGCGAGTCTGCGGGCATGGCAGGCGAGGACACAATTCTTGCGACCGGAGCGCAAGACGGCATCGCCTGGATGGCCTCGGCCGGTGACCAAGGCAATGAATGCTACAACGGCACCGGTTACCAACAAGGGGCGAACTCCCCAGCAAGCGACACGTACGTCATCGGCGTCGGCGGCAACGAGACGTATCCGACGAGCGGCGACGCGGTCACGAATCCCGTCGTCTGGAACGACACCAACTGCGGTGGCCCGTGCGCCGGCGGCGGCGGCGTCTCCGCGTACTGGGCGCTGCCTGGCTATCAGCAAAGCCTGAGCGGCGTTACATCGTCAGCGTTTCGAAACGAGCCCGACATCACGATGCCGGCCGAGTATACGGCCACATATGAAAATGGAGCGTGGGGATTGCAGGCCGGCACGTCGTGGTCGTCACCGGAGTTCGCGGCGATGATGGCCGAGATATATGAGTACTGCGGTACGTCATTCGAAGACGCGCCTGCGCTCATCTACAACGTCTATAGGGCAGTGGGCTACAGTGCTTTCATCGACGTGACGAGTGGCAACGACCAGTTCGGCGGTGCATCGCCCTTCTATACGGCAGGAACCGGATACGATAACGCGAGCGGCATCGGCATTCCGGAAGGCGTCGCGTTCGGGAATGCCGCCTGCCCGAGCAACCAGCCCGCGTCGATCGTCATGCGGCCGGACTCCAGCGTGCAGTATGCCGTCCATCGCCCGGCAGAAGCCTACAGCGTGAACGTGACGCCGGCCGTCCACGGTCTCGTCGATCTCGGGCGGCGCTCGCCGAGCGCGCTGACGCGAATCCAGATCGTGCTGCGGCCGACGTCGACGCTTGCCGCCGACGAGCAGAGCGTGATATCGACGCTGAGCGGCGCAGGATTCACGATCGCGGAGACGTTCTCGGACCATCTCGTGGTCGACGCGACGGCGCCGAGCGGCACGGTCGAACGCTTCTTCGGGACGAGCATGCACGACGTGGCGCAGGGTACGTATGGCACCCGCTACATGCCCGAGAGCAGCGTCACGGTGCCGGCGTCGCTTGCGCCGTACGTTTCGGGCATCAACCTCGATAACGTCGTGACGATGTTCGCGCGCCCGATCTCGATGGCGGCGCGCCACCGCTAACCGGCAGGGGCGCGAGCGACCCGCCCGGTACGGATGCGCAGTGGAGTTGCGCATCGATCGTGCCTCGGTAGACCGCTGCCGCGCGTTTGCGCGTGAAATCGCCGCACCTGTCGAGCGGTACATTGCGCAGCACTCCACGCGCTCCGTCGAGCGCGCCGTCTTGCGTTTGCTGGGCGTCGACGGCGTTACCGCCGACGATGTGCCGCTGCCGAACGCGGTGCTCGACAGGCTCGAGCCCGCCGATGTCGCAGCCGGCGTCGCACTGCCGTTCGCAAAGGCACTCGCGCAGACGGGTCTAGAGCCGGCACCGCTCGCGGAAGCGATTGCGCGCGGCGACGTCGCCGTTGCAGCGTGTGCAGGCATTGCCGACGCGACCGCGCGATTCGCACTGCACGGCTACGTTGAGCGCGCGTTCGCGCGCATCGTCGCACGGCGAGCCGAACGGGACGCGCTGCTCGAACGGCTCCCGCAGTGGGAGCCGCCGCTGCTCTACGTCATCGTGGCGAGCGGCAACATTTACGAAGATCGCACGGCGGCCGTCGCGGCGGCAGAAGCCGGTGCGCAGATCATCGCCGTCATTCGTTCGACGGGGCAGTCGCTGCTCGACTACGTTCCGTACGGCCCCACGACCGAAGGCTTCGGCGGCACGTACGCGACGCAAGCAAACTTTCGCATCATGCGCGAAGCGCTCGACGAAGCATCGGAGCGGCTCGGGCGCTACGTCATGCTCACGAACTACGCGAGCGGCCTGTGCATGCCGGAGATCGCTGCAATGGCCGCGGCCGAGCGCCTCGACATGCTGCTCAACGACTCGATGTACGGCATTCTCTTTCGCGACATCAACATGCGCCGCACGTTCGTCGACCAGCACTTCAGCCGCATGCTCAACGCGCACTCGGGCATCATCATCAATACCGGCGAAGACAACTATCTAACGCCCGCCGATGCCGTCGAACAAGCGCCCGCGGTGCTCGCGTCGCAGTTCATCAACGAAGCGTTCGCGCACGGCGCTGGCATGCCCGACGAGCAGATCGGCCTCGGCGACGCGTACGAGATCGACCCGGATCTGCGCGACGGTTTTCTCTACCAGCTCGCGCAGGCGCAGCTCGCGCGCCAGATCTTTCCCAAGGCGCCACTGAAGTACATGCCGCCGACGAAGCACATGACCGGCGATATCTTCAAAGGCCATCTCGTCGACGCGATGTTCAATCTCACGTCGGTCGTCACGGGCCAGACGATTCATCTCTGCGGCATGCTCACCGAAGCGATTCACACGCCGTTTCTCTCGGACCGGCTGCTCTCGCTCGAAAACGCACGTTACGTCATGAACGCTGCGCGTCATTTGGGCGACGAGATCGAGTTCAAGAGCGGCGGCATCGTGGAGACGCGCGCCACGCACGTGTTGCGCGCCTGCGAGGCGTTGCTCGAACGCGTCGCGGCAATGGGGCTTCCATCGGCGATCGAAGCGGCGCTCTTCGCCGACGTCTCGCGCGCACCCGACGGCGGACGAGGGCTCGAAGGCGTGTTCGAACGCGGCGACGGCTACTGGAATCCTTTCGAGGAGCGCCTCGCGCGCGGATTGACCAAAGGCTAACCAGAATGGTAGACTAACTTTGTGAAATCGGTCGGTGTCTTCGAAGGCAAAACAAGGTTTTCGGCGCTCATTGCTGACGCGTTGAAGGGTGAAGTCACCGTCATTACGCGCAACGGTAAACCCGTCGCCGAGGTCGGTCCCATTCGACCGGATCGCGCACGAGGAAGGCAGGCAGTGCGGCGCATTCGGGCGCTGCGGAAGCGACTTGCTGCACAAGGGAAGCTCAAGGGGCTGAACGTCCGCGATCTCATCGACGAAGGGCGCCGATGATCGTCGTCGACGCCTGCATTGCGGTGGCGTGGGTGCTCGACGACGTTTGCGGAACAGACGTGGAGGCGGCGCTCGACTATATCGGCGATCACGGCGGATGCGTGCCCGGAAACTTTCATACCGAGGTTGCGCACGCGCTGCTGCAGGCGGAGCGAAGAAAGCGCATTGACGCAGCAGACGTTGCGGTGGCGCTAAACGACATCTTGTCGATGCGGCTCTCCGTCGAACAGCCCGACCCTCACGTCGTCATCTCAACCGCACGCAAGTACGGGCTGTCGTGCTACGATGGGGCGTACCTGGCGCTCGCTCTCGAAAGAGAGCTTTCGCTCGCGACCGCCGATGCAGCGCTGCGGCGAGCATCCATAGCGGCGAAGCGGCTGTGGCAGGGGCAAAAGCGTCCGTCGCGCGGATCCGGGCGGCGCTGATGGCCGACGTCATCCGGCCGTACGGCGACACGCGTGACGACGGCAAGGTGCAGCTTTCGTTCACGCTGCCGGTCGAGTGGAGCGAGCGCGCCGACGAAGCGGCGCGGCAACTCGCCGTCGCAATGGGGCTGCGCGACGTTCACGTGGTCGAGGGGCGGCCAGCTGCCGCGGGTTTCTCGTTCTTCATTCTCTACGGCGTCACGCCGCAGGCGGTCAACCTCGACGCGATCGCCCCGGCCTCGGTCGAAGCGCCAGCCTTATCGATGGAAGAGGTCGACGCCCTCGCCCACGAACGCGTCGGCCGCAAGATCAGGGTCGCGGGCGCCTGCATCGGCACCGATGCGCACACCGTCGGCATCGATGCGATTCTCAATATGAAAGGCTACAAGGGTGATTACGGTTTGGAACGCTACGCTGCGTTCGAGGTGTTCAACCTCGGCAGTCAAGTCTCAGTCGAGCGGCTCATGCGTTTTGCCAAAGAGCGCGAGATCGACGCGTTGCTCGTGTCGCAGGTCGTGACGCAGAAGCAGAGCGACGTCAAGAACTTCACCGCGCTCTCAGATTTACTTGAGGCCGAAGGCATTCGCGATCGCACGCTGCTCGTCTGCGGCGGTCCACGCGTCACGAACCTGCTCGCTGCGGAGCTTGGCTACGACGCCGGATTCGGGCGCGGCACGCTGCCGAGCGAGGTCGCGTCGTTCATCGTGCAGCGGATGGCGCAGCGCACCGAGGCGCCGCACGCATGAAGACTGCGCTCATCACCGGAATCACCGGACAAGACGGTTCCTATCTTGCGGAACTGCTGCTCGAGAAGGGCTACCGCGTCGTCGGCATGACACGGCGCACGAGCACCGACGTGCACGAGCGCATCCGGCACCTCGTCGACGACATCGAGTTCGTCTCTGGCGACCTGCTCGATCAAGCGTCGATCACCGCAATCGTCGAGCGCGTTCGGCCGAACGAAATCTACAATCTTGCGGCGCAGTCGTTCGTGCCGACATCGTGGGACCAACCCGTGCTCACCGGCGAGTTTACCGCGCTCGGCGTCACGCGCGTGCTCGAAGCCATCCGCGCGGCCGGGCGAAGCATTCGCTTCTATCAAGCGTCGAGTTCCGAGATGTTCGGCAAAGTGCAGGAGTCGCCGCAGCGTGAGACGACCCCATTCTATCCGCGCAGTCCCTACGGCGTTGCGAAAGTCTACGGGCACTGGATCACGGTGAACTATCGCGAGTCGTTCGGGATCTATGCGTGCAGCGGGATTCTGTTCAACCATGAGGGACCTCGCCGGGGACGAGAGTTCGTCACGCGCAAGATCAGCGACGGCGTCGCACGGATCAAGCTCGGCCTCGCGAAGGAACTGCGCTTAGGAAATCTCGACGCGCAGCGCGACTGGGGTTTTGCGGGCGACTACGTGCGTGCGATGTGGCTCATGCTGCAGCAGGAGCAGCCCGACGACTATGTCGTTGCGAGCGGCCAGACGCATAGCGTGCGGGACTTCGTAAAGGCTGCATTTCAGGCAGCCGGAATCGCCGGCTACGAGCGGTACGTCGTCATCGACCCCGCCTTCGTGCGCCCGGCCGAAGTGGATCTGCTCGTCGGCGATCCGTCCAAGGCAAAGCGCGTGCTCGGATGGGAGCCGACGGTGAGCTTCAACGCGCTCGTCGAGATGATGGTCCACGCCGACATCGAGCGCCTCACCCCGCGCACCTCCTAGCACGAGTGCATTGTCATAGTGAGCGGCGCAGCGCATTGTCATGGTGAGCGGCGCAGTGCATTGTCATGGTGAGCGGAGCGAGTGCGCAGCACGAGCGAAGTCGAACCAGCGCCATGATACGGTGCGACGCCGGTGCTTCGTCGCTCGTCCTTCGACTTCGCTCACTGCGTTCGCTACGCTCAGGATGACAAGAGGGGTAGCTCGTCCTTCGACTTCGCTCACTGCGTTCGCTATGCTCAGGATGACAAGAGGGGTAACTCGTCCTTCGACTTCGCTCACTGCGTTCGCTACGCTTAGGATGACAGGCGCTTCGTGAACGCGCTCGTTACGGGGGCCGGCGGATTCGTTGGACGCCATCTTGTCGAGCTTTTGCTAGAGCAGGGATGGAACGTGCATGCCCTCGGCGGCCCTTCCGACGTGGACGTTTCGTCGCGCGTCGATCTCGCAGACGAAGCGGCGCTGCGTGATGCCGTCGAGCGAGCGCAGCCCGCCGTTGTCTTTCACCTGGCGGCGCGCAGCTTCGTTCCGGAATCGATTGGCGCGCCGCTGGATACCTATGCCGTGAACGCAATCGGCACCGCTCGGCTCTTCGCCGTCGTGCGCGCATACGCGCGCGGCGGAAAGACGATGCCGCGCTTTCTCTTCACGAGCTCTGCTGAAGTCTACGGCGCGCGGCCCGCTGCGGATATGCCGCTCGTTGAATCGCTCGCGCCTGCGCCGGCGAACCCGTACGCGGCGAGCAAGGCAGCAGCCGAAGCGATCCTTCTCGGCGAGATGCACACGTCCGGCGGTGACGTCGTCATCGCGCGCGCGTTCAACCATATCGGCCCGGGACAGAGCGAGCGCTTCGCCGTTGCGTCATTCGCTCGAGACCTCGCGCGCATCGCCGCCGGCGGCGAGCAGCTGATGTTCGTCGGAAATCTCGATGCGATGCGCGACGTGCTCGACGTTCGCGACGTCGTGCGCGCATACGTTGCGCTCGCAAAAGACGGCGCATCCGGCGAGGTGTACAACGTCTGCCGCGGATCGGCGATCGCGATGCGCGATCTGCTGGGACGACTCATCGCGATTGCGCGCGTGCCGGTCGAAGTCCGCGCCGATCCCGAGCGCATGCGCCCCTCCGACGTTCCGATTTCGTTCGGCTCGAACCAGCGGCTGCGAGAGCGCACCGGCTGGGCGCCCGCTATCGTGCTCTCCGACTCTCTGCGGGACATCTACGACGATGCGCGTAAAAGGATCGGGCTGTGACCGATCCACTCTCCGACGAACTGCAAGCCTTCGTCTTCGCCAACCGCGGGCTGCTGCTCACTGCACCTGCCGCCCTGCTTGCGGCCTTCGGAAAACCGAGCGCGTTCAGCGTCGCCGTCGGTCTTCCAACCGCGCTCGCCGGTGAGTTGCTGCGCTGCTGGGCGGTCGGATACTCCGGCGAAACGACGCGCGACGACAAAGTGACGGCAGCAAAGCTTGTCACGTCGGGACCGTACGCGTACGTGCGTAATCCGCTCTACCTCGGAAACTTTGTTACGGCGCTCGGCTTCACGATTGCGTTCACCGGGAAGAACTCATTCCTCGCACGCGCAGCGCTGGCGGCCGGGGCACTGGGTACGATGGCCACCCTCTACGCGACGATCGTGCCGCACGAAGAGGAATACTTGCGCGAGCGCTTCGGTGAAGCATTCGACCGCTACTGCGAACGTGTGCCGCGCATTCTTCCCCAGATCGATCCCGCGCCCGACGGCGAACAGCAATGGGATCCGAACGTCATCGGCAAAGCCGAGAGCAAGACCTTCGTCACGTTCGGTGCGATGCTCGCGCTGCTCGCGCTCAAATCCATTTCGGCGTAAGCCGCTGCGAGGCGGTCCGCGCCGCTGCGGAGAAGCCACTCGCATGACCTCAACCGTCGTCTTAGGTATCGCGCGGACGCCATTCGGAAAGCTCGGTGGCGCGCTCTCGTCGCTTCCTGCCACAACGCTCGGCGCGGCAGCGCTCGTGCACGCACTCGACCGCTGCGGCG
>DAHUYK010000009.1 GCA_027315245.1 Vulcanimicrobiota bacterium | reverse complement strand
GGCGGTGCGCTTTCGCTGGAAACCATATCCGTATGACGCTCGATCCCGTGACGAGCGAGGTTATCAAAGGTGCGCTGCTGGCTGCGAGCGAGGAGATGGGCGTCGCGGTACGCAACAGCGCCTACTCGCCGAACATCAAAGAACGTCTCGATCACTCGTGCGCGCTCTTCGACCGCCACGGACGTCTCGTCGCGCAGGCGGAGCACATTCCGGTCCATCTCGGCTCGCTGCCCTGGGGCTTGCGCGCGATGCTTGACGAGATCGCACGCACCGGCGAGAGAATGCAGCCGGGTGAGATGTGGGTCGCGAACGATCCGTATGTGACTGGGACGCATCTCAACGACGTCACGGTCGTACGATCGATATTTTTCCGTGAGCGGCTCGTCGGGTTTGCGGCGAGCAAAGCGCACCATACGGACGTTGGAGGGTGCGCTGCTGGTTCGATGTCACCCGATGCGCGCGATCTGTTTGCGGAGGGACTCGTCGTTCCTCCGATGCTTCTCGTTGAGGGCGACGAGCCCGTCGCGCAGACGATCGCGCTCTTCCGTGCCAACTCGCGAACCCCGGCCGCGCGCGCGGGCGATCTGCGCGCGCAGATCGCGGGGAGCTATACCGGTGAGCGGCGGTTGCTCGAGTTGTTCGACCGTTACGGCGAGCCGGTCGTGGAGGCGGCATTCCAACGTGCGCTCGACGATTCGGAGCGGCGCCTGCGCGCTGCGCTCGTGCAGCTTGGCGACGGCACCTTCGATGCCGAAGACTACCTCGAGGATCTGGACGGAAAGCCGTCATTACGGATCGCGTTGCGGCTCGAGCTGTGCGGTGGACGAGCGATCTTCGACTACGCGGGTACGTCGCGGCAGGTTTCGTTTCCGATGAACGCGGTCTTCGGCGTGACGCTCTCCGGCGTCGCGTACGCGCTGCGCGCCGTGACCGATCCGTCGATTCCAATGAATGAAGGATGCTTTCGTCCCGTCGAGGTTCGCGTTGCGCAGGGAACGCTCCTCAACCCGCGTCGCCCCGCGCCGGTCGGAGCGGGCAACGTCGAAACGAGCACGCGCAATGCCGATGTCATTCTCCGAGCGCTTGCACAAGCGGCGCCGGAACGCGTACCAGCGTGCAGCGGTGGAACGATGAGCAACGTCGTCATCGGCGGCGAGCGCGACGACGGCACGCCGTGGGCGTTTTACGAAACGAACGGATGCGGCATGGGGGCACGGCCGACGAGCGACGGCCTCTCCGGCATACAATGTCACATGACGAATACGCTCAACACGCCGATCGAGGCGATCGAACGGGAGTATCCACTGCGTGTCACGCGTTACGAGCTTGCGCGGGGCACCGGCGGACGCGGACGCTATGATGGAGGCGACGGCCTCGTGCGCGCCATCGAACTCTGCGAAGGCACCGCGGGCGTATCGCTGCTTGCGGATCGTCATACGCTTGCACCCGACGGCGCTCTTGGCGGGGAAGCGGGTGCCTGTGGGAAGCACGCGCTCGTCCGTAACGGCACCTTCGTTCCTCTCCCCGCGAAAGCCACGGTCGCCCTGCGGCCTGGCGAGACCCTCGTCGTCCAGACGCCGGGAGGCGGTGGCTACGGACGCGCGAGCGCAGGGCGGGGCAGCGACACCGATAAAGTCTGAGCGTACCGTGTGGTCGTCAGTCTATCGCCCTGCGAGCCTCGCCGCAGCGCTACGCGCTTGGAGCGCCGCTGAGAGCGGAACGCGCCTCGTTGCCGGCGGCACGGATCTCGTCGTCGAGCAGCAGCGCGGCGCAAAGCTCGCGCATACGCTCATCGATCTCAGCGGGCTCGATGAAGAGCTGAAGTTCGTCCGCTGCGATGGAGACCAGTTCGTCCTGGGTGCCCTTGCCACGCACAACGACGTCATAGCCTCGCGCGACATCGTGCGCCGGGCGCTGCCGCTCGCTCAAGCGTGCATCGAAGTCGGTGCGCCGCAGATTCGCACGCGCGCGACCGTCGCCGGAAACGTCGTTACGGCCTCGCCGGCCAACGATACGATCGCGCCGCTCCTTGCGCTTGACGCGCGCGTGACAATCGCGAGCTGCGAAGGTGATCGGACCGTCGCACTGCGCGACTTCTATCCTGGCTTTCGCCGGACGGCGCTGCAGCCGGGCGAGATCGTGCGCGACATTCGCTTTCGCGCACTTCCCGACGGCAGTCGCGGCATCTTTTTGAAGCTCGGCTTGCGCCGCGCACAGGCGATCTCCGTCATCAACGCGGCGATCGTGCTCGACCTCGACGGTGCAACGATCGCCGGCGCATGCGTTGCACTCGGCTGTGTGGCGCCGACGGTGATTCGCATACCGGAGGCCGAGGCGGTGCTCGCCGGCGCGACCTTCGATGCCGGAACGATCGCGCACGCCGCGCAAGCTGCTGCGTCCGCGATCGCGCCGATCGACGATCTGCGCGGGTCAGCGGAGTACCGCCGCCACGCGGTGGCTGCAATCGTGACCCAGGCGCTCGAAGCGCTTCTGGCCGGCACGCAGGCAGATGGATTTCCCGCACGGCCGGTGTTGCTCGAGACGACGTCGCCTCGACGCACACACCACGTCGGTGACGAAACGGTCGCGCGCGTAAACGGGGAGGAGCGCGCTTTGCCGACGGCGGCGCGCGCGACGCTGCTCGACGCCTTGCGCGACGTGGGATGCACCGGCGTCAAGGAGGGCTGCGCCGAAGGCGAGTGCGGAGCCTGCTCCGTGCTGGTCGCCCGGCCCGGGGCCGACAGCCCCGCCGAGTGGGTCGCGTTCAACGCCTGCCTGGCCCCCGTCGCCGCGCTCGACGGC
>DAHUYK010000001.1 GCA_027315245.1 Vulcanimicrobiota bacterium | reverse complement strand
CGCTCGTGCTGTGCATCTCCCGCGTGCGAATTTGAATTTCGAGCGGATCGCCGTGCGAGCCGACGACCGTCGTGTGCAGCGACTGGTACATGTTCGGCTTAGGCATGGCGATGTAGTCTTTGAAGCGTCCCGGTAACGGCGGCCACATCGCGTGGACCGCACCGAGCGCGGCGTAGCAATCCTTCACGGACTCCACGATGATGCGGATCGCCGTCAGATCGTAGATCGACGAGAAGTCGCGGCCGCGCTTGAGCTTGGCGTAGATGGAGTAAAAGTGCTTGGGCCGTCCTTGGATCTCGGCCTCGACGCGCAACGTCTTGAACTCGCTGCGTAGCCGCGCGATGACTTCGGAGACGTCGCTTTCGCGCGCGTCGCGTGTGCGGGCGACGCGCTCGACGATCTCCTTGTACGGTTCGGGATCGAGGTAACGCAGGCAGAGATCCTCGATCTCCCACTTGATGCGCCATATGCCCAAGCGGTGTGCGATCGGCGCGTAGATGTCGAGCGTCTCGCGCGCAATCGCCTGCTGTTTCGACGACGGAAGACTGCCGAGCGTGCGCATGTTGTGCAGCCGGTCTGCAAGCTTGATGATGATCACCCGGATGTCGCGCGCCATCGCGAGGAACATCTTGCGAAGGTTTTCGACTTGCGCGTCTTCTTTGGATTGGTACGGAATGCGCGTCAGCTTCGTGACGCCTTCGACGAGCTGTGCGATCTCCTCGCCGAAGTCCGCAGCGACGTGCTCGCTCGTGACGCTCGTGTCCTCGACGACGTCGTGCAAGAGGGCGGCGGCGATCGTCTGTCGATCCATTTCGAGATCGGCGAGGATCGCGGCGACGGCGAGAGGATGCGCGATGTACGACTCGCCCGAGACGCGATGCTGCCCCTCGTGCGCTCGGTCGGCCGTCTCGTAGACGCGGCGCATCCACGCTCCGTCCAGGGCCGGATCGTACGCGCTGACGCGGGTAATGAGTTCGTCGATCGTCATAGAGGCCCCCGACTTCGAGGGAGCCTCATTGTATCACGGGCTGGCGCTCGGGCCTGGGGTCGGGATGGTATCCCTGAAGACGATCCCTTCGATCTTGCCGCGTCCGTCGAGGGCCAGCTGCTCGAAGACGAACCCGTTGGAACAGAGCATTTTATAGAGGTAGACCGTGACGTCGGCCGGTGTATCGTAGATATTCAACGGCCCGAGGTACTGCGTGCTCTGCAGCGCTCCCAGCGCGCCGAGCTGGAGTGAGGACTGCTCGACTTTCGCATCGTCCGTCCGAGCACTCAGTGCCGGCGCGTAGTCGGCACGATTGATGTGGCCTGCCTGCCAGGCAACGAACTGCCGCCGCGCCACCATCGTGACGGCCGGATTGGCTGGCGGCGGCGGGGTCGGCGACGGCGACGGCGTGGGTCGCGGGTGACCGAAAATGCCGGCCACGAGCGCGGCCATCAGTAGCGTATGAATGAGATGACCTCCGAGTCGGGGAGTGCCTTTCGTCCGTGCAGCGCATCGAGCTCGATGAGAAAAGCGAAAGCCTCCACCTTCGCGCCGAGGCGTTCCAAGAGACGGCGCGTCGCCGCGGCGGTGCCGCCCGTCGCCAGCAGGTCATCGACGACGACGACGCGGTCGCCGTCCTGCAGGGCGTCGGCGTGGATTTCCAGCGAGTTCGTCCCGTATTCCAAAGCATACGACTCCGAAAGCTTGCTGTATGGCAGTTTCCCCGGCTTGCGAACGGGAATGAACCCTGCGCCGATGCCGTAGGCGAGGGGCGCGCCGAGCATGTAGCCGCGGGCTTCGATTCCGACGACGTGCTGTACGCCGCGATCCTTGAAGCGTTCCACGAAGAGGTCGACGGCGCTCCGAAAGCCCTTCGCGTCCTTGAGCAGCGGCGTGATGTCGCGGAACAGGATGCCGGGCAACGGAAAATCAGGGATCGCTCGAATGAGGCTCTCGATACTCACGACCGACCCGTATTCTAAGAGGTCGCGTGCCGGGCCTTGCTCCCGGGTGAAACCTCGGCTGCCGCGAAACGGTACACCAAGCATGCGACGCTCACTTGTTCTCGTGGCGCTCCTCTCGTTCGCCCTGCCAGGCTGCGTCAGCGGCGACTTCGGCGGCGATTCCGTGCACCAGACGTTGCACGAGCAACTCAGCGTCTCGCCGAGCCCCCACGTGCGCGTCGCCAACGTCTCGGGCTTCATCAGAATACTTCCGTGGGGACGCAGCGTCGTCGACGTCGCGGCGCGTAAGCACGCTTCGAGTCTCGAGGCGCTCCAGCGTACGAGCGTCGTGATAACGCACGACGGCTCTCCCGCAAGCGACGTCGAGATCGACACGCATTATGCCCACAACGGTTTCTTCTTCTGGGGCGAATCTGGCGCCAGCGTCGACTACACGATCCACGTGCCGCGCGGGACGAACCTCGATCTCGCCAACGTCAGCGGCGACGTCTCCGTGAGCGGCATTGCAGGGGACGTACAGATCCGCAACGTCTCCGGAGACGTCGAAGCGCTTCATCTTGGCGGAAACTTGCAAGTGCACACCGTCAGCGGCACGATCGACGCATCGCTCCTGCGCATGAACGCGCAACGTGATGCCGACCTCGAAGCCGTCAGCGGCGCCATCCACCTCGCGGTGCCACCGAAGAGCAGCGCCGATGTGACCGCCGAGAGCATCTCCGGCGGCTTCTCCACCGATTTCAACGTTCCAATGCAGCAGCGCACGGTGGGCGTGCACGCTCAAGGCCCCATTGGCGGCGGCGCAGGAACCATCCAACTGAGAACGATCAGCGGTTCGATCACGCTCTCGAAACTGTAACCGAGCGTAGCCGCGCAACCCTTGTCATCAAGAGCCTAGCCGCGCAACCCTTGTCATCCCGAGCGTAGCGAACGTAGTGAGCGTAGTCGAGGGACCGCTCCAGCGAAGCGATGGTGAGATATCACGTCGATTGGTTCGACTTCGCTGGTTCGACTTCGCGCTCGCCAGCGCTCGCGCTACGCTCACCATGACGGGCGTCGTTGCAGACCACACCCCTAGTACTCAGTTGCAGAAGTCCCCGTAGGAAGCCTGCGGAGGATTTTCGTTTGGATCGAGGAGCGATGAGGGAGCAACGCCGCAGCGTTTTGACCGAAGAGCGACGAAGAGCTGGGCGAAAAGACCCGCGGGATTCTTGCGGTGATTTCTGCAACTGAGTACTAGATGCCCGGCCCGATTGTCGCAGTAGGTGCGGCGACAGGAGGCCACAATGCAGACATCGGCAGTTCCCGTGCGCCGGAACTTGGAGTTCGGCATCTATCGTGACGGCGACAACAACCTGGATCCGATTCAGGAGTCGGTCGTGTCACAAGCAGTGAAAGCTAGCGCCCGGGACGATCGCATTCAGTTTACCGTAGAGGATACGACGGCAACCCGCCCGGGCGCCATGCCCCAAGCTCAGGGTGACGCACGGCCGCAACTCCGCACCGATCAGTTTACCATCGCGCAGGGACGAACGAGCCGCATCGATAGCGCCGCACCGCAAGAAATGAGCGAGCCAAAGACGCTGGCCGCGTTTGTCGCGCGCACCCTTGACAACGCGGAAGTCAGCGGCGCGAAACAGACATGGATCGAACTCGTCGATCACGGCGGCGGCGATGGCGGCGGCCTACAGACGAGCGACGGTCACGTCATGCCAATGTCTCAGATCGCGAGCGCCATCGCAGAGGGCGTCGCGATGCACGCCCGCACACATCCCGAGGATGCGTCCCGCAGCGTCGACGGCGTGGTCGCGAATCAATGTCTCATGGCGACGATGGGTTTCACCGACGCACTCGCGCGTGCCGGCGTCCGTTACCTTGCCGCGAGCCCGGAGACGATGGTCGCGCCGGGCGTTCCTAGCGACGTGGCGCACGCGATCGCCGAGAACGAACGCGATTCGCACGCAATGGCGCGTGCGATCGTGGCCGACGTCATGAGCACGCGCTACGACGCAGGTCCCTTCGGCGCATTCGGAGGATTCGCACCGGCCGCCGCTTTCGACGTCATCGACTGCAGCCGTGCAGGCGTTGGTAGCGCGGAGCATGCAATCGCGCAGTTGAACGACGACCTCGCCGCGAGCGCTTCGAACGCGGGTGGGCGCGCGGAGATTCGCCGCGACGTCGGGGGCGTCGACGGTATGGCACGCATCCCTGGCGGCGACGCACTGCCGTGGCGAGCGGACCGGCCTGCGATCGCCGTCTACGATCGCCTCGCCAGCGACGCTCGCCTCAGCGATTCTACGCGAGCAGACGCGCGCGCCGCAGCGCAGAGCGTACGGCGTCTCGTGCTCGCGCACGAGGAAAGCTCACACTTCGGTCCCTTCGCGGGCGCGAGCTATCGCGACGCCGCCGGCCCCACGGTCCATCTGCCACTATCCGTCAAGCAGATAGATCCGTGGGCGCCGCGCATCCGAGAAACCGGCAATGCGTTCTATCGTGCCGTCGGCGCGCCGTCGCTCACGCGCGCGATCGCGTAGACGCTACGGTCGCAGAATGACGCGATTCGCGATGAACGTGCCTTGGCTCCAATAGCCGACCACGGCCACGTGCTCGCCTGGGCCCGGCGTCTGTCCCGTCGGGAAGATCGCGGTTCCCGGTTTGAGATCGACGACTTGCGACATGCCGTTGTGACGCACGACCGTGAGCCGGTACGCCGTAAAGCCTCCGACCGTTCCGAGAATCACGTGATTCGGATCGTACCGGTACGTGTTCCAACTCGACTGCCAGTTCGTGTACGAAGGCACGCCCGAAGCGCCGCATTCATCCATGGCAGGCTGCTGCGCGAGCGCAGGGATGTGAAGGAGTCCCGCCGCGACGATGATGCCGGCGGCAAACGAAGATACGTGAGCAAGAGTTCTCATGCCAGCGTCGTACCCGGCGCCGCGCGCTAATGCAGCCGTGCCCTCGCCGCGAACGAACTAGGGGGCGATCGTCGCCCTCGCGTCGAGCGCCTGCTTTGCAATAGCGGCAAGCGCCTCCAAGTGCGCCTGCGCCATTTCGTCGGAACCCGTGCGCAACGCGCCTTCGCTTGCCTCGCGCTGCAAGTCCACGAGCTGCAGACGCGCGAGCGCCTGGGCGTCGGGAGGCGTTCCGGCGACGGGCGACGTCCAAAGCTTCGCCAGACGCTGCGCGTACCGAATCTGCAGGTTGCGCCGCACGACGCCGTCGTACGTCGCTCCCGATGCGAGATTGCCGAAGATGCTCGCACGCCCCCAGTTGAAGAGGTCGCTCAGGCTCATCGTCGAGCCGCGCCGGTACTTCAGCGCCAGATCATCGATGCGTTGCAGCGTGAGCGGCGCGAATAGTTCGTTGAGCACGGCGTCCTGTGCCGAGGCCGCAAGCTGCGAAATAGGAACGTCGTGACGCGGCGTCGGGTTGTACGCCCAAGAACCGCCTGTGAACGAACTCACTTCAGGATAGGCAAGGCGATCGAGGACGTTCGGGTTGAACGCCCAGGCCCGGTCGGAGAAGAGATTCTCGCCGAGCATGTGCCACGCACGCTCTTCCTGCGCGAGCGGAACCGGAGTGAACGGAACCGTCGCATGCGGATCTCCTGCGTCGGCGCGAGAGAGATACTCGCCGCCGATCGTATGCACCGGCATCATCGAGCATCGCAGATACGGGTACAGCGGAGCCAAGAAGGCTAAGCGCGCCTCCTCGTACGAGTGCCCGCGTGCGGGAAACCGGCTGTCGACGTCGTTCATGAGACGGTGCATCGTCGTCAGCTGTGTCGCACACCACGCAAGCGGATGATTCGTGAGATCGAACTGCGCCACGCGTGGATCGATGGCATGACCGGTCGCGAACTGCACGTCTTCGTCCGAAGCAAAGCGATACATCGGGTCGCTCCACATCGAGGCGATCCGCCGCAGTGCCGGCAACTCTTGCTGCGGGGTCGAGGCTCCAGCAACGTACTCGTAGCCGTACTGGATCGCATGGTAGTCGTAGGGGCCGAGCACCGTCTGCACGTACTCGCCCTGCGGCGTACCCTTCGGCCAGAGATTCAGCGGCGAGTACTCCATGACCGAGCTCGCAACGCCGTAGCGACGGGTGAAGGCGAGGCTCTGCAGATCGTGTGCCGTGTACGCCATCGAGCCGATGAAGTTGTGCTGCAGGCCCATGTCGTGTCCGGACTCGTGCAAAACGACAGCCCGAAGCGCTTGCAGTGTGTAAGCCCGTTCTCCAGCCGCCGTGTCGCGCAGGCCACGCGCCGGCGCAATGACGTACCGGAACGTATGACCCGCGGTTCCCTCGATGGCGTCGACGTTGATGCCAACGTTGAGCTCTTCGCCGGTCCTCGGGTCGGTAACGATGAGCGCCTCCGCTCCGTACTGCGGCGACGACGTGTCGATCCAGCGTACGACATTGTGACGAATGTCCTCGGGGTCCCAACTTGGGTCGGCGGGCTGCTGCAGAACCTGAACCGCGTCGAGGATACCGACACGGCGAAACGCATCGTTCCAGGTCAGCAGCGCGGCGCGCACCGTCGCGCGGTACTTCGTCGGAATGTCATTGCTCAAGTAAAAGACCATCGGATGCGTCGCCGCCGACGGCTGCCCGGGATGCGAGGGCGCGAAGTTCCAGCGCGAGATGTAGTCGAGGTTGCGCGTCATCTCCGAGTCGCGGCTGAAATCGATGAGCGGCTGCGAGAAGAACCCGACACGCGGATCGTATATGCGCGGCATGTATCCGTCGTGCGGCGCGGCGATGATGTTGTACGACATCTTCACTTCGATGCTGCGCGCGTCGGGCGCGTTGTCGATCTTGTCGGGATCGGCGCTCGCCCAGGTCTGCGCGACGTGCAGGACGTCGTTCTCCGTAAATGCTTTCGTCGCCGTGAAGAGCGTGCGCGACGCATCGAGATGGTACCCGTGCAACGGGCTTGTGATCTCGGCATCGAACTGCGCCTGATAGTCAGCGACGTCGCCGAGGAACGGCGCCGCCGAGATGACGACCGTGCCGGTGCCCGTGTCCTCAGCCACGATCGGTTCGACGGCGATGATCGAGCTCGGGAGCGACTGTGCCGTGCCCACTTCTTCGGGCGAGCCCGTTCTCACGCTCGCATATGTGTTCGGCCACTGCAGTACGACCTTATTGCCGTAGCGTACGAAGCGCAGGATGCGCGCCGGCGCGACGTATGGCTCGCCTTGTGCCGGGCCGAAGCCGCCTAAGCCGCTGGCGGGCACCGACGTTTCTACGAAGTCGGCGCCGAGCTGGCTGCGCGAAAGCACGAGATAGACGTTTCCGGCTTTCGTCACGATCGGGATGAGTCCCGACTGCACGGTCGCCCCGGTGACGAATGTATCGTACGCACTTGGCGGCTTCGGCGTCGGTGTCGCCGCCGCCGCCGGAACGGCCATCGCGCCGAACAATGCGAAAGCGCAAGCGCAAAGAGAACGTCTCTGCTTCATGCACCGTGGTACGGCGGCGACGGCTTGCCTCCTTTGTGCCAGTTCAACGTCGCTCTGGAACGCTCGGGTAGATCGGACGGTTCACGAGCCGTTCGAGATCTTCGACGCGCGCCGTCAGCGCAAACTCGGCAAATCGGGCGAAGGCTTCGCGCTCGGCCTCTCCCTCGGCGAAGCGCTCGTTGCGCTCCATGTCGATCTTCGCCGGCGGCGCCAGAAAGCGCAGGTAACGGCCGTTATCATCTTCGCCCACCTCGACAAGGCCTTCGTCCTCGAAGATGCGAGCGGCAACTCGAACGGTCCGATCGTCGGCCTTGTCCATGTCGAGCGTCCGTGCGATGTCGGACGCGTTCGCGCTCAGAATGCCGTCGCGCGCCGCGCCCTTCATACCCGTGTACAGACGGCGCAGCGTCGCGATCGTCGGAGCCCCGCGATCGATGATGAAGTCGTTGATTCTGCGGTCGCTCTCACCGTAGAGCAGGTGTACGAACGCGTCGGCACCGTCGCGCCCCGCGCGCCCTGCCTGCTGGTTGAACTCGGTGAAGTCGAAGTTCAGATGATAGAGAACGACGTGGCGCACGTCGGGAAGGTCGATGCCCTCGCCGAACGCCGACGTCGCGACGACGACGCGAAGCGCCCCTTCGCGGAAGTATCCCTCCACCTCTCGCCGCGCTGCGCTCGGCATCCCCGCGTGGTAGAACATCACCTCGGCGCCGTGCGCTGCGAGCGCGCGGCGAAGGCGTTCGGCTACTTTGCCGGCTTCGCTGCGCGAGTTGCAGTAGACGATGCCCTTGCCGCCTTGCGAAAAGAGATCGCTCAAGTACTCCAGCTTGTCACGCCGGCCGCGCGCATCGATGAGGTGAAGGTTCTTGCGCACCGTCGGATCGATGACCCATGCCGTCACGCGCAGCTCTTGCGCGATGCGTGAGAACGCCGCGTCGTCCGCGGTTGCGGTGAGCGCCAGCACCTGCGGCGCGCCGAGCGCCTCGATCGTCTTGCCGAGGCCCGCGTACGCAGGCCGATGACGCGACTCGTACACGTGGTGCGCTTCGTCGATGGCGACGAACGAAGGCGCGCTTGCGCCTCGGAACGCTTCCTTATGAAAGGCGAGGAACTCCGGGGTTGCGAGAATGAGGTCCCAACTGCCCTCGCGCAGCGCAGCGAAGAGATCCTCTCGCTCGTGCGCTTCGATGGATCCGTTCGCGCGCAGAATCCGCAAGCCAAACGGCTCCAGGCGCCGCACGAGTGCTTCGTACTGATCGTTTGCCAGCGCGCGCAGCGGATAGACGGCAAGCGTTTTCCCACCGCCGGCAAGCGCCCGCAACACAGCAGGGAACTGGAAGCAGAACGACTTGCCGCGTCCGGTTCCAAAGAGCGCGAGCGTATTTACCCCACGTTCAAGCCGCTCGAGCACCGCTGCCTGAAACTCATGCGGTTGCGCCGAACCAAGCAACGCCGCGCGCACGCTCTGCGCGTCACCGCTCCACGCAGCCCGCCGTGCGGCCCGCTCGCGCGAGCGCTCTTCGACGGTCGCGCCCGCATCGCGCGCGACGAAGACGTTGACGCCGCGGCTCCGCGCGCCTCCACCGGTGAGGTTTTCGACTCGGGCGCGATACCGCGCGCCGCCGTCGATGAGCGGCGCGAGATGCTTGGCAATCGCAGCCCGTATGTATCCCAGACGAAGCGTGCCGTAAAAGACTGCAATGGCGCTGGGGTCCTTCTCGTGCGCGGGTTCGCGTACGAGTTCGAGCTGCGCGCCTTCGCGCAGCCCAGCGATCGTATCTTGGCGCCCGTCGAACGACACGCCGACCACCTTGGAATGAAAAGACGTCGCCTCGCCGATGCTCGCGTACCGATCGCGCAGGTACTCGTCGCGCCGCGCGAGCGCATCGTCGACGAAGGCGGCTACGGCACCGCGCGGAGATTGAACGTCGAGGAGCGTCGCAAAGGCGCGCTCGAAGGCCGCTTCCGACGGCGTCGGACGCGGAAGCGCGGGGTTACTGCTCCTGCTCTTCGCGCTCTTCGTGGTGCTCGATCTCGACCGGCCCGTTCTCGAGTTCGAAGCCTTCGAGGTTCAGCCGAATTTCCTCGTGGCCTTGCTCGAGCGCTTCCTCGTGCAGGCCCGCGTTTTCGGCATCGAGCGGATCGAAGTCG
>DAHUYK010000165.1 GCA_027315245.1 Vulcanimicrobiota bacterium | reverse complement strand
GGCGGAAATCCAGCGAGGCGACGCGATCACGTACTTCGCCGACGATCACACGACGAAGACGCTCGAAGCGCGCACCGTTATTTGCGATTGCGGGTGCATCCACGTCCGCGACTTCGGCCGCGTCGTGACCTTTCCGGCGATGTATCCGGTGGTGATCGTGCGATGAAGAACACGTTCACCGCGAAACTTCCTGGGCAGCGCAAAACGCGCGAATGGAGCGTTCTGCCGGTGGAGGGAGGCGAGAGGATCGTCGTGCAGGCCGACGGTGTGATCGGCATCTTTGCTTGGCGCACCGGCGAAGGCAAACTCTGCACGCGCGGCGGCTACTTCCCGCATTTGGCGATTGCGAAGCCGTACGCGTTCCCGGCAGACTTCGTTCAAGCGTGCTTGCGCGTTTGCCCGTCGCTCGGCGGCGAGACCGTCATCGGCGGTGGCGTTGCCATAGTTGAGCACTCGATTCGCGTTGCCGCGGAGCCGGGGGCATGCCGGGTGCCCCCCGAACAATAATGCCATGAACGGCATCCTTGGACGCTACGTGCCAGAGCGGAGGCACCGCAGGTGATCCGGTGACGAAGTATTCGGCTGTACCAAAAGCGATCTTCAACGTCGAGGTGGACGCGGTCGCTCTAAGCTTCCTGAAGCGGCCTGACCTGCCGGAAACCGCTGAATCCAAAGCGGCGTACGCGTCAGCACTGCTGTCGATTGGCGAAGCGCTGATGATTGCGCCACGTGTCACATTCAAGGTGTACGGCGAAAACGTGGTTCTGGCGGTCTTGACCCGTGTCTTTGGCGCTAAGGAAGTCGAACGACTGATGGAGGAGGGCGCGATTGAATTCGTGCTCTGGCGACCGCTGATCCTACAGCCGGAAGAGAAGCTGTTGGCGCAGGGGATCTCGCCTCTGACCTATGGCAATACGAGCAATGCGGTGCATGCCGATCCCGAAGCGTCTTGCATAGCGGGAATGAAGTGGCATCCAGAATTGGATCGCCGTGTCCGACGCAGCCTTGGGCGGCGAGCGGCAAAGCATATGGCGAGCACGCCGGATGAGGCGCCGAAGCAGGCTGTGGAAGCCGTCCTGAATGCCTATCGCGATGGACGTCTTCGCGATCTCGGATTCGACCCTGGAACTCCGGAACATACTCTCGGGCAAGAAGACCGGAATCGTTTGCACAAGCTCGCCGACGATTTGGCGGAATCGGCAATACTCTTCGAGCGTGAGTGGGACCTGTACGAAGACGAGGCGACATGGAAGACGATGCTCAAGGTCGCGGAAGAGGTACGTTCGAGCGGCAAGGTGATCAAGACTGTTGAAGAAATCCTTCGCACCGAGTCATTGCCAGCAATAAGGGATCTGATTTTCACTAAGAGCCTGTCATTCCAGGATGTGCTGGAGATGCGAAGCCGCCCGGAGGTGTTAGCGTTTCAGGAGTGGCTTTGGGCAAAGCCTGACCCAGCTGATGCCCCGGCCGTTATTGACGCCTATGCCGCATTGGTTGCGAAGGATTCCAAGACGAAGCTCGCCGACCGCGGATGGTTCCAGATCGTGCGGATACTTGGCGTGGCCTTCGCAGGTGGCGCCGTCGGTGGAGTTCTCGCCGGGCCAGCGGGCGCTGCGGCTGGCGCAACGGTCGGATTCGCAGCGGCAAATCTCGGTTCCGCTGGGGTGTCCTACATCGATCTCTTGGTAGACAGGATCGCGAAGGGCCGCAACCCGCGGCGTTTTGCCTCTCTGCTCCGCGACAACCAGATATTGAATTCCGTAGGCAAGAAGTAGGCCACCCCGTTTCCTTCACCCCGCCCGGATGCCCCACGCCGCACTGTCGTCGGCATCGGGCTCGGTGCTTTCAGGATGGTGCTCCGTTACGAGCGCTTCCACGAATGCGGCATGCTCGTCCGCCTGCATCGATCGCCTCCGCTGGCCGGCCGCTTTCGCGATCAGCCACACGATGCCGATGATCGGTCCCCACGTCAACAGTCCGGACACAATCAGGATCGCCGCCCATCCCATCGCATGCGCCGAATGCGGAACCGCGCCAGCGATCAGGAGCACCGTTCCGATGAGCGCGTAGACGACTGCGAGGACGTTGGGCCAACCCGTGAACGTGACGAGCAGGACGCGTTTGAGGATGACGAACACGCCGAATGGCAGGCCGAGGAAATAGATCGCCATCGGCCACGCCTTACCGAGGAAGACGCTGAATCCGAATGCGTAGGCGAAGCCGACGAGTAGATAGATCATCATGAGGATTGGTATCGTCGGATGGACGCCGCGAGTGCGGATGCGGTCGGGATTGGCTGAGGGGGAAGGGCTCTGCATTATTATTCCTCCGGATCCCACGGGTGCACGACGATCACGTCGTCTTTGTTGACCTGGTTGATCGAGAGCACCGCGACGGCTTGCGCGTACTGCTCGTCGGTCGGAAGCGGTGCGCCAGTCGCTTTGTCCCGGAAACTCCGTTCGAGTGATCGGAATATCTGCGCGTCGACGACGCTTCTTTCCACCACGTTGCTGGCGGTCGACTCCGACCAACTGGACGACGGCGCGGATCCGGTGATGCCGAAGCCCGGCTGCCCCATGCTGCGCCCGCGCTGACGCGTGCGGCTCTCGCGCAGTACCTCGGCCTTTCCGGTCAGCGTCTGCAGGATCTTCAACATGGGTTCGTCGGCGCTGAAAGCAATGAGATTGCGGAAGGTCCCGAGCACGGCTTCGCCGCCGATGGCTCCGCCGAGCACGTGGTTCATGCGCGCCTGGCTCTGGTACGCGATGACGCAGGCGATGGCTGCTCCCCGCGCTGTTTGGAACAGATCTGCTTGCCGGATCTCGGCAATTCGCGTGTATTCATCGAGCAAGAGCAGGACGGGATTCGAAATGACGGCTCCCTCGCGCCGCTGCGCCGCACCGGCGAGGTGCTGGAACACAAGGAGGTATGCGAGTTCGGCGGCCACGGGAAACTCCTGGACGTCGACATCGACCAGAATTGACTCGCTTCTATCGAGGCACGTAAAGTCGAACTCTTCGCTGCCACAGAACGTCTTGCGAAGCGTGCGGTTGATCACGAACGGCGAGAAGACCGTTGCAATCTGACCTTTGATCCCGTTCTTCGTATCCGTCGCCTGCGTGAGCAGCTCGCGGTGAAAGGTGCGCAGACCGTCCGAGATCTGTTCGGCGAGATCGCTGCGTCCTGCATCGTTCAGCTGCAGCGCACGCTCGCGTGCTTGCGCTTCGAATGCGTTCCACGTGGCATCGTCCATGTAGACCATTTCGTAGATCGATGGAATGGCGTACGAGAACGCGTGCTCCATGTCGCCTTCGCCGTTGGGTGCCGGCAGGCGGGCAATGAAGATGCCGCCAGCGCAGAGGCTGTCGAGGATCATCGCTCCGGCGCAGATCGAGTTGGAGGCCGAGTCCGTAAAGAACTGATGATGCCCCTGCCCGCGTGCATGAAGGTCGAACGCCGTTCGACTGAAGTACGCCACTGCGTCGGGCGAAAGCCCCAGCAACAGCGACATGGGGTCGGCGCCGGGACCGATGGTATGGATTTGACTGTCGCGGCGAAATTGCCGCGCGATGCTTCGGAGCGTCCTTGCCCACGAACGCTTCACGCCGAATGCCACCATGCCGGACGTCGGATGCCGCATCCAGTCGTAGACGAGCGGTTGCAGAATGGCGCGGCTCTTCCCGGAGCCAGGAGCGCCGACGACCGCGAGATTCTCGAACAGGTCGAACTGGCTGAGGTCGGCGGCCTCACCGCGCTTCATCGCAGCCGAGTGATTGCGAAGTCCGAGTAGTCCAGTCGCTTCGCCCAAGTGGAAGACGAGCCGATCCGGTTGCGGCTCCAGCGCTCGCGATGCATGCTCCCGGCGTCGGGTGACGGCCAGCTTCAGCTCGGCGTGATGCCGGCCGGCGTGCTCGCTCGGCGCGTACCGCCGGAACTCGTCGTCGTCCATCGCGACGAGCCGCTCGACGAGCTGCGCGTCGACGCGCGAAGGCTGCGCAGCCCCGCTGCCCCCTCCGCCGCCGAAGAACCGATCCAGCAGACTCACCGGTGCATCGCTCCGCGAAGCGCGTGGAACATTCCGGCACCGTGATCGAACCCGTACATGGCGATCATGCCGAGCACCGCAGCGATCCCGAGCGCGATCCACAATTTCTTGTAGACGCCAGCCATGAACTCCACACCGCGTTCGTGATGGATCTTCACATCATGCGCGTGGATGTTCACCTTGCTCGTGGCGGACTCGATTCTATCCACGGCCTCCTTTGTGCGCGCGTCCATCGAGCGCGTGACTGAAACCGTTCCGTCTCCGAAAGCCTGGAGCGTTGCATCGAGCCGCTGCTCCATGCCGGCGAACAGCGCGATGGCATGAGCCTCGATGCGCGCGATGCCTTCCTTCGAAATACGCTCCGTCGTCTCGGCAGCGATGCTATCAGCGAGGCCCCGAACGATCTCGGCTCCGGCGGCCTTCATCATGCCTGGCAGGTCGGCGTTCGCCTGCGTGAATGCGTCGAGCATCGGCGCGAGCGCCTCGACTGCGAGGAACGCCTGCACGAGATCGGGCGAGTCCGGCGAGATGTTCAACGCATGAACGGACAAAAGGAATGCTTCGCGGCGCTCCGCCGGGATGCGCTGGAGCATCGTATCGAGCATGGTCATGCCGCCGACTCCCGCGCTTCCGAATCGCCACGCTGGGGAATCCCCATCGCCCCGTGCGCCTTGGCGAACTCGCGCTCGACCTTCGTCAGCCACGTCGCGACCTGCGATCTCCGGCCGGAATGCAGCGGCGAATCCGTGGCGGCTGCGTCGGCGAACGAGATCTTCCGCGCACCGATGAGAGCGACCGTCCCGCGATTGAGCATCGGAAGCGTGAGGTCGGCGCCGCCGCGATCGGCGAGCACGCTCTTGCCTTTCGCGGGCTCGATGCCGTCCCGCGTCGATCCGTCCCATACGATGAAATCCTCGGCGTCGCCGAACGCCGCGTTCCGCAGCATCACGAGATCGGCGTGCGGATCGAGCGTGGCCGCGGCGCGTACGCTCGCGAGACTCGCCTCGTCCGGCGTCACGACTACGACCAGCGTCACCGCATACCCGGCCTCGTGGGCCAGGCGGAAGAACCCGTAATCCTCTTCGATCCTGCGGAGCAGCGTCACCGATGCCGCCGGGAGATCGATCAGAATCAGGTCGTGCCCTTCGTCGAGGATCGTTGCGAACTCGACGCGATCACGTTCGTCCTGGTGGAACCGGAATCGCCGTACGCCGTCGAGGGGCTGCTCCTTGAGGATCCGTCCCGACGCATC